>CAZULF010000018.1:0-27005 GCA_964621215.1 uncultured Legionellales bacterium | reverse complement strand
TACGACTCCCTATCTCATTCGTTACTCGGATCATCTTGCTAAAAAGCTTGATGCCAACTTATCAGAAGAAACTAAGCATACGATAAGCCAATACTCTGCTGCGATTTATAAATTACAATCAAATACAAGGCAAAAATCGATATTACAAAAAGTAATGCTACGCTTTATTCCTAATGCCATTATCGTGGCAATTATTTTCAAATTATGTGATACCTTTATTTTTCCTCAAGTTGATAGCCACACTAATCCTTGGTTTGCTGATGTGATTAGCTGGTTAGTTGCAATGATTATATCATCCCCATTTTTATGGGGAATGCTATTTTCATTTAAACCTATCTCTGCTTTATGCTCTAAAAAATCATTAAAAATAATGCATTTTTCTATTTGGTCCGTGACATTATTCGAAATAATCGTATTAAGTATTGCGTATTTTGAGTCGTGGGTAATTACAACGCTATTAATAGGGACCACCTTACTCTTCTTCGGCCTAATGCATAATACACTAGGAAAAACTTATCATTGGTTTGAGCGACATTTTATTAATAATATTAAAAAAGAAATTGCTAAAAATCGATATGAATTGTTAGCTCCGTGGGATACACATTTAATTGATATTTATGTTAGTGCACTATCGCCATTAGTCGACAAAACCTTACACGAAAATAAAATACGACAAAACTACGGCATTAATATCGTAGCTATTTACCGAGGACAAACTATAATTGTTCCTCCAAGAGGAGTGGAAAAATTACTGGCACACGATAAGTTAATCGTTTTGGGTAATGATGAACAATTAGAAGCATTTAAGAAGCTTATTGAAATACAACCACCCCAAGCAGAAGTTGCGGACCATTTAGAACATTTTAGTTTAAAAACGATTTTGTTAGAACAAGATCATACTTTTATAGGTAAAACGATTAAAGAGTCGGGTATTCGAGAAAAAGTATCGGGATTAATTGTCGGTATTGAACATAATGGCAATCAAATTTTAAATCCCGACTCGAAAACGACATTACACGCGGGGGATTTATTGGTGATTGTCGGTAAATCTCACGAATTGGATACCCTGAGCTAAATATTTACCGTAATGGGCCAACTCACGATATGACCCGGTTCAATTTGGGTATTGAGATGTTCAATAATAGCAGTATCCAATAGCGGGATAAAGATCCTAGTCCTCCGCCAATCACAATCAGCATTGCTTGATTCAAGATCATTACTCCGTTTATTACTACACTAACCGTTGACAATTCCGAGTGCAAATTTCCAAACCGGAACTACATGGATTTTCTTCTCGCCCACAGTGATGACTTCTTCTTCATGCCTTGTCACTATATAAGAATCATTCAAATTTAATTCTAGCATAGCGTCTAATAATGCATTAATTTCACGTCGTTTCGTTTCTGTATCCGCCAATGTTTCACATACTTGAATTAACTGATACGTTCGATCAACTCGTTGTATTATAAAATCTACTTCTTTATTATTTTGAGTTTTATAGTAAAATATTTTCTCTGTTTTTCTCCGTAATATCATGAATACCAGATTTTCAAGTAAATGTCCTGCGTTGACTAGAATACCCGATGCTATCGATGTCACTAAGGCATGATCAACACAGTAAATTTTCTTTGGATTAGCATTACTTCTTGCCAATGAAGCATCAAAAATTCGTACTGTAAAAAAGAAATAGGCATCCTCAAACCAGGACAAATACTCTGAAACATGTGCCTTCGATATTTTATGCCCCAATGCTTTTAAATACCCAGTAAGGCTATTGATAGAATATAACGATGCCGTATTATTGATTAACCAATACGCTAAATCGATTAATGCTTTGGGATGGGAAATATCATGTCGTTCTATAAGGTCCCTAAATAATACCGCGTTGAAATATTCTTGATGTATCTTTATTCTTAGCGCCTTATCCACAGCGAGTACTTCAGGGAATGCTCCTGTTTGCCAATATTCATCAAACGCATTTTGAATTAAAAACCGATTTTTAGTGCTGAATGGCGCATGATAATTGATATTTTTAAATGTTAAATATTCAACCAGTGAAAATGGGAATATTTCCCAGGATAATGCCCGACCTCGCATTTCAGTGGCAATTTCTTTCGACAACATTTTTGCTGAAGAACCCGTAATATACACTTCACAACGTTCCGTCCGCATTACTCGTTCAACGAAGACTTCCCACCCAGGAACAATTTGAATTTCATCAAAAAAACAGTAAATCGTTTCTGAGTTTTTCTTTTCTGGATAGAGAGAGAAATAAGCCTCCAATACGATATTAAGCTGATCATCTTGTAGAAAATGTAACCGATCATCAAAGAAATTAACATAAAGAATATTCTGACGCGAAACCCCTGAATCCAACAATTTTTGAACAATTTGTAACATATATGTAGACTTACCGCTACGCCGAACACCAATACAAATGGTGGCCTTATCTGGCAAGTGCGTTATTTCTAACTGCCGCTTAATACTAGGCTTGAAGGTAACTTCTTGAAAATCAAGAATAATTTCTTTTAACACTTCAATCATAGCTTAATCCATCCATTTTTTTTACCGATTTAACGCCTAAGTGGTAATAATTATAACCAGTTTTATGTAAAAGTGGTAATAAAAATAGATAACTTTATGAAAAAAGATCTTAACGTCGTTTTGCTAGCAGGCGATCTAGTTGATTGGCGAAAGCCATAAGTTCTTTTTGGCTTAACTGATCCGGGCCGCCGCTGATTAAACCACTGTCGCGCAATTCGCCCATAAGATTACGCATAGCTAAACGGTGTTTGATGTTTTCTACGCTGTATAATTCTCCACGCGGATTTAATGCAACACCCCCTTTGCTAATCACTGCATCGGCTAAAGGTATATCCGCTGTAATCACTAAATCGCCGGCTGACATTTCATCTACAATCCGCTTATCCGCCACGTCAAAACCGGATGACACGATTATTTTTTTTATAAACGGTGAGGCAGGGATCGTTAACAATTGGTTCGCCACCAACGTCACACATATCTCAGTCCGTTTCGCTGCACGAAATAAAATTTCTTTAATTGCTTTAGGACAAGCGTCAGCATCAACCCATATATGCATTATTTTCTCTGTTTAAAAAATTATAAACTTAAAATACGAACTCGTTCTCGCAATAAAGTTAAATAACCTTGCTTACTTTCATCTGAGAGAAAGGACATGTTAATCAAATTTTCCCATATCATAAAATTTGCAGAAAACTGTGCTGATATTTTATCTACCACATCGGAATTCAGCATCAATCTTTCATAGGCATAGTACTCAATAAAATCTTTTTTCCTCAAATTTCTTTTTTTTCCATTTAATGGTAAAGCGATTTCTTCTTTTGCATTTTTTAATGCCAACGTCGAGTTAACCAAATCATATGCCGGTGTAAGCTCAATTTTATTATCTCGTGAAATTAAAGAAAAATTTTTAAGATGCATATCTTCATTACCAATTAAAAAATTAAAAATGACTCTTTGTAATAATTTTTTCTTTTCTAATATAGGAAAAGTACAGTTTTTCTCGAGAATTTCAGCTACTTTTTCCATGGAAGAGTTATATTTTGTATCCCGCGTATCTTGGGTTAATTGCGAAAAATCTTCTTGCCCATATTTGACTCCACGACTTCCTCGATCAAATCGTTTTATAAAATACGTTAAACTACCATCTATCGAGTAAATCATTCCATGCAATGGCGTTTCTATACCCACTAAAGCAGCCAGGCGCATAGTCACATCTTCGTTTTCAGGTAACTGTGGATACACACTGCTTTGAGGTTTTAAAATAAACCGGCCATTTTTATCGACCAAATCAAATTTACCTTGTGTTACATTTAATGTTGCACTTAATTTTGACTGTACACCTTGAATAGAAATCTTTGTCGCGCGCTCAACCGCTTCTAAGCGTTGAGACTCTGCTGTCCAAGGTAAATCGTGTAACTGTTTTAAATTGTGTGAAAGTCGTTTTAATCCAGCTAATGAATACTTTTGACCTGGCTCTACTGGTTCATAACTAATTGGGCAGCGCATTATCATTTTCATGCTGATATTTCCTCTAACGTTACAGCGCCCACGAGGTCATGACCCACTCGAATAATTTGGCCAAAATAATCATACCGATCTAATTTACCAAGACGTAATAATCCTTCTAGCTGCGGTCCCTCAGGTAATAATCCATCGAAAAATGGAGGGAAGCGAGAAAATTCATATACTTTCTGTGAAGTCGGCATAGTGAGTGAAATAGGTTCGCCGACATAATCTGCCAAATATTCAATTCGATAAGATTGCCCAGGAATGATTTCTGTAAAAATAGCAGCGGGGATACCTTTGAAAAAAACCTGAGCTTTACGCATTAAAACAACTCCTGCTCGGTATTTAACAATGGACTTTTACATAATAGCTTTATATTGAGTGTATGTAGTACCTTATACAAAGTTAAAAATTGAACCGTAGGTTTAGCATGTTCTATATCAAATACCGCGGTTTTCCCCACACCGGCCAACTCCGCTAATTCTTGCTGGGTTAAACCGCTGGTACGGCGATGTTGTCGCACGATGTGAGCCAAGTGTTTGAAAGAAGGAGGGTTCATCATATTCGCTCTTTTTTACTGTCATAGCAGTAATTATAAGCTAAAGTTGGCTAAAAGTCTACTGATATAGCGACTCCATGAGTAAAATCAATCATTTTTACTGCTGTAACAGTAATTATAGGCTTGAAATCGCTTATAAGCTATTTTTCAGGCTTTATTTATAGATTTACAATGACGTTTACTGCCTAGACAGTAAATTTAGGTGTAAATAATCACAAATAGTTTACCACTGCTCCGCCTGTTGGCGATAACTTAATGCTTCGCTGATGTGAGGTAGTTCAGGTTGTTCGGCCTTGGCGAGATCCGCAATAGTACGAGCCACGCGGAGGATACGGTGATACGCGCGGGCAGAAAGTTTGAACTTATTGATGGCTTGTTCTAATACTTGTGTGCAGGCTGAATTAAGTTGGCAGTGTTTATTGAGATCGTGTGTATTCAATTGAAAATTTAACTTATTTGCGCGTTGCATTTGTCGATCACGCGCCACTTCTACTCGAGCTCGCACTTCTGCGCTGGTTTCAGCGGTTACTGTTGAATTTGACGGTAATTCATTTTGCAGTAAGGGCGGAACTGTGACATGCAAATCAATACGATCCAATAGCGGGCCGGATAAACGTGCGCGGTAACGTTGAATTTGATCGGGTGTGCAGCGACAAGATTGTTGTGCATCACCGACGTGGCCGCAAGGGCAGGGATTCATGGCGGCGATCAATTGAAAATTAGCGGGAAATTCTGCGTAATTGCCGGCGCGAGAAATTGTGACTGTACCCGATTCTAATGGCTCACGTAAGGTTTCTAATGCTTGTCGATTAAATTCCGGCAATTCATCTAAAAACAAAACGCCTCGATGTGCTAATGAAATTTCACCCGGGCAAGGAGGACGTCCGCCTCCCACTAAGGCAATGCTAGATGCAGTATGATGCGGCGCTCTAAAAGGACGTTCGCGCCATAACATGGGGGTTGCATTTAATTGTTTGCTGATAGATCGCACTGCCGCCACTTCGAGCGATTCGTCTTCGGTAAGCGGTGGTAATATACTCGGTAATCGACTTGCCAACATGGTTTTGCCTGTGCCAGGTGGCCCCATCATTAATAAACTATGACCACCCGCGGCAGCGATTTCTAAAGCACGCTTTGCATATTGTTGCCCGCGCACATCAGCAAGATCGACATCATGATCTAGTTCAGAATTAATCGTTGCTACACTTGCATTACGTTGCAGCAATAATTTTTCACCGCGTAAATGAGCGCAGACATCCAGTAAATGTTTTGCAGGATACACTTCTAGATCACCCGCTAATGCTGCTTCATGCGCATTGCTTTCTGGCACGATCAATTTTCTGCCGACTTGTCGGGTTTTTATCGCGAAAGGTAACGTGCCTAATACTGAACGTACCTCGCCAGATAATGCTAATTCGCCAGTGAATTCGTATTCATGTAATGCATCCAGTGGTAATTGTCCTGAAGCGGCAATGATACCTAAAGCAATCGGAAGATCGAAACGACTGCCGCCTTTCGGTATATCCGCTGGCGCTAAATTAATGGTAATGCGTTTGTCTGGGAAGGAAAAATTGGAATTCAATAATGCACTGCGCACCCGATCGCGACTTTCACGCACCGCAGCTTCCGGTAAACCTACAATAGAAAATCCTGGCATTCCTAGTGATAAATGGGCTTCAACAGTTACAAGTGGTGCATGCATTCCCATCATGGCACGGGTATACACCACCGCCAGTTTGCTCATTAATCGTTTTCCCGTTGTTCCGTGCTCGGTTTATTCACGCCATTTTTTGCTTCAAGTTCCGCAACTGTGCGTTCTAATGCTTCTAATTTACTGCGTGTTTTGGCTAACACTGCCACCTGCACATCAAATTCTTCGCGCGTCACCAAATCCAACTTCGCAAAAGCGCTTTGCAAAATGGCTTTGAAAGTTTGCTCGACATCGCGTTTGACATGCAAAACGCCACTGGGCACTGCGTCGGCTAATTTCTTAGCCAAGTCATCAATCACTTGTTGGCATTTTTTGGGATCTAACATAACAGCTCCTTTTGTAGATTACATAGCGCATTAAAGATTAATTTATTGAATACTATCACGCCGGTTTTTGTTTTACAAATACTTTTTATGAGCCTCGCTACGAGGATAGATTTGCAGTTCGCGAACCACGAATCGCAAACCGTTTTATTTATTGACGTTATTATTTGGGGGATATATCGAGGTGTGAAGTTAGAAAAAATGTAATAAATCAATAAGATATATTGACACGGGAATTTGCGTGTCGTAAGTTTCCGTGCCGGAGAGTTGTGACACGGAAAGTTCCATGTTAAAAGAGCTATATGTCCCCAAATTAAAAGTATGAATATGAGTGTTGCAAAATCAATATCTCTCCCTATCATCGCCCACACTGATTTACCGGGGGGTTATCGGTTGATACGTGTATTGTCGCCTGAGCTGTGCGCTATGATTCAAGCAGGGGATAGTGTGTGTGGCTTACCTTATTTTCGACATTCCACAATTGAACACAAAGTAGATTTTTTATTTAAGTTAAATGATACAAATTTACAGTATATTACTGGGAAAAATATTGAGTTTTGTGAAATAGATAAATTAGCTTATCCATTACCATCACAACAATTCATGATAAGTGAGAATAAAAAAGCTATCACAGTATTTTCTGTCTCACCTGCTGCCCTCGGCGCAGGATTGTCGCTGGCTTTAGCACTCACTGATAACGTTGATTCGACGCTTTTTTTATTTGAATTAGAGACTGACTCTCCGTTTAAACTACAACCGTCGCATATTTATATTCCCTATCTCCCACCAAATATGACAGCCACATTAGGCATGCTGGAGGATAAAAACATTATGGCACGCTTTGTCAGTTGGAAAGGATTGCCGGGGTGTTTTGAGGGGGGAGTTGGGGAAGTCCCTCTCCCCTAACCCCTCTCCCGCATTCATATGCTGCTCTCATTTCATGATCATACGCGGGAGAGGGGAATTTGAAGACGCAAGCTTTAGTAACTATATAATTACCCTATCCAAAATGATAAGTAATACCACCACTCATAAAATCAATCTGTGGAATGTTACTACCCGAATTAATTTGACGCCATGATGCATCGATAGTCCATTTAGGATTGAAATCATAGCCGACACCTAAACCATAGGTTGGACGAATCGCGTGTTCGCTGCCGCTGATACTGAAGCCCATAGATTTAGCAGAACCAGTAAGCGTTGGTTTTTCATACACATACGCGCCGCCCACTAGTGCATATAAGCCGAAACCATGTGTAACTGGCAGTAAAACCTTACCGATCAAATCGCCGGATTGCTGTGTGATATGTCCATCCAAACCTGAGATATTAAATGCATTATTAAATTTATTATAACCTAAATAAGCATAACCCATTTCCAATGCAAGATACTGACCAAATTGATAACCTAGCTCAACACGACCAGCAAAACTGTTTTTATCAATATCTGCACCTGGGAGTGCTAAATCGCTGCTACTGAAATTCGTTCGTGTTCCGCCCAATTCAATGCCAGTATAAAGTCCACTCTTAGCAGCAAATGCAGAAGCGGAAAACCCGATAGCCACAACGGCCAAAGCGATATGAATTTTTTTAAACATCGTACTGATACCTTATTGGAATGTTAACCAAAGTGAAAAGCGAGACCACCAGCAACATAATTAGTGGTTTCAACCCCGCCACCACTGCTAATTTGATTCCATTCAACCAAAACTGACCATCCAGGATAAAAAGTATAATCTGCACCTACTCCATAAGTAGGACGAATAGGATTACTCGAATTACTATTCACGCCATTGGCTTTTGCCACGGAATTAGGATTACGTTCAACATTAACATAGTCCATGCCGCCTTCAGCAAAAATCTCGAATCCGGCGCCGAGAGGAAACATTAACTTACCGACAATACCGAGAGATTGTTGATCTAAATTAGAATTTGCGCCTGAAATGCCTTTTACATTTTTATAACTCACTTCTGCGAAATCAGTGTAATCAACTTCGAGCGCAAAATTAGAATTTACTTGATAACCGGTAAAAACATTCCACGCAAAGCCACTATTATCATAAGAAGCGGGGCTAAGGTTTTGAGAGCTTGGGGAAGCTTTAATATTGCTGTTTCCTAACGTACCACCGACGTAGATACCATCAAGTGATGCATTCGCTGTTAAACAGACTCCCATAAGAGCACTGCTAGCCCATAATGTACATTTTGAAATCAATTTTTTCATGTTAATATCCTTTTTACTAAGTCAGGCTGACCTCCGATTCTATAGATGAATAGGCTTTTCTACAAGACAAGATCGGGACAAAATTGGGATTTTGTCGTAAAATCATCGTCGGAGGATAAAATTTATGTATAGCTGGAATCCAGTTCAACTCAATGTGTTAAAAACGACTCCTGAACACCTACGAGATTGGCTAGTAAAACCTTTTCGTTTAACTCAAGCATTACAACGACATAATGAATCTATACATGTACATTTACTCAAGCAAGAAACGATGACACTCCCTAGCAACGAAGCTGAATTATTACATGCTGATGCTGGTTTAGTGCGTCAGATTTATTTAACTGACGATAAACAACCACTCACCTACGGTCGCACTGTCATTCCGCAAAGAACACTGGATCGCTATGCAGAACATTTTGCGCAATTAGGCACTAAACCGATTGGAGATACTTTGCTATACGATAATCCTGATGTTACTCGCAGCGCATTTGAATTTGGATATGTTGATATCGGGAGTGATTTATTTACTTGTGCTACGTTAGAAAATCCAATGACAGTGACACGCTTATGGGGACGTCGTTCTATATTTTCTATTGCTGGTTTTCCATTATTAATTACTGAATTATTTTTTCCGGCCTTGCCGAGTTATAACGATGAATAATGCTATTCCTTTAAGTCTTTACATCCATTTGCCTTGGTGTATCCGCAAATGTCCTTATTGTGATTTCAACTCGCATGCATTGAAGCAAGAATTACCAGAGCAAGTGTATATTAATGCTCTTTTGAACGATTTAGCTGCGGATCAACCATTAATTCAAGATCGTCCGATTGTAAGTATATTTTTCGGTGGCGGCACGCCGAGTTTATTTTCTGGAACAGCGATTCAACGTTTAATTGCCGGGGTTCGCAATATACTTAATTTAACGCATGATGCAGAAATTACTTTAGAAGCGAACCCCGGCGCCGTAGAGCAAGATCGTTTCGAAGCTTATCGTGCTGCAGGTGTGAATCGTCTTTCGATTGGCATTCAGAGTTTTAATGCCGAAAAATTGCAACAGTTAGGTCGTGTTCATAATTCACAAGAGGCGATTAACGCTGCTTACACCGCAAAACTTGCCGGCTTTGATAATTTTAATTTAGATCTGATGCATGGTTTACCTACGCAAACGGTTGAAGATGCGATGGCGGATTTGCAACAAGCTTTCGCGTTGCAACCAACACATTTATCGTGGTACCAATTGACGTTGGAACCGAATACATTATTTCATATGAAGCCACCTGCTCTACCGGATGAAGAAACCTTATGGGAAATTCAAACTCGTGGGCAAGCACTTATAGCACAACAAGGGTTTCAACAATACGAAGTATCAGCATACAGTTTGCCTGGCAAACACTGTCGTCACAATTTAAATTATTGGCAATTCGGTGATTATCTTGGCATTGGTGCAGGAGCCCATAGCAAAATCACATTACCCGACAATAGCATTATACGATTAACCAAAACCAAACATCCCAAAGATTATCTCAATCCCCAAACTCCATTGATCAGCGAACAACGCGTGATTACCGATAAAGATTTACCCTTTGAGTTTATGCTCAATGCATTACGTTTGAATCAAGTAATTCCTTTGTCATTATTTATCGAACGTACAGGCTTATCTGCCACCGCGCTTCAACCAGCATTAAAAATCGCGGCAGAGAAAGAGCTATTAACATTTGATGATTCAATAATTTTCATGACAAACAAAGGTCGGCTATTTGTTGATGAAGTGACACAGTTGTTTTTGCAGAGCTAGTTTACTCAATGCCCACTGAGTAAATTTACTCAATGGGCATTGAGCAAATTTGGATAATGACTTATTTTTTGCTATATCTATATGATAAATAACGTGTTTATTGTAACTAACGCGTGTCTGTCGTCATTCTGGTGAGATCCAAAATATTATATAGTATGGCAGCGCTTTTATTTATATAATATATAAACTATAATATAGATATATAGAGAAAGCGGAGAAATTTATGACTGCGAAAGTGATGTTTTCTTTTCCTGATAAATTGGTGAGTCGTATGCGGGCCGCGATCCCTGCGCGTGATCGCAGTAGAGTGATCGCTGCGCTTTTGGAAAGAGAAATAAGTGCTCGCGAGCAAACCCTCTATCTTTGCGCTAAAGAGCTTGAAGAAAGTTATGGTGTGAAAGAAGAGATGATAGCGTGGGATAATGAGTTTGGCCAGGATGGGTTAGATGATGATACACAAGAATCCAAGTAATGCTTTTAAATTTCGACGAGGCGAAGTCTACCTAGTTGAAGAACATCAAATACAGGGTAGTGAGCAAAAGAAAACGCGGCCATGGGTTTTAGTCGGCGCATCACCTATCAACGCAGCTCGCAGTACTATTATTGCGGTTCCTCTTTCAACTCAGGCACCCGAAAAACCGCCTCTTAGCATTCAAATTTATTTTAATAATTTAAAGGTACGCGCTGTATTAGATCAACTCCGTGCTCTCGATAAACGCCGCTTTATTCGCTTTGAAGGCATCTTATCTGCCCATGAAATAAGTTTGATCGATGAGGGTTTACGGCAAGTGTTAGCCATTTGATAGCGTTGGTAGCTATTCGTTCTTCGTTCTCATGCCAGTTATGGTCTCATCTCTCCGCCGCCTGGATGCCAGCCTTCGCTGGCATGACAAATCCAAAAAGATGACATTGCGAATCTAACAAGCTGAGATGGCAAATCTAAAAAGATGGCTTGGCAACAGATTTTACAACGACGCTGGAATGGTATATCCGTGCAATAAATTCAGGGTAAAAGGATTATTTGTTTGGTCACTGAGGACATCAAACTCAAACGCGTACGGCGCAGCTTGGTAATTTAAACTTAATTGCTCGCCATTAAGTTGCGGATTAGCACTATCTAACCAGTGAAACAATGCCCAGGGGCCCGTCATGGTAGCGCTGGTTTGCGTATCATCTTTACCTGTGAAAACCATGGCGACAAAATGAGTTTTTTCTTTACCCGGCCATTCAAATCGTGTTGGCGCTTTAAACTCGTCATTATATTGGGCTGATTGCGAGTCGATACTTAAATCAACCATTTTTGTTTCGGGTGATAACATAGTCGGTTTTAATAAAAACTGAATTTGTGCTGGCGCATTTTGTTTATTAAAAAACGTATCTCGAATAGCTGCAGCACGTTGCAATGCAATTAATGATTCAGAAGAAATAGGTAATACTGCACCATTAAATGAAGTTAACGCCCACGGTTTCTGTTGTAGATCCACAAACGGTGCTAAATACGTGGTAATGAAACTATCTAACGTGCCGCTGCGAGCAAAAAATGTCGAAAATTCTTCCATCGCTACATCTTGCGCTGCAGCTTTGTTAAAAGGATAAAACGAAACTATTTTATTTTGAAAATCAGAATACACATTATCCGTCCAAGCTTGATTAATGCCTTTTTGTGCATCTTGCAAAATTAAATTCCAACTATTTTGTAGCAACTGCGTCAACCATACATTACAAGGAAATGGCGCTTTTTGAGCTTGTGTTGTCAATTGATAAAATGCATCACCTTGTTGATCTTGTAACAATTTATGCGATTTTGCTAATTCTATCGCTGCCATGGAAGCGTTTACATTTTGTTGTAAGCTCACTAAATAACCACCAAGTTGTTGCAAATTATCGTGACTGGTCGCCAATATTTGATTCACTGAATTATGGAAAGCACTAAATTGCAAACTAATAGGGGTAGGCGCATTACGATAATACACTTTGGTATTGGCCGCAATTTCATAAATTAATTTCAACGTAGGTGAATTAGGTTGCGTAAAGGTAGCAATAACTTGTGCGCCCTGTTTGTAAGAATTAAAGGGAGCTATTTGCAATCCAGACAACACCGTGCGCCATAATTCGACGTAATTTTCAATATAAAATTGTCTTACTTTCTCAACTAATTGCGGTGAAACGGGCCCTTTTTTTATTTGATTGCGCAATACCCAATCGCCATTGGTTAACGCATCTGCCACTTGTAATGAAACCGAATCATATACATGTGCAAATTGATCCACGCGATAAGCTGCTGGGATAGTAATTTGAGTTACTGGCGCAGTAAAAACTAAATGATCCTCTACTGCAGGTAATTGCAATGTCAGACTATTTGTTACCGTACCTGCCTCAATTAATGCTTTGATTAAAATCGGTTGTGATAAATTATTTAATTTTGCACGTGTAGCGTCAATCAGCTGATTATTCGCCCGCAAATTTAACGGTTGTGATAAAGCTACCATTAAATATTTGTTGATTTGTTGGATTTCTTTTTCACCTAATTGATCGGTTTGCAACCAATAGCGATCTAGCCATCCGACAATATAATCTTTGTTAAAAAATTGCGGTTCAAACAACATTAAGTATGCGCGTAACGTGCCGTACATTTTATCGGATGCTGAGTTTACGCCTTGTTTTAATTGCATCTCTAAAATCTGTTGCAATTGTCGCTGTATAATTGTTTGGATAGTCTGAATAAAAGCTTGGTTAGCTTTATCGTAAATAGCCATATCCTGTTTCATGAAAGTACGCATTACCCATGGCATGACGGCATGCTTTGATTGTGATTTTGCTAGAGATAATCGATCTAGCTGTGCCAAAGTTTGATGCATATTAACCGTATTCGTATTTGAAGCTAACAATTGATACTGTGCTAATGCCTGCTCCATTTTGCTTAGATCAGCAATATTTTTTGAGAAACTATGTATCCAACCATAGATCATGCTCACGACAAACAAGCTACATACACCCACAGCCACCCATTGCATACCTAATTTAAATTTATGTTGAGTTTGTTGGTTATAGCTTAAAGTTAAGTTTTTGTCGCGAAGTAACTGTTGAAAAATATCATGTGTGAAATAAGGGCGATGAATTTGATTTTCCGTCACCGGTAACAGATTTTGCAAAGAAAAAATTTGTGTTAACGGTTGCAGCAAACGATCAACGGCTACATTCTCTTGTGGCATCGCCGCACAAAAATAAATTCCTCGCAATTGACAGGGTTGATTGGCTCCCAATGTATCTGCCATATTTTGTAAAAACGCAGCTAGGGGCTTTTTAATACTTTCTACTTGCAAAGGAAAATCTTTAATCAACGCCCGTTTATTAAGATTACGCTCATGATGCAATCGATAGATGACGCGTTGATTCAACTGATCCAGTAATTTATCGTATTCTAAATCAAAGGCATCCGCCAATGCTTGGGATGAATGTGTTTGTGCTTGGTTAAATAACATGCCCCACAGTTGACGCGCTTCATCTTTATTTAAGTGGTCGAAAAAATCGAGAAAACCTGATAATTTATCCGCTTTGTTAATTACAAAATATACCGGAAACGCCATGCGCGCATAACTGGCTAAATCTTTCAATCGTCCTCGTACACTGTGAAAATAGGCATTCCGTTCGGCTTTGTTAGTGGTACACAGCTTATCGATATCAATACAAAAGATAACTCCATCCACTAGCTTTTGGCGTCGATGTTGTCGCAGTAACTCCAAAAAATCAAACCAGAGTTTACGCTGCTGCTTGTCCTTGCGTGATTGAATCGTGTAACCATTATTGACATCCAAAAACACAGTCTCGCGTGTTGCCCACCACTCACAATGACTCATACGTGGTTTTTCAGAATGATTTTTTTTACTTAAAATAAAGTCTAGTTGTGAGTGTGTTAAGAGGGATGTTTTACCTGAGTCATGAAAACCTAAAAGCAAAAACCAAGGCAAATTAAAGAGTTTTGTGCGTTGATCGATGTTATTTAATGACGTTTCTTTTAAAAAACGAATAGCACCTTCGAATCGCTGATGCAATTTTTGAATAATATCATCCAACTTTTCCGGTTTTTTCTCTTGTTTCTTTTGCATATCATAAGACTTACTATTGATTAGTTGTCACTGCGGCCATTAATTGGGAAACGGGTTGCACTTCTATATGCAACATCATTACGAAGCTGGTATATACCACAGTTAAAATAATGGCTGCCGTTGTCAAAATACTTTTTAATGGTAACCCTATGGATTGATTATCTGCTTGCATCATTCGCGCTTGCGAAGAAACGACCAGAGGTGCGGAAACATCACCACGCTCACGGCGGATGATACGATACAAATCATCTAACAAACTATCTAAGGCTTGCCGGCCATTATCAATAATCCGATATTTACCTTCAAAACCTAAACTTAAACATAAATAGAAAAATTCTAATAAATCAACATAGGCGGTCGGTGTTTGTCGTAACCGTTCTAATAACGCAAAGACTTTCTCACCGGTAGCAGCATCTTCCTTAAATGCTGCAACTAACGAATATTGTTGCCAATTTCTGGCCAAACCCCAGGCTGTACGCAAAATTGTTTCATCGAGTGTGGCGCACATGACATAACGAGCAACGACAATTTGTTCGGTATCGTAATGGCGTCCAATGGCAGCACATTCAAACGCTTTCACTTCATGCACAAGATCGCTCTGCAATTGATTCAAATTCTCATACGATTTTGCCTGGCGTAATTTTGCAATTAAAGAAAATAGCGCCGAAGCCGTAGCAACTAGTGGGTTGACGCCTGATCGCGCGATAAAAGTTTTAGAACGACAATAAGATTGTACAGACAATGCCGCAGGGGCCATTGTTACTGGCTTACATTGGTTTAAAGCCCAGGGGTCGAGTGCCTCCTCTATTGGCTCAAAAGCAACTGCAGTTTGTGTTTCCATTTCCGCCCATCCAAGACCAGTAAAGTTAATATCACTGTATCATTTGTGCGTGAAAGATACAACTGCGACTACGGTGCGGGGGGATCCGAAACCGGGCCTTCGACAATCTCAGAATTAGGGCTCAGATCCGAGCCAACATCCGTTCCTTCGCCATCGGCAATATCATGATCAATCGAGCCGGGGACTGGCGGATGCTCCGGGGGCGGCAAATATAATGGACCTGACTGGCCACATGCCGTAATAAACCATATAATCGCCATCATTAAAGGTATAAACCGTATTTGCATACATTTACTCTTGGGAAATCACTGCCATGTTAGAACTAGTCACCGTTGAACCTTCGAAACCCGCCACTCACAGCATTATTTGGTTGCATGGTCTCGGTGCTGATGGACACGATTTTGAACCAATCGTTCCGCAATTACAACTATCTAAGTTGAACATTCGTTTTATTTTTCCTCACGCTCCCATTCGCCCAGTTAGTTTATTTAATGGCATCCCAGCTCGAGCTTGGTTTGATTTGTATTCAAAAAGTACAAGTGCTGAATACGGTTTTGCCGAAGCAGAAATCAAAGCCACCGCCACACAAATTGAACATTTAATTGCAGAACAAATTGCGCTCGGCATTCCAGTCGACCACATTCTGTTAGCGGGCTTCTCCCAGGGGGGAGCGATGGCCACTTATACCGCTTTAACCACACCTCATCGCTTAGGCGGATTAATTGGACTGTCAACTTTTTTGCCTATTGCCGATAAATTAATCACCATAGCGACTCCCCGCATTCCCACTTTTCTTGCCCACGGCACCGCCGATGATATCGTACCGTTCCAGCTTGGCCAGCAATTGGCGGAGACATTAAAACAGACTAATTTTCCCCTAGAGTGGCACAGTTATCCCATGGCACATAACGTGTGTGATCAAGAAATTAGGGATTTAAAGGTGTGGATCGAAGGGGTTATTTAAATATTTTAATTTAAAATCAATTAGTTACGTCATGGTCGCGGTCATACATTTTTGCACAATACATTTTTGTATTGGGCAAAAATGTATTGTGTGAATTTGCGAGGAAGGCATTAGAAAATCTCTGAATTTTATCCTTTCCCCTAATTTCATGATAAAATGCTCCCAATTTGGGCACTATGCCCTATGAATTAAAGGGGAGAATCCATGACTAATCAACACACTATGCTAGATATTGCCGCCTTGGAAGCCGCTGCGTTACAGCAGACGCCCTATCCTTATGTCATTATTCCTAATTTTATTCGACCTGAATATCTCTCTGCATTACAAAACGACTTCCCTGATATCAAACAAGCCGGCAGTTTTCCATTAAGCTCTGTACAAACAGGCCACGTGTTCAATCAATTAATAGACGCGCTGAATAGCGATGCTTTACGTCAGACCATTGCCAAAAAGTTAGAAATGGATTTAACCGATAAACCGGTTTTAATTACTGTACGTGGGCACGCAGATAAAACTGATGGTCGTATCCATACTGACAGCAAAAGTAAGTTAGTAACATTATTAATGTATATGAATGATAGTTGGGATGCAGATGAAGGTCGCTTGCGTATTCTGTATGACGATAAAAACCTCGATAATTTTGCGGCAGAAGTACCGCCTAATGCGGGTACTTTATTGTTATTTAAAGTCACGGATAATGGTTGGCATGGTCATAAACCTATTGTCGGTGAACGTAAAGTCATTCAAATGAATTATCTTACCGATAACAATGCGTTAATTAAACATCAAACACGGCATCGTTTTTCTGCAAAAATAAAACAATGGGCTCGCCGTTTAGGATTTGGTGGATACTAACTATGCGCGTGTTAATTGTAAAACTCACTTCTATGGGCGATTTAATTCATGCATTGCCTGCTATTACCGATGCCAAACGCGCTATACCCGATATTGAATTTGATTGGGTACTCGATGAAGCCTTTGCCGATGTTGCCTTAATGCACCCTGGTGTTTCACGTATTATTAAAAGTGCGCATCGGCGTTGGTCAAAAAACAAATGGCAATCTTTAAAGTCGGGAGATTTATGGCGCTTTTGGCGCGAATTACGTACTAAACGTTATGATATAGTGTTAGATGCACAAAATAATATAAAAAGTGCTATCGTCACATTATTAAGTCGTGGTCTACGTTGTGGCACGGATAAACAAAGCGTGCGTGAAGCTGGAGCACATCTTGTTTATCAAAAAACTGTTGCTTTACCCGATTTTAAAAATGCCCATGCCGTTGATCGCCAGCGTTCTTTATTTGCGGCCGCGTTAGGTTATGAGCGACCCACTACGCCGGCCGATTTTGGCATCGATTTACAAGCATTGCCGGCATTAAATTTCACTTTACCCAAGCCCTACCTTATTTTTATGCATAGCACTACTTGGAATTCGAAGCATTGGCCCGAATCCTATTGGGTAGAGTTAATCAAATTAGCCACCGCAGCAGGTTATCACATTGTATTGCCTTGGGGTGGGAAATCGGAGCACGAACGCGCGCAACGTTTAGGCGTTGCCCCTAATACCACGGTATTGCCACGTTTACGTATTATTGAACAAGCACAGGTTATTCGTGGCGCCACCGCGGTAATCACAGTAGACACCGGTTTAGCACATCTCACCGCTGCATTAAACATTCCTGCTATTCATCTATATGGTCCTACCGATATGAATTTATTAGGGATCAAAACTCCATTTCAAAAATTTCTGGTGGCCGAGTTTGAATGTGCACCCTGTTATTTACGACAATGTAAATGGACTGAAGACTCTAAGTGTTTTGTTACACAATTACCGCCTAATGTTGTGTGGCAGCAATTTGTTGAGCATATGCAACAGTTCAGGTAGCCTGGATGCAGCAAAGCGGAATCCGGGATTTCATCATAATAACCCTGGATTTCGCTTCACTTCAGCCAGCCGTTTTCTCTAACACCGCGTAATAAAATCCATCCATACCGTTTTCACCCGGTAAAATTTGGCGACCGTGAGTTTGTTCAATGCCCCATTTCCCATTAATGGGAATCGAACGAGCGGTAGACTCGGCTTGTAAAAAAGCAGAAATAACTTCGACATTTTCACGCGGAAAGATCGAGCACGTTGAGTAGACTAATTTACCACCTACTTTAAGCAATGGCCATAACCTCTGTAAAAGGTGAACTTGTTGTTGATGTAAACTATCCAAATCATTCGGTTGACGTAAATATTTAATATCTGGATGCCGTCGAATGACACCGGTTGCGGAGCAGGGGGCATCACATAAAATGCGATCGAACAAATTACCATCCCACCAATTCGATGGTTGATTAGCATCTCCTGCGTAAACTGTAGCTTGCAAACGTAAACGTTGTAAATTTTCAGTAACACGTTGTAAACGTTCAGCATCAATATCTATTGCCACTAGCTCTGCTAAATTAGGTTCTGTTTCTAATATGTGACAGGTTTTACCTCCTGGGGCAGCGCACGCATCTAATATTCGTTGCTGCGGAGCAAGTTCTAATAAAGTTGCTGCTAATTGTGATGCTGCATCTTGCACTGAAACCCAACCGTTTTTAAATCCTGGTAGTTTATTGACATTTACAGGTTTAATTAATTCAATAGCTGTATCAACCGTAGCATGAACGGTTGCAAGAATATTTGCTTGTTGTAATTTTTCTATATATTTTTCTCGTGAATAGAAACGTTGATTCACTCGCAAAGTCATCGGCGGATGTTGATTATTCGCAAGCAATATCGCTTGCCAATGCTCTGGCCATGCTTGTTGTAGTTTTTCAATCAGCCACAATGGATGATTAAATTGTTGTGTCAGTTCTTCAGGAGAAGTCTTTGTAAGAATGTGTTGTTCACGTTGAAATTGTCGCAGCACCGCATTTACTAAACCTTTGGCCCATTCTTTTTTTAGCATTTTAGCCGCATTTACCGTTTCAGAAATCGATGCGTGAGGCGGTATATTTAAAAATTGTAATTGATATATCCCAATCAGCAGTAAATAATGAAGATCGCTATCTTTTTGTTTCAGTGGTTTAGGCAGGAGTTGTTCACACAGAGCTTGCAAATAATAATATTGTCGTAACACGCCGTAACATAATTCTTGCATTAATTGTGGATCACGTAGCTCAGGGTATTTTTCTATATATTGTGGTAATGCAGTAGAAAGGGATTGGCCTTGCTCAAAAATAGCATCCAACACTTTAGCAGCTATCGCGCGACTATTCATTAAATGACGTACCTATTGTAAATAAAGCCGCGTGACCATTTAACATATCCACCACCGACATGGCTTTATGACCTGGTAGTTGTAATGTTAATAATCGCACAATACCTTTGCCGGTTGCTACATCAATACCGCGTTTATCCGCGTGTAAAATCATGCCCGGCTCAGCATGCGTAATGCTAGGTAAGGCCTGAGCTTCCCAAATTTTAATGATTTTGTCGCCTAATGTTGCATGCGCAATCGGCCACGAATTAAATGCTCGGATTTGCCTAACAATCGCTTCAGCAGAATGTTGCCAATGAATTTTAGCCTCTTCTTTTTCTATTTTATTGGCATAGGTTGCAAGATCGTTATTTTGTATCTCTGGATGCAAGCTACCTTGTTGTAAATCCTGTAATGTAGCAACCAAAGCATCGGCACCCAGTTGCGCTAATCGATCATGCAGTGTTTGACTGGTATCGGTTGCATTAATGACACAATGTGTCTTACGCAACATAGGGCCAGTATCCAAACCCGCTTCCATTTGCATAATGGTAATACCGGTTTCATTATCTCCTGCTAAAATAGCGCGATGAATCGGTGCAGCGCCACGCCAACGCGGTAATAATGATCCGTGCACATTGATACAACCGTACCTTGGAATATCCAACACCGCTTGCGGTAAAATCAAACCATAAGCAGCGACGATCATAACATCAGGAGCTAATGCTTTTAGTCGATCTTGCTCTTCTGCGGCACGTAGTGTTTTAGGTTGAAAAATAGGAAGCTGGTGTTGCAAGGCAAGTTGCTTAACTGCACCGGGCAGAATCTTTTGACCACGGCCAGCTGGCTTATCGGGCTGCGTGTAAACGGCAATGATGTCATGCTGCGTGGTCAATAGTTTTTTCAGTATGACTGCGGCAAAATCGGGCGTACCTGCGAAAACTATTTTTAATCCGTTTTTCATGTCACTCTCTCTTTTCGTCGTCCCGCGGCTTGTCCGCGGGATCCAAGATAAATCAAAACGTTCTGGTTACCGCGGACAAGCCGCGGGACGTCGTAGCTTTTTGGGTAAAAACTAGCTCTGCATCCAGGCTACATATTGCATTGTGCTTTACGTAATTTTTTCTCGATCATCGCTCGTTTAAGCGGCGAGAGATAATCAAAAAATAATTTCCCATCCAAATGATCTAGCTCATGTTGTATGCACGCTGCTAAGCCATCTTCAAAAGTAAAAGAAATCGGTTTCCCCTCAATCGTCATTGCATTCACTTGCACTTGTTGCGCACGTCGAACAGTAGCGTATATCTCTGGCACCGACATGCAACCTTCTTGTGAATCCTGCACACCTTGTCGCAACACAATTTCAGGATTAATCAAACAATAGGGTTGAGTATAATCTTCCGACCAATCCATCACAAAAACCCGCTGCAATACGCCAACTTGCGTTGCTGCCAAACCCACGCCACCGTCAGCTTGCATAGTCTCAAACATATCAGCAATCAATGTGCGTAAGTTATCATTAAAATCAATCACCTGCGTCGCTTTTTTTCGCAATCGCGGATTGGGATAAGTCAAAATATCTAAAATGGCCATACTATACCTGTTGCTATATAAAATGTGGGGTATTGTACCAAATTAAAGCAGCTTGTACTAGGTCCTATACTTCTGCGCTGCTTTATAGTAAGGTGGCTTTAGTCACTCTATGTCACATTTATAATTGAAAACTCAAGAACAATGCCGATAAATACCAAAAGGAGTACCGCCATGCCGCTATCATCATCTAGCTCAGAGCTATCTGATACAATAAACAAATTAGAAACATATCGTAATACATATAAATCAAAACTTACATCCATTGGGTATTTGGACACACAAATTGAAAAGATTGCTAAAGACGATTTAGACAGTGAGAAAGGTATATTTGCACTAGCGGTGATCCTCTGTCTCCCCTGTTCCCTCCTTGCAGCCACACGCGGAGCCGCTATAGAAGGGAACGCAAATCTTTCAGCAGCAGAAATTAATCAACAAAACCGCTTCCTGATTTGTTGGAATATAATACAACTACAACAACTTATTACTCAATTACGAGAGATTAATGATGATCTAACAAGTGGTAACGCTCTATTAATGATGTCCTTGAAGCGGCGAGAGATAATCAAAAAATAATTTCCCATCCAAATGATCTAGCTCATGTTGTATGCACGCTGCTAAGCCATCTTCAAAAGTAAAAGAAATCGGTTTCCCCTCAATCGTCATTGCATTCACTTGCACTTGTTGCGCACGTCGAACAGTAGCGTATATCTCTGGCACCGACATGCAACCTTCTTGTGAATCCTGCACACCTTGTCGCAACACAATTTCAGGATTAATCAAACAATAGGGTTGAGTATAATCTTCCGACCAATCCATCACAAAAACCCGCTGCAATACGCCAACTTGCGTTGCTGCCAAACCCACGCCACCGTCAGCTTGCATAGTCTCAAACATATCAGCAATCAATGTGCGTAAGTTATCATTAAAATCAATCACCTGCGTCGCTTTTTTTCGCAATCGCGGATTGGGATAAGTCAAAATATCTAAAATGGCCATACTATACCTGTTGCTATATAAAATGTGGGGTATTGTACCAAATTAAAGCAGCTTGTACTAGGTCCTATACTTCTGCGCTGCTTTATAGTAAGGTGGCTTTAGTCACTCTATGTCACATTTATAATTGAAAACTCAAGAACAATGCCGATAAATACCAAAAGGAGTACCGCCATGCCGCTATCATCATCTAGCTCAGAGCTATCTGATACAATAAACAAATTAGAAACATATCGTAATACATATAAATCAAAACTTACATCCATTGGGTATTTGGACACACAAATTGAAAAGATTGCTAAAGACGATTTAGACAGTGAGAAAGGTATATTTGCACTAGCGGTGATCCTCTGTCTCCCCTGTTCCCTCCTTGCAGCCACACGCGGAGCCGCTATAGAAGGGAACGCAAATCTTTCAGCAGCAGAAATTAATCAACAAAACCGCTTCCTGATTTGTTGGAATATAATACAACTACAACAACTTATTACTCAATTACGAGAGATTAATGATGATCTAACAAGTGGTAATGCTCTATTAAGTATACAGAGTGAATCATCTCTTCTAGCCCCCACAATTTCGAATCTTCCAGATAACTCTGTTGTTATAGAGAGGTTATATAACTTCATCGAACAAATGCCAGAACCTCTAATAGCGATCAATGGTGATGGCACCCGTACATTTGCAATACATCGGAAGTCAGTTTCTTTCACACAGGAAGATTTCAATAACTTGATGGCTGATCTTAATTTAATACTCAGACAGACAGCTCAAGATCGAGGGTGTGGAGAAAAAGTAAAGGATATGGCTGGTTATACAGTTATGTTAGCAATGTTAGGTATACTAGCTGGACTTTCGCTAGGAATAGCACTTGTAGTGGCCGCGGTATTTGCCTACGGAAACACTGATGGATCATTGCTCAAAACATTACTATTTGCCCCGACAGTAATTATAGGCTTTTTAGCTGCCTGTGGCGGGTTTATAGGTAGTGCAACCGGACGTTGCTACACCAACACTCCTGGTTTTCATAACACAGCAACGCAATTTTTACTGAAAAATAAAAGTACCTTTTTTGATGAATCAACGACTAGCAGTGCTGCACCTGCCATAAGAAATACTATACCGAAAATATTAGAACAATCCCCTTCTGCTGAAGGCAGCAATTGTGCATTATTATCATCCGCCGATTCAAGGACATCATTAATAGAGCGTCGAAACAGTTTTTAATAAGTAAAAAATAGTGCCTAAATTGGTATTTTGTGGTAATTTTTGTGGGTTCAGGTAACCAGAGAGAGACAGCCCATGAAAAATACCGCTAAAGCCGAGACACCTAAGTTTTTTAAAATATTGCAATTGGTCGGCATCGTTGGGTTAACGCTGTTGGTGGTGAATTTTATTTATCAAATGATGCACCGCAATACCAATTCCACTCAACAAACCGTCAATACGTTATGTGATTTACAAACTGGGCCTTGTGGCAAAGTGTTACCTAACAACGCTACACTTCAACTCGAGCTTTCGCCACGCCCAATCCAAGCCAATACGCCGCTCAACATCGAGGTTAAGCTGACGAATATGACTCCAAAACAAGTTTCACTTATTCTCTTTCCCGTGCCCGCCACCAACCCTACCACCAATCCCATCATGCTGACCGCGCAACAGAATGGTGAATATGTCGGGCAAGCGACCATTACCAAAACCGGTACCGCGAATCAAAGCTGGGTGGCTATGGTCAATATCAATCTGGGTGAACAGCAAATCAGCGCACCATTTAAATTTCAGATTCAATAAAAAATACCCGTTGTCATGCCAGCGACTTGACTTAAGTAATAAATAATATATTATCTTGCGGATAATTTTGTCGGTTTACTTGCTTTTTTCCTTGGTTATTGTACAATAATATTGTACAACTAACGAGTATCCTACTATGGCTATTACCTACAGTGAATTACGACAACATTTGAAAGAAAAAATCGATTTAGTGATTGATACACACGAGCCTTTGCTAATTACCTCACGTAAAGCGAAAAAAGCCGTGTTGATGTCTTATGATGACTATGAATCATTAATTGAAACAGTACATTTACTGAAGAACCCAGCCATGGCACGTCGATTATTCAAAGCGATGGATGATGTTAAGGCCGGTAAGTTAGTTGAACGGAAACTGATGGACGATGAAACATAAACTGTTATGGCATGAATATGCTTGGGAAGATTATCTATATTGGTTACAAGAAAATAAAAAAATAACTCAAAAAATTAATGAATTGATCCAAGCTATTGATCGTTCCCCTTTCGAAGGCATAGGCAAACCTGAGCCACTGCGACACAGTTTAAAAGGATACTGGAGCCGACGTATTACACTGGAACATCGACTAGTTTACACCATTCAAGAAAAGACTATTATCATCATTGCTTGTCGATTGCATTATGAGTGATAGTAGCCGGGATGGAGCAGAGTGAAATCCAAGCTGTCGACCTCGCAGACATGAAAGACCTTCGTGAAGACGCCGTAAATATGTCCCTGTAGGCTCACGTTCGGCATCCCTGCCTCACATGCTTCACGAAGGCATTCATGCTGCTAGGTCTTATATCTTTTCCCGGATTACGTTGTGCTTCTCCCGGGCTACTTTATTCTACGGTTACCGACTTCGCTAAATTACGGGGTTGATCAACGTCGGTGCCTTTAATTAAGGCAACATGGTATGCCAATAATTGTAAAGGAATAGTATACACAATCGGTTGCAATATTTCAGGCATCGATGGCATATCGAAGACATGTAAATACGTTTCTGGAATGATATTTGTTTGTTGATCGGTGAAAACAATTAACTCTCCACCGCGAGCTCGCACTTCATGTAAATTCGATTTCAATTTATCGATTAGGTGATGATTGGGAGCGATAGCAACCACCGGCATATTTTTATCGACTAACGCTAAGGGTCCATGCTTTAATTCACCCGCAGGATAAGCTTCGGCGTGAATATACGAAATTTCTTTTAACTTCAAGGCGCCTTCTAGCGCAACTGGAAATAACTCACCACGACCTAAAAATAACGTATGTTGTTTATTAGCAAAACTTTCAGATAAAATTCGTATTGCGGGATCTAATTTCAAGGCAGCTTCAACATAAGTAGGTAATTGTCGCAGTGCATCACAAATTTCACTTTCTTGCTGTTCGGATAATGTGTGACGACGGCCTAAAACTAAGGTTAACAATAATAATGCGGTTAATTGTGTGGTAAACGCTTTGGTTGATGCGACGCCGATTTCGACACCCGCACGTGTCATAAACACTAAATTAGCTTCACGCACAATTGCGCTTTCTGGTACGTTACAAATCGCGAGAGTGGCAACATAGCCAAGCTCTTTTGCTTGTCGTAATGCAGCTAAAGTATCAGCTGTTTCACCTGATTGTGAAATCACTACGAATAAGGTGCCCGGTAATACCACTTTTTCACGATAACGATATTCGCTGGCTACTTCTACTTGGCACGATACTCCCGCCAAACGCTCCATCCAATAACGAGCAACCATACCTGCGTGATAACTTGTGCCGCAAGCAACGATTTGTACGTTGTTGACTTTATCAAAAATATCGGCTGCGGTTGCACCAAACATTTCTTGCAATACATGGGTTTTACCCAAGCGACCTTCTAACGTGGCACTAATAGCATTCACTTGTTCGAAAATTTCTTTTTGCATAAAGTGTTGATAGCTACCACGACTCACACCATCGGCACTGATGTCTGAGGTATGAATTTCGCGGGTTATTGGATGCATTTGTCGATCATAAATTTGATACGTAGTGCGAGAAACATCAACAATATCGCCATCTTCTAAAAACACAAAGCGTCGAGTCACTGGTAATAAAGCTAAACTATCTGACGCGAGAAAATGTTCGCCAATACCAATACCTAACACGAGGGGAGTACCGTTGCGTACAGCAATAATATGATCCGGTTCATCCGCGGCCATAACTGCAATCGCATAAGAACCTTCTAACAAGGGGGCGGCGGCTTTAACTGCATCTAATAAGCTGATGCCTTTAGTCATGTGCTGATGCAATAAGTGCGCCACCACTTCTGTATCAGTTTCTGTTTCAAAAACATAACCAACTGCACGTAAGTTTTGCCGCAACACATCATGATTTTCGATAATACCATTATGCACTAACACGAGTTTATTACCGGATTGATGCGGGTGAGCATTACTTTGACTAGGCTTTCCATGCGTCGCCCAGCGCGTATGTGCAATGCCGCATTTACCTGACAAAGGCTCTTTTTGCAGTGCATCAACCAAATTAGCGACTTTACCCATGACACGAACACGGTGCATATGATGATCCGCATCAATAATAGCAATACCCGCAGAATCATAGCCCCGATATTCTAGACGCTTTAATCCCTCGATTAAAATTGGGGTGACATCACGCTCCGCTACCGCTCCGACAATACCGCACATAAGCTACAATACCTCTAAAAAAGTTTAATAATACTGGGTTTTAAAAAGGTTACCAAATAAGTAACCCTTACATCAAAACTTATCTTCTACATCAGGTTCAACATCTGGCACACTTGCCAAGGCTTTCAGGAAATTCTTTCTATTACCTCGTTTT
>CAZULF010000017.1:0-27764 GCA_964621215.1 uncultured Legionellales bacterium | reverse complement strand
CTGGTGCTGTCATAATTATTCATCCGCTCCAAAATCAAGTGGCTTAGGTTGCTGAGCACTATGTGGATGTTCACTGCCCGCATACACTTTAAGTTTACGATACATAGCACGACCCAGTGGATTCTTAGGTAACATGCCTTTTACTGCATCTTCCAATACACGTATTGGCGCTTTTGCTATTTGTTCTTCAAAATTAATGGATTTGATTCCACCTGGGAAGCCTGAGTGGTGATAGTAAATCTTGTCATTAGCTTTGTTGCCGGTAACTTTAATTTTTTCGGCATTGATAATAACAACGAAATCACCGGTATCTACGTGGGGAGTATATTCTGGCTTATGTTTGCCACGTAATACTATAGCCACACGGCTAGCAAGCCGACCCAAGGTTTGACCTGCTGCATCAACCACGAACCAGTCGTGTCGGGCAGTTTCATTCTTCGCACTAAATGTTCTCATGACTCTCTATTTCCGAAATGGTTATTCTGTCCACTTTTATATGGAGGTGGGCATTCTACCGAAGCTGAAGGCAATAGGCAAGAGGGAAAATAAAAATAAATCGAGGAAGTAAATCGTAGCCTGGATGGAGCGAAGCGGAATCCGGGGTTCTCGAACAGAAAACCCGGATTCCGCTTCGCTCCATCCAGGCTACGGAGACTATTCGTCTAACAAAAGTTCTTCCACTATCTCACCACCAACTAAATGGCGATCCACGATGGCCTGGATATCCTGCTCATCGTGATACTGATACCACACCCCTTCAGGATAGACTACTGCGACAGGGCCTTCATCACAGCGTCCTAGACAGCCGGCGCTACTTACGCGAATACGGCCGGGTCCCGCTAAACCGTAGTCTTTTATTCGTAATTTAGCTTCGGTACATCGTGCTGCAGCATGGTGATTAGCACAACAGGCTTTGCCTTCTGGGCGTTGATTAGTACAGATTAACAGGTGTTTTTGGTAATACATATGCTCTTCCTGATGGTATTTGATGCCTAAAAAGCAGCAATATTTGATATTGAACAAAAAAATGGTGTTTTTTCACAAAAAATCGCTAAAAAACACTAGCCATTTATTTTTGTTATGATATCTTAACATAAGTTCCCTGTATTTTACTTACAGGTGGATGTGGGAAGTATCCGGGTTAACTAACGGAAATTCCTGGAATATATTTTATTTGCAAAATGGAGAGGATATGAATATGGCAAAGAAAGCGATGTCCAGCGCCAAGAAGGCTTCACGGACTGTTCCAAGTAAAAAAGCTGCTAAGAAAACATCTAGCCGCGTTGTTGCTGCTAAAAAAGCTGCATCAGTTAGCTCAGTAGCTAAAAAGAAATATGATGAAGCGATTACTAAATCTGAAATGTTTACCACTATCGCAGACCAAGCTGGAATTACCCGTAAACAGGTAGCTCAAGTGTTTGATTGTTTAGCTGAAATCATTCATGGCCACATCAAACCTAAAGCAGTAGGCGCATGTGCTGTTGCTGGTTTGTTGAAAGTCGAAGTAAAGCGTAAACCTGCAACTAAAGCTAGAAAAGGAATTAATCCTTTTACTGGTGAAGAAACCATGTTTAAAGCTAAGCCCGCTCGCAATGTAGTTAAAGTTAAGGCATTGAAAAAATTGAAATCAATGGTTGACTAAACCGCGATACCTCAGCTTTTCATTAAGAAAAGCTGAGGTTCTCTTCCTTCCGCTCGCTACCATACCGCCTCCTCAAAAGCAAGAATCTCGTTGATTTTTTGCATTATTCGCGTCTGCGCAAATTTTGTCATGGCTACTTAATGCCGTATTTGATATAATTAATAGGATATAACCCTATAAAGGTAAATAAATTATGGCCGCTCAAACATTGACTTCGCAGTTGCAAAACCAATTCAAAGATCAGATTACTAATGCCTATGGAAAATTACAAAACGATCCTTCTTTAGCTGAAGGAGTGGTCATTACGAAAGAGCTAGAAAAAAATGGCATGCATTATGCTGATGAAATCAGCATAATCATGCTCAATGATGTTGAGCGTATTAAAAAACTGACTGATCCAGCGACGACGTTTAAACCCGACCCCAATAGCGAAGCGCTTCCTCTGTTTAACACGGCATTACGCAATACAGAAGCCTATTATTCTCAAGAAGCTGCTCGAGAATTAGCATCCCGCCTTGAGCAAAGTTTCAAGGATACCTTGGCACAAATGCAAAGCATGCATACTGAAGAAGCAGAACAATTACAAAAAACTATCGATGCTGAATGGGATAAACTGGATGATGCTGCGAAAGCAAAACTTAACAAACAAGATTTTAGTGTTTCCATTACTAACAAAGTAGAAGCACGTCAAGATGATGATTTGAAAAAGTTACAACAACGTTATAAAGAATTACAAAAAGATTTGGATTATCGCATCCAACATGGCGCGGAACATTATTCCGTATTCCGAAAAACAAGCCCTTCAAGAACAGATGCGGAATTAGAACAGTTATTCTTTACGACTGCTGATGATGGATTTAAAAACCCAAACTGGGCTTTAACTGAAACAAAAATGCAACCCGATATGCATTTTCATCGTACGGTTGTTCCTGTCTCTAAAGAGGAGTACGAACAACTAAAAAATACTAATCAGTTAGCTTCTTTAAGAAGCATTCCCATTCCTCCTGCTGAATATGAGAGAATCAGAGCTGCTCTGGAAGAACAACGACTGAGTATGGATACGGCATTCACTTCCACCATCACTATGAAATCAGATTCGAAAAATTCTGGTCAATATACGGGGGGTAGTGTTAAATATGATATTCCTCTTGGTTTAGTTCCCGTTGGCGTAAGAATTGAAGACCAGAAAGTCATTTATACTGAGATGGTGCGTAAAGGTGCAGATTCCATTGATTTAACGTTGATGGGATTTCAATTCGATCAAAATTCATTTTATGCAATACATGAAGTTGCCAAAGCAATCTGGGCTGAAAATCCGACTGTCACCATTCATGCTGTGGGATTAAATACAGAACAACAGCAGATATTAAAAACATTGTCTGAGTATTCAAAAGTCAGCAAAGAAGAGTTTTCTCAAGCGCGCCGTGGCGAATTAAATCTAGTTGCAAAAAAGAAAGCGGTTAATTTCACCACAGAATGCACAAGAAATGGTTTCAGTCCTGTTACAAGTAATTATGGTTGTTTCAATAAAGAATTTACTTTGCCGCCGGCTAAGACACCGAAACAAGTTCTGAGAGAGAGCGTATCGTTTATGCCACGTCCAGATGGTATGGCGAAAGCTTCTGTTAGCTCGAGTGATGCAAATGAAAAACTGACTGGTGATATTGCCGATGCGACACGGCCGGCTAGTTCCATTAAAAATCGCTAGGTTCATTGTCATGCCAGCGCTGACTGGCATCACTGCCTCACACGCTTCACTCCAGGCTTCGATGGCACAAGGTTTAAACGCGTAGCAACAGCCTGGATGCCAGCCTACGCTGGCATGACAATAGGATTACTCTGACACGACAACGTTCGATACTAACGGTAAATAATCGGCTTCTCTGGCGGATACAAAATACGATCGCGAATTTTATCGAACCAGCTTTTTACCACCCTATCTTCTGGTTTAGGATCAAAACCCGCGACGGGATAATCGAATAAAGAGCAAATAATCCATGTATCGCGTTGCACAGGATAATGACCTACAATAATTTCCACTGCAGACCATTTTTTATGTTGGCGAATATACTCCACCATTTCAATTACAGCGTCAATCGCCTGCTTGCTCAAAGTGCCAAAACCTTTCACTCCCTGCTCGGGCTTAAAGCCACATTTAGGACAGCTATAAATATCTTCATTTTTAGCACCCGATTCTTTTAATGCTTTTTCATCTTTATTACCGCATTTTGGGCATTTAAAATGTAAGTCTTCCCATGCAGCCAAACCTCTTTTACCATGCTCATATTGAAATTTTTCGGCTTCTAAAAAATTAGTGCCCAAACAAATAGCATCTTTATAAATAATCATGGTCCAACCATTTTTTGTGCGTATTCGTTTTGGATTGTCGTCTGGATCGATATAGGCATAATCACTGTTGCACACGACTACGAAAGGGTATTGCGACATTAAAAAATAAAAATCATCCGCGGAAATATCCCGTTCATAAATGTTTTTCATGGCATATTCGGCCATTTGTTCAGCTGAACTTATTAAATTTGATTGATCCATATCAGTCGCCATCAATATGCTCCTTTTTCAGATACTGCGTATGATGCCTATGCCAATAGGCTTCCGATTGCATTTCTTGCAAACGGCTCTGTGTTCTTTTAAAAGCAAAGGCCAATTCGCCTGCCTCAGGAGCTAGCGCTTCAATTGGCACTGCTGCTGATAAAATCAGTTTAACATGGCTATCGTAAAATACATCTACCAAGCTGATAAAATAGGTTAACAAATTGTATTGCTCTTTGTCGATTTTTGGCACATTACTGAGCAATACGGTATGGAATTGATCGGCAATCACCAGGTAATCTAATTGACTACGAGGAACCTGGCATAAGTCACTAAAATCAAACCAAATGATATCACCACTTTGGGCGCGATAATGGATAGGCCGATCGTTAATGATGATTTGTCCTGGTTGCGCTACATCGGAATGACTGAGTTGTTGATAAAAAGTCGATAGATGCTCTTCTGCTTTCTCATCCAACGGACAAAAGTAACTACCTACCTGCTTTAAATAATCTAAGCGATAATCTTTGGCCGTGTCGAGATGAATAACTTTCGTTTGCTGTTGCAATAAATCAATAAACGGTAAAAATCGGCTACGTTGCAAACCATTCCAATATAAATTTTCTGGTGTACTGTTGGATGTGGCAACTAATGTTACGCCGTGTGCAAACAACGCCTCAAATAAACCACTCAGCAACATAGCATCACCAATTTCCGATACAAACAATTCGTCAAAACACAGAATTTGTGTAGTTTTCGCTAATTCTATTGCAATACTTTTTAATGGATCCGGATGTCCCTGCAGATCATTCAATTTTAAATGCACCATTTTCATAAAATGATGGAAGTGCATACGTAGTTTATTGGTGAAGGGCAAGCTATGATAAAACATATCCATTAAATGCGTTTTGCCAATACCCACGCTACCCCATAAATAGAGGCCTTGCACCGGAGGATGCGGTCTAATGTAACGTAATACGCGATAACTTAGACGTTGTTGCTGCTGTTGCCTTGCTAGCAAATTATCGTATAACACTTGTAAATGCTGCATCGCTTCTGCCTGCTCGGGATCAGGCTGCAATTTTCCGAGGGCTAATGCCTGTTGGTAATATTCTAGTGGTGTCATGATGGTGTTAACGCTTTTAGTAATAGTTCACGTAATTCAACTAATCGACCATGAAAAAAATGGCTTGCTCCTTTCATGCAAATGACTTGTGCTTCTGGATGATATTGCGCAAACCAGGTAAATACTTCCTCTGCTGGCACTACTTCATCATGATCGCCTTGCACAACCAACCAGGGACACGGCATTATTCTAATTTTATCGAAACCCCAGCGCATAACCGGTGGCGCAATACTAATGAGTCTCTCAGCTACACCGGTAGCAGCGACTTTTGCAGCAATGCTGGAGCCAAATGAGAATCCCGCTAACCATAATGCACAATCAGGTTTTACTGCTTTTACCCATGCGATAACGGTTAGTAAGTCATCTATTTCACCTATACCTTCATCATGCTGTCCTGTGCTTTTGCCAACACCGCGAAAATTAAAACGCACTGTGGGTATATGCATTTCTTTCAATGTACGAGCCAGCGTCGACACCACTTTATTCGACATAGTGCCGCCGAATAGTGGGTGTGGATGGCAAATGATAGCAACTATATTCTTGCTATCCTCTGCTGAGGTTTCTGTCATGACTTCTAATTCACCGGCAGGGCCTGGTAATTGGAAAGTTGTGATGTTAGTTTCGTTCATAAGTTAGCATCCAAAATATTTATCTATCTCATGCAGCCTGCAAGGTCAATTCATTCACATTGTCACCCCACGTTTCTTCAAAAACAGCTTCAAAAACCGACCTGTTTCAGAGGCAGCGTTCGCAGCAACATCCTCAGGCGTTCCGGTTGCAATAATTTGTCCACCACCTTCACCGCCTTCAGGGCCTAAGTCAATAATCCAATCTGCGGTTTTAATCACATCTAAATTATGTTCAATAATCACTACCGTATTACCATGATCGCGTAAACGATGTAAGACAATCAGTAATTGTTCGATATCATAAAAATGTAATCCGGTTGTGGGTTCATCCAAAATATAAAGCGTATCACCTGTATCCCGACGCGATAATTCTTTCGCTAATTTCACTCGCTGTGCCTCACCGCCTGATAATGTCGTCGCGCTTTGACCTAAACAAATATAAGATAAACCAACGTCCATCAGTGTTTGTATTTTACGTGCAATAGAAGGTACTGGACCAAAAAATGCTAGAGCATCTTCAACCGTCATACTCAAAACGTCATTAATATTTTTGCCTTTATATAAAATGTCTAACGTTTCGCGGTTGTAACGTTTGCCTTTGCAAACATCACACATCACATACACATCAGGTAAAAAATGCATTTCTACTTTGATTAAACCATCGCCCTGGCACGCTTCGCAACGTCCACCTTTCACATTAAAACTAAAACGACCCACTAAGTAACCACGCGCACGGGCTTCTGGAGTAGCGGCAAATAATTCGCGAATATGCGTGAAAATCCCGGTATAGGTTGCTGGATTAGAACGTGGTGTGCGGCCAATAGGACTTTGATCGATATCAATCACTTTATCAAAATGAGATAGTCCAGTGATCTTGTCGTGCGGTGCTGGTTCAGTTTGAGTCGCACCATTCAGCTCGCGCGCCGCTGCAGGATACAATGTATCATTAATCAATGTAGATTTACCTGAACCAGAAACGCCCGTGACGCACGTCATCAATCCAATAGGAATATCAACATCGACATGCTTCAGATTATTACCATGCGCGCCACGTATACGCAACATTTTAGTAAAATCCGATTGCACACATCTTTTAGGGATTTTAATAGCGCGCTTACCTGAAAGGTATTGTCCCGTAATCGAATCGGCATGCTGCATAATGTGTTCAGGCGTGCCCTGTGCTACAATTTTACCCCCATGCACCCCGGCACCAGGACCAATATCAACCACATGATCGGCGCTCATAATAGCATCTTCATCGTGTTCAACTACGATAACGGTATTACCTAAATCGCGCAACCGTAATAAGCTATTGAGCAAACGTTCATTATCGCGTTGATGCAAACCAATAGAAGGCTCATCCAAAATATACATTACTCCAACTAAACCCGCACCGATTTGGCTTGCTAAGCGAATGCGTTGTGCTTCACCGCCAGAAAGCGTTTCGGCACTACGATCCAATGTTAAATAATTTAATCCAACATTAACTAAAAAACCCAAACGATTACATAATTCTTTTTGTACTTTTGCAGCAATTTCACCACGATATCCGGGTAAATCTAGCTTTTCAAAAAATTGTAATGCCTTGCTGATTGATAAGGCACTAATTTCTGGTAACGACTTTTCATTCACATACACATGACGTGCTTCTTGGCGTAAACGTGTGCCATGACAGCTGCGACACGGACTAATACTTAAATATTTAGCCAATTCTTCACGCATAGTGCCTGAGTCAGTTTCATGATAACGTCGTTCGATCACTGAGATGACTCCCTCAAAGGGATGACGTTTACGAACCACTTTCCCTGTGGTAGTTAAATAACTAAAATCGATTTCTTCTTTACCGGTACCATGTAAAATAGCATCTTGTATGCGTTTAGGTAATTGTTCAAAGGGCGTGTCGACACTAAAACCATAATGCTCCGATAGCCCTACTAATAAATTAAAATAATACGTGCTACGACGATCCCAGCCACGCACTGCGCCTGCGGCTAAACTGACGCTGGGTTCATGCACAATTCGTCTTTCATCAAAAAATTGTTTTACTCCTAAGCCATCGCAATCAGGGCACGCTCCCGAAGGGCTATTGAAGGAAAAAAGACGGGGTTCTAATTCAACTAAGCTATAACCGCATAATGGACAAGCAAATTTAGAAGAAAAAATTAATTCATTCCGTTTTGGATCATCAATAAAAGCAATTTGCGCAATCCCTTCCGCTAAATTGCAGGCGGTTTCTAATGATTCAGCTAATCGCTGCGCTACTTCCTGCTTGATTTTAACTCGGTCGATCACTACTTCAATGGTATGTTTTTTACGTAAAGCTAATACTGGCGCATCATCTAATTCAACAACTCCCCCATTCACTCGTGCACGCACAAAACCTTGCGCTCGTAATTTTTGAAATAACTCAACATGCTCACCTTTGCGCTCTTTCACAATAGGAGCCAAAATCATAATTTTAGTTTCATCGGGTAAAGCCAGTAATTGATCTACCATTTGACTAATGGTCTGTGCCTCCAGCAATGTATCGTGTTCTGGACAATGCGGCTGCCCTACTCTAGCAAATAATAAGCGTAAATAATCGTATATCTCAGTAATGGTTCCTACCGTTGAACGTGGATTATGTGAGGTAGCTTTCTGTTCGATGGAAATTGCCGGTGATAAACCTTCAATATGATCAACATCTGGTTTATCCATCATTGATAAAAATTGGCGTGCATACGAAGAAAGGGATTCAACATAACGTCGTTGACCTTCTGCATACAAGGTATCAAAAGCAAGCGACGATTTACCCGAACCCGATAAACCCGTAATAACGATCAATTTGTCTCTAGGTAATACCAAATCGATATTTTTTAGGTTGTGTGTTCTCGCACCACGTATTTCAATTGTTTTCATACAAAATTCCAATAATTATCTAGGATCTGTTTATCAACCATGATTACTCAGCACCATAATCGCATCCATTTCAACAGACGCATTCTTTGGCAAACTTGCTACTCCCAAGACTGCTCTGGCAGGATAAGGTTCATTAAAATATTCTGCCATTACCGCATTCACTATAGGAAATTCTTTTAAATCCAACAGATAAATATTCAACTTAACAATATCATTAAGCTTGCCGCCTGCTGCTTCACAAATAGCTTGCAGATTGTCAAAAGCTTGGTATAACTGTTTTTTGAATGAGCCCTCAACCAACAGTTGTGTTTCAGGATTAAGTGGGATTTGTCCCGAAATGTAGACAGTATCACCCACTCGCACAGCTTGTGAATAGGTCCCAATGGCTTCTGGTGCCTGTGATGTATTAATCATTTTTCGTTGCAACATAGGTGGATCTCCTTTGAGTTAAGCGCCCTCTCTTGAAAACGTGAAAGAGCTTATCTAGAACCGATTTGGCGTGCGATTTTTGATACGGCTGGAATTCTTCGAATATGACGCATTATGGTTGCTAAATGAGTGCGACTAGATACGGATATAACCATAGTAATGGTACAATATCGACCGTCATGTTCTTCAACATTAATATTTTCGATATTCGCTTGTTCATTAGCAATAGCCATTGTAAGTTCCGCCAAGGCGCCCCGCGTATTTACCAGTTCTATCTTCAATTCGACTTGGAACTCGCCCGAAACTAATTCTTCCCAGCTTAAGTAAATACATTTCTCGGTATTACGTAAATTCGCTATATACTGACATTGCTCATGATGCACCATAATACCTTTGCCCGCATCTAGCACACCCAATATCACATCGCCAGGTAAGGGATAACAGCATTTAGCAAAATTCACCACCATACCTTCAGAACCTTTAATCAATAAAGGCTGTTGTGACAATTGATGTGTGGCTGCTTGTTTTTCTCGGTCTTCTTGCAACTTCTCATCTTTGACCGCAAACGCCAAACGTCGTGCCAAAATTAATGGTGATTGGTTTCCTAATCCGGTTGATTCTAATAATTCATCCAGCGAGGCATATTCAGATTCTTTCAAAATACGATGAATATTGGCCGTGGGTATTTTATCTAAATTCAATTGCAATGTGCTTAATGCACGTTCTAGTAAACGACGACCTAATGAAATGGATTCAACTTGACGTTGACGTTTCAAATAATGTTTAATCGCGCTTCGAGCTTTACCGGTGACAACGAAATTCAGCCAGGCCGGATTGGGACGTGCACCTGGTGAAGTAATAATTTCAATCGTTTGACCATTCACTAAGCGCGAGCTTAATGGGACTAAGCGTCGGTTTATTTTAGCTGCAACGCAAAAGTCGCCAACATCTGTGTGAATAGCATAGGCAAAATCAACAATGGATGCACCTTGCGGTAGTTCTAAAATATTTCCTTTCGGAGTAAAAACATAGACTTCATCAGGAAATAAATCGATTTTAACATTTTCAATAAAATCTAACGCATTTCCGGTATTTTGCTGCATTTCCAGCAATTTCTTTAACCATTCCTGTGCACGAATATGGGATTGATTAAAGTTACCTGCATCGGCTTTATAAAGCCAATGCGCAGCAATTCCACTGTTTGCCATGGCATGCATTTCAGTTGTGCGAATTTGAATTTCAATTGGAACACCGTAAGGGCCAAATAACGTTGTATGTAACGACTGGTAACCATTAGCTTTAGGAATGGCAATATAATCTTTAAATCGCTCTGGTACTGGCTTATATAAGTTATGCACCGCGCCGAGAATGCGATAACAGCTATCAACCGTATCAACAATAATACGAAGGGCATACACATCCATGATTTCAGAAAAAGGTATGCGTTTGTTTCGCATTTTTTTGTAAATGCTATATAAATGCTTTTCTCTACCCGTCAACCGAAACTCAGGCATAGTTTCTTGGCTGAGAACATCATTGACCGCTTTTTTGATCACGCTTAAAATTTCTTTGCGATTGCCGCGCGCTTTTTTTACCGCATCTCTCAATACTCGATAACGCATGGGATATAACGCGGCAAAACCTAAATCTTCCAACTCTACTCGCATTGCATGCATCCCGAGTCGATTGGCAATCGGGGCGTAAATTTCTAGCGTTTCTAAGGCTACACGACGACGTTTATGGGGCGCTAATGCATCTAGCGTTCGCATATTGTGTAAGCGATCGGCCAGCTTGATAATAATCACCCGCAAATCTTGTGCCATTGCTAGCACCATTTTGCGGAAATTCTCGGCTTGTGCTTCGGCTCTGCTCTCAAAATTAATTTGAGTCAGCTTACTCACGCCATCAACGAGTTCTGCCACCGATTCACCAAAACGGCTAATAAGCGTTTTTTTATCGACTTCGGTATCTTCAATCACATCATGCAATAAAGCTGCCATGATGCTTTTGGGATCCATACGCATTTCTGCCAAAATGGTAGCCACGGCGACCGGATGGGTAACATAAGCTTCACCCGTACTACGCAATTGCCCGCGGTGAGCTTGCTCAGACAATAAGAAAGCATCATGGATCTCGGCAATTTGCCCAAGATCCATATAGTTTTCCAATTCTGCACGAAGCGGGTCGAAATAGCTCAAGATAAGGGTATTCCAAATTACTCGGTTGGAGGTTGCTCCAATTCATCCATGGTTTTAGGTGTAATCAATCCGGTCGCAATTTCGCGTAACGAAATCACTGTAGGCTTATCATTATCAGGCGAAACCAAGGGATCCGCTGCGGTCATAGCCAACTGCCGAGCACGGCGTGAGGCTAAAATGACCAATTCAAAGCGATTTTCAACGTTTTCAAGACAATCTTCTACTGTAATGCGCGCCATTACTTTGTTACCTCGCTAAAATTTTAATAAATCGGAACCGGGTATTGTACACCATTTTGGTTATAGGAACCACTTCTGTTTCTAGGCTAATTAGCGATAATCTGCAACCCTTTCAATACCCGTGTACGTGGATGTAGCAGTTTTCTACATAGGAGCCGTAAACTCAAGTAATGGCAATGGTTTTGTCGCATTAAGACAACGCATACTACAAACAGCTGGTTGACTAAAAAACATATCGCTTGATTGAGCTATCGACTGCATGCTGCTACTACTTAACGATCGAGTTGACATAAACAACTCTTCTGACGAAGCGGGCTCTATTGTTGGAGTACGGGTAGAGAACTGTGCAGAAAGCGGACAAAAAAATCTTGATAATGCATCGCTGGGTTGCTGATATAATCGTTCTAACAAGCGTTGTAAACACGTCACATAATGCTCTTGTACTCCTCTCCAATCTGAAATATTGGTATACCCGATATATTGTGAAGGAAACGACGTATGAAAGTCTCCACTAAGAAGAATAGGGAGCACGTTATATTTACCTTGTTCAGAATCCTTTCTTCTCTTTTTTTCTATTTCTGCTAATTCTGTTTGTATTAGATATACACCCGTTGTATGTTTCTTTAATAGTGATTCTGTTCCGATAAGTAATATAAATTCGCTTTTTGTAACATTATCAGTCATAAACTTATAAATACTTTCCCCATGCTCACAATCTTTAATATCTAATAAAACTTTATTTATCCCAGCAAGTTGTAAATGTTGTCGCAAATTGGTTAGAAACGGCTGTATACAACAATGTAAATCTTGCTCTTCGAGTAATTGAGGATCTGGCCATGCGTATGAAATAAATACGCCATTTGGATAACTCCAATTTTGTTTTTTAGCTTCTTCTTTTACATTATTTAATGTATCTTTAAAAATACGAGAGAGCCACCTATCATTTTCAAGTAGATTTTGCATTTCATACACGGTTGCAATACTTCTATTTTGAGTTGTTACTTTATCTACACTTACTGTGCTTTGTTGACTTGTTTTTTCTTCGGAAATTTCATTTATCCCATGTTTTCTTCTAAATTGATTCATTGCATTGAGAATATTTTTAATGACTGATTCTGCCAAAACTAATTCTGCTTGAGGTAATGTCTCACCGCGATTATCAAGTGAAATAAGTCTATAATTAAGCATTCCCTCTTGTTTCAATGGGCAGAGAACGACTGTTTCTGCTTTATTAAAAAACCTCTCAAGATAATTAGCGCTTTGTAATAAAGCACAATAGATAGTTGGATAAGATACTAAAGTAAAAAAACGGAAAGCATTTGAGATATCCTCACGAATGGTTTCATCAAGACATTTGTCAAATGCCTCGAAGAGTATTGTTAAAAATTCTGGCGTAGCCGCAGCGAAATCTAATTTACTCACAACGCTGGTAGCACTTCGTCGAATATTCGCATTGCCATCTTGCAAACATGTGACTAACCCCAATAAAAACATTGGGGTAGCCACAACAGAACCCAATTTATTTACAACATTCACCGCATTCAGGCGAATATTTTCGTCATTCACGCGCAAACATGTTACTAACACTGACAACATCTCTGGCGTAGCTGCATCAACACCCAACTTAGCTATCATATCCACAGCACGACGGCGAATAGTTGCATTAGTATCTTGTAAACATTTAGCTAATGTCGATAACATCTCGGGAGTAACTGCAGCTGGACCCAGTTTATAAATGATATTCGCAGCTTCTTTATGAATATTTTCATCATCATCCTGTAAACACGTCACTAGTGCTGATAACATCTCTGAAGTAGCCACAGAAAAATCCAAACTATTCACTATCTCCACAACTCGTCGGCGAAAACGTTTATCATCATCTCGCAAGCACACAGACAGTATCAACAACATCTCAGGGGTTGCTGCAGCTGAACCCAATTTACTTGTTACCTCCAAAGCACTTAAGCGAATATCTAAGTTACAATCTTGCAAGCAGGCCACTAGCATTGATAGCATTTCTGGAACAGCGATAATAGTCCCTAGCTTACTCACAACCTCCACCACACTTGAACGAATATCTGAATTGCCATTGCGCAAACAGGAATCTAAAACTGATAAAAATTCTGTGGTGACCGCAGCAACACCCAATCTGCACACAACGTTTGCAACATTCTGACGAATATCTGCATTATTCTTTTGTAAACATGCTCCTAACGCCAATATAATGTCTGGTGTGACTGTAGAATCTAAGCTAAATAAAAGATTCACTGCCTTTCGATGTATGTCCTCCACATCATCTTGGAAACACACTAGTAGTGCCGATAAAATTTCTGGCGTAGCTGCAGCAGAACCAAAACCATCCACTACCGCCATAGCAATCCGACGAATACTTGCATTCTTATCTCGTAAGTTGGTGGATAGCGCTAATAATATTTCTGGGGTAGCTGCAGCAGAACCCAATCTATCCACAGCATACATCGCATTCCAACGAATATTCACATCATCATGCTGCAAACATCCTGACAACGCCGACAAAATCTCTGTAGTTGCCGCAACAGAACCCAATCTACTCACAACATTGGCGGCATCCACGCAGATATTTCTATTATTTTTTCGCAAACATACTGCTAACGCCAGCAGTATCTCTGACCTAATCGCGGTGGGCCCCCAGTTACCCAAGATATTGACTGTATTCAAGTAAATAGTCTCGTTGTCATCTTGCAAACATGTCGCTAAAGCTAAATAAATCTCTGGTGTAGCCACAGCGGAACCCAGTCTACTCAAGGTCTTTATAGCACTCAAACGAATATTGAGGTCACTCTCTCGTAAACACGCAGCTAATGCCGATAAAATTTCTGGCGTGGCCGCAACAAGACCCAGTCTATCTACAACATATGCCGCACTACAGCTAACAGGTGCAATTCGTTCTTCCAAACACGCTACTAAGCTCGACAAAAACTCTGCTGTAAGCACAGCCGAACCCAGTCTACCGACAACATATACAACACTCCAACGTATATCTGGGTTACTATCTCTCAAACACTCTATTAGCGCTGACAAAATCTCTGGCGTGGCCGCAGCCGAACCCAATCTACCGACGGCATACATCACATTCCAACGTATATCTGTATTTTCTCCTCGCAAATACGTAGTTAATGCTGATAACATTGCTGGAGTAGCAGCAACAGAGCCAAACCTACCCACTGCATACGCTGCACACCAACGAATATCTGGGTTATCACTCCCCAAATCCATGGCCAACCACGATAAGAAAGCTGGAGTAGCTGCAATTGGGCCTAATCTGCCCACCACCTCCGCGATATTCAAGGAGATTCCTACATTCTTTTCTTGCAGATACGTTGTAAGTACTAATACCATTCTCGGTGTCATCACAACGGAACCTAATCTACCGATAACGCTCACAGCACTTTGACGAATACTGAGATTATCCTTTCGTAAGCACGCAATTAGTGCTGAAAACAACTCTGATGTGGCTGTAGAATATAATTTACATACTAACTCTGCAGCGCCCAAGTGAACTTCTTGATCATCATCCCGTAAACAGGTAGCTAACGCAGACAAAATCTCTGTAGTAGCTGCAGCAGCACCTAATTTTTCTACATCCACTATAACACTTCGTCGAATTTCTACGTTTTTATCTCGTAAACGAGTTGCTAAAATCGATAATCTCTCCGAAATGGGTAAAACAGGGTTCAATGTATTCCCTGCTTCCTTCGGGCTTGGAAGAATTGTCTTCTTACTATCTCGTGAACACAAACTTGAACTTGATAAAGGTACAAAATTGATTACTGGAGGAACTAATTTCTTTAGCGCTTTTGTAGCATATTGACGAATGCTATCATCTTTATCTTGCTCACATGCCGTTAGTATCGATAAAATTTCTGGCGTGGTTACAGCGTGCCCCAATTTATATACTACCTGTATAGCATTTTGTCTTATACTTACACGATCATCTTGCAAACATGTGACTATCTTTGATAAAAACTCTGGAGTTGGCTTAACAAAATTAATTTGCTGAAAAATAGCTAAAATTCTAGTTCGGATTAGCTCTTGTTGTTTTTCTTCTACTAATTCGCTTGCGAATAAACTATTATTTATGAGCGGTGTCACCACATAATACCAACTCCAACGCGGACTATTACGCAATGCAATCACCACCAAATTTTGAGGACTGGTTTGCTGAAAGTAATTATTTGGTTCCCACTGTTGGATTATTTCTTGTAAATTTCCCACCAAGGCTTGCCAATGTTGTGGTGTTTGTTTAACGTTTGGTAATTCTTCTAAACATCTTAATACCGAAGAGTAATGCCGAGAACTCAATAAATCTAACGGTAACCGTTCAAATTCTGCTGCGAAATTTTCAACATGATAAACATTACTTTGTCCTAATAACCCCACCACAAATGGCCACACCAAGGTAAATCGTGGATTGTATTTGTATGTTTGTAATAGTTGTCGTGCTGTTGTTTCTGGTATTGCACTCTTGAATAATTTGCCATCTGGCGACCGCTTCCAATTTTCGGCGATAAACCATGCAGCAAAATATTCTTGTAATGTTAAATGTAAAAATTCTCCTTGCCCTTCATAACATTTATTGTCTTGACTACGTATTAACCCACGAATAAAACCTAATGCTATTACATCATTTAAAAATACCGTCTCTGTTTGATGCTCTGTTCTATAAATACATAATTGCTGGCTCACTGTTTCTGACGGAAAACTGACTTGTTTTTGTATCAGCCCTTGCAGCGCTAAGTTGCCCAACCCCCAAAACCAACCTAATTCCGCTGCCGTGCCAAATATCGTCTTATTGCTTGATAACTCCCTCCCGTCAAATATCTGATATCCGTACGTCGATAGCTGTTGTACTTTGTCTGAATGTAGCGCGCGTCGAATTAAATAACTCACCATTCGGCTATATAAATTTGTTATATTCACATCTACTAATTCATCGGCTTTTATAGTCCCCGCCCCTAACGCCGTACACAAAATTTCCAAATTTACTGGAATGTGACCTATACCTCGTACGGTGAGATTTTCTTCAATCAGTTGTTTTAAAGAATTATAACTGGAGCTTTTTATACTATCCTCAAAATGTTTGCTAATATACTGCTTCATATCTGCAAGGCTAAACCCTAACAACTCTACTCGCCGAAAAGCTTCTCGATTCACGCCCGCCACGGCAGGAATATCGTAATAAGGTCTAGATGTCACCAACACATTGGGTTGACGCAAAAGAAAGTGAAAAATACTATGTACTGCATGAGCTGACGAAAAACTGGCTATCTCATCATAACCATCTAATAAAAATAGTGTATTTGTCGAATTATCTTTTAGTATTTGATTTATTTCTTCCACTGAGAGATCAAGTTCTTCGATATCAACTCCTTGTTTTTGTAATATACGCAAAAAAGACAAGCAAAAATGTTTATCTGCTAATGTAGCTTTAGTGGCTTTACTTTTAATATCAGAATTATCTTTATCTGCATCCGCATATATCTCCAAATCTGCAGCAAGTTCCCGTAACTTAATCCATATGACTAAATCTATTTGAGCAGAAATATTGCCTAAGAATCGTTGCTTTGTATTTCCTTCGTTCTTTGTTTCTTCGACTTGAACATTATGTTGTCCACTCCAATCATTAGCTATGCACTGACTTAAGGTAGTTTTTCCACTTCCTGCAGCTCCTACCAACCAAACTTTACTTGGAGAAATCTGATCTTTATCCCCTGTCATCGGTTTAAATAAATCTTTGTAGTTCAAGGCTTGTTTACTTTCATATACTTTCTCCGCTTGATTAACATGCAAATCATGCCAATCAATGGTATTTTCAACTAAAGCTTTGTTTTGCTCTTTGTAGTTTTCATTTTCTTCCGCATACTTTTTTTGTGATAACAATAATGCCAGATTGATATAGGAGTCGCTTATATTCCAATTTTTACCCGCAATAGGACGCTCTAAAGAGAATGACTGTTTTTTTGTGTGTAAACGTAATTTATTAACGAATATTTCCCACATTATATTATCCCTCAATGCAAAAAATGTAGCCTGCCCCCCGCACAGCGAAACGCAGGAGACACTGAGATTTTTGCTTAAGAAAATACACTTATCGATTATATGAATAAAACCTGGATTCCGCTGCGCTCCATCCAGGCTACATTAAACCATCGAGTAGTTTGTGCTGACGGATTAGCTGGTTTCGCAGTTTTAGACGTTCTGCGATGACCACTGATTGTAAATCGCGGACGCTGCGTTCAAAGTCGTCGTTGATGATGATGTATTCGTATTCCTGGTAGTGCGAAATCTCTATCGCAGCCTGCGCCATCCGGGTGGCAATCACTTCCGCCGTATCTTGGCCTCGACTTTGTAAGCGCGATTGCAAGGCTTCTAAACTAGGCGGCAGGATAAAAATACCGATACTTTCCGGTAACATCCATTTGACCTGGCGCGCACCTTGCCAATCGATTTCCAGAATCACATCTCGCCCACTCACTAATTCATTTTCAACCCAAGCTTTTGAGGTACCATACCAATTGCCAAATACATTGGCATGCTCTAAAAACAGGTGTTGATTCACCATCGATTGAAATTCATCGTCATCAATAAAAAAATAATTTATGCCATTTTGTTCAGCAGGCCGTATCGGGCGTGTGGTATGAGAAACAGAGACAACAATCCCGGGCGTCGATGCAACCAACGCATCGACCATACTGGTTTTACCACAACCTGAGGGTGCTGAAATAATGTAAAGTGTACCTTTGGCTTCCTGCATGTTGTTTACTCGATGTTTTGCACTTGTTCACGAATTTGTTCAATTAACACTTTCAATTCAACTGATGATTGCGTCGTTTGCATATCAGTGGATTTGGCGCCTAACGTATTAGCTTCACGATGCATTTCTTGCAACAAAAAATCTAACCTTCGTCCAACCGCGCCACCTTGCTTAACAATGGACGCCATTTGTTTAATATGCGTAATCAAACGATCAATTTCTTCTGCAATATCGCAACGTTGGGCTGCTAATACCACTTCTTGCTCTAACCGCGCAGCATCAATTTCTATTGCTAATGATTGCAAGCGCGATTGCAATTTCACACGTTGTTGTTCTACCAATTTAGGTAAATTATCTTGTAAGGTTTTAACATATCCACGCATGCTGTCTAAACGTTTAGAAATGGTTTCTGTTAAACTGTTACCTTCACGTTCACGATCATGAATTAAGCTATCTAACGCTTGCGTAAATGTTTCAGAAATAAAACCTTTTAGATGTTCCGTATCAATGTGCCCAATGACCAAAACACCCGGCCATCGCATTAATTGTAACGGATCCACCGACGATGAATGCGGCAGTAAACCAGCAACTTCGGCTTGCACCGCGATTAATTTTTTTAATAATCCTTGATGAACTATCACTTCTGGATGCGCAGATTCTGCTGGTTGATAATTTAAATTAATTTCGACTTTACCGCGAGATAATAAATTACGGGCTTTTTCTCGTAATTCTGGCTCTAAATCACGTAATGATTCTGGTAAACGAAAGCTGAGCTCAAGAAAACGATGATTTACCGAGCGAATTTCCCAACTATAACTACCCGTCTCGTGATGCCATTCCCGTCGTGTAAATCCTGTCATACTGTGAATCATGTAGCGCTACCTTCCTCTTATACTATTCAGCAAAGTATACCTATTAATTAGGTAAAATTCATCCATTTATCTATTTTATAGCGCAATTACCTGGTAAGATGTGGGCACTTCATGCCTTACATAATTACTTTCAGGCATAATTACTATCTGGAGAACCCATCATGCGTCCAAGTGGTCGAGCCAATCATGAACTAAGAGAAACGCAGCTAATTCGTCATTACACTAAACATGCGGAAGGATCGGTTTTAGTCGTTTATGGTGATACCAAGGTGTTATGCACAGCCAGCGTGGCTGAGGGTGTGCCACGTTTTCTAAAAGGTACGGGGGAAGGTTGGGTTACTGCTGAATATGGTATGCTCCCTCGCGCTACCCATGATCGCATGGATCGAGAGGCGGCTCGAGGCAAACAAGGCGGAAGAACGCTTGAAATCCAGCGTTTAATTGGTCGCAGCTTACGTTCTGCGCTAGATATGAAAGCCTTGGGGGAAAACACCATTATTATCGATTGTGATGTAATTCAGGCGGATGGAGGCACTCGCACAGCCTCAATTACCGGCGCATGTGTAGCCTTATATGATGCAGTTAATCATTTGAAACGCAAAGGCACCGTGAAAGGCCAACCATTTAAACGTTTGATTGCAGCTGTTTCTGTGGGTATTTACAAGGGCGTGCCCGTACTTGATTTAGATTATGCCGAAGATTCTAATGCAGAAACCGATATGAATGTGGTAATGAATGAAGAAGGCGGCCTAATCGAAATACAAGGCACTGCCGAAGATGGCGCTTTCTCGCATGAGCATTTGCATGATATGTTAGCTTTGGCAAAGGATGGTATTAGCGAACTGGTCGCTTTGCAGCGATTAACGCTGGGTTTATAAGCAACAAAAAAAGGCGATACTTCAGCAAAAGATGTCACTACGTCCTAGGGAGTAAGACAGCGTTTCACCTATGCTAAGCATCGCCAAAAAAGATCTAACCTTATGAATGCATCTCAGCCCTAATTGAGTGCATCTTTGTTATAAAGTGAATAATAGCATTAAGTTTTGCTTAAAGCAAATGCTTTTCAATATATTTTCTTTTTGCGTAAATTAACTTCCTTTTCTCGTCGTCCCGCGATTTCTAACGTCAATTATCTACATATAGTAACAACTTTTAAATATGATATAATCCCCTATCTCAGCCCTTTTGAGTCACTTTGGAACTATATTTTAAATGTCTTTATTTGATAGTACAGGCAAACGCCTACGCATGGCGCGTATTGCTGCTGGTTATAAAACAGCCAGGGCATTTTGCGATAAATATAACGTGCCGCATTCAACCTATTCATTGCATGAAACAGGTCGGCGCAATCTTAAACCGAAAATAGCACAGCAATATGCTGATCTGTTGCATGTCAGCGTCGCCTGGTTGCTCACTGGCATGGGGTTACCACAAAGTCACTCCATGGCTGCACCTAAAATTGGTTTGTCTAGCGCGGAAGATACTACCTCCCAGCAATACCAAATTGCGGAATCTCATAACTCCTATATTTGCGAAGTAAATACTTTATTATTTTGCAAAATAGTCCTAGGTATACAAGCCATTCTGCAGGAAACAGGCCAATCTATTACGTTAGAAAAAATCGCTGATACTGCCTGCAAAATTTATAATGATATTATCTCCGCCAGCACGCAACAAGAAGAACAACTGTCGATGGTGAATTTATCCATGACTATTTTTAAACGTGAAATTATTTCGATGATGGAGCAAACTCCAAATCGTAATTCATAATTAATGGCGCATGATCAGAAAAACGTTTGTCATTGTAAATGGATGTTGAAATAAGTTTCGAGCGTAAGCTCGGGCTGATCACCTGATAATCAATCCGCCATCCAACATTCTTCGCATAAGCCTGTCCGCGGTTAGACCACCAGGTATATTGATCGGGCTCCTGATTTAATACTCTAAATGCATCAACATAATGTAACTCATCAAACACTCGATCCAACCATGCTCGTTCTTCAGGTAAAAAGCCCGAATTTTTTTGATTAGAACGCCAGTTTTTTAAATCGATATTTTTATGTGCGATATTCCAATCACCACAAATAATATAATCACGTTTATCATGAGCTTTAGCTTTTAAAAACGGAAAAAAATGATCGAGAAACTTAAATTTAATCGCCTGTCTTTCAGGACCGCTGGAACCGGATGGCATATAAACCGACACAACACTCAAACTACCATAATCCGCTTGTAGATAACGTCCTTCACTATCCGCAGTAGCCCAACCCATGCCATAATGCACTTTATCCGGTTTTATTTTGCTAAGCAGCGCAACGCCACTATAACCTTTTTTTTCTGCATCATGATAATACGCATAATATCCCGGTAATATATCCATCATAGCGGTATCATCGGTTGCTTGCATTTTAGTTTCTTGTATGCAAATTACATCGGCTTTTACGGATTCTAACCAGGGAATTAGCCCTTTTTTTATTGCCGAACGAATACCATTGGTATTGAGGCTGATCACTTTCATATTCAATGTTCCTATCTCTCTCACTTGTCATGCCAGCGCAGGCTGGCATCTCGCCTAATGATAACTTTTTCCAATGCAGAAAAGCTACCAAAAACGTTTACATGCGTTACCATTCAGCATAAAATCGGTGATATACAGAATGGGATAGAAAATCATGACACAAAAACTATTAGTTTGGACCTTATTTTCATTGAGTATGGCTATTACTACAATCAGTCATGCAGCTGTGTATAAATTACCTTTGCCTGGTAATGACGTGATTGGACAAGTCAAAACCACTTATGCCCTACCCGGCCAAACGCTAGACGATATTGCGCGCCAATATGACGTTGGACATTATGAAATTATTGAAGCTAATCCAACGGTTAATCCAACACGGGTACTACCGTTTGAAAAAATCACGATCCCCGCTCAATACATATTACCTCCCGGACCGCGCCAAGGTATCGTCATTAATCTAGCTGAATTACGATTATTTTATTATCCCCAAAACAGCAATACGGTAGAAACTTTTCCGGTCGGTATTGGCATGTTCGGTAACGTCACACCCGAAGGCGAATTTGAAATCATTGAGAAGATGGATCACCCTGTGTGGCATGTGCCTAAACAGGTGCAAAGAGACTTAGCTAAACGTGGAATACTGGTACCTAAAGTCATGGCGGCCGGCCCTGATAATCCGTTGGGCGATTATGCTTTGCGTTTAAATAACTGGTCATACTTGATTCATGGTACCAATGAGCCCCCCACCATCGGACGACGTGCCAGCTCGGGCTGCTTACATATGTTTCCTGAGGATATAGAAGGGTTATTTCCGAAAGTACCCAATCACACCCATGTTTCTATTATTAACATGCCGTTTAAAGCCGGCTGGTCTGGTAACAACTTGTATTTCGAAGCCCATCAACCGTTACATGAAACGCGCACGGCTATGGGACGAAACCATGCTGTGTATTGGAATAAGGCCATTAAAAGCGCGGTGGAAGGGATAAATCCCTCGCCTAAAATAAATTGGCCGGTGTTGAAAACCGTTGGTACGGCACAAGCTGGTATCCCAGAAGTGATCGCTAAGATTACGTGATCATTCTACGATATGGTATGTACACACAATAACACGCCGTCATTCAGACTTATTCTCACTTCTGAATCCAACATTTGATTGCTGATGCCGCGCGTGCTGGCGGCGTAAAGTATGTCATTTTGTAAAGGATACCGCAGGTTCATCGTTGTAACTCCCGTCACTTTATCGGTTAGAGGTAACAATGACACCGTCTCGCCTTCTCTACCTTGCAGTTTAAGTGGATTTTGCGCGTTAATGACATACATAAGATGATCATGATCCACAATACAAATAGCCAGTTGTTGATATTTCTCGTGGGCTAGTAAAAGTATATTAGCTAAACTCATATCCCAGCGTCCACCCAAACCACCCAAAATAGTAATATGGCTGGCATGATGATGGAGAGCATGATCTAAGGCTAACTCTAAATCAGTGGCATCTTTATCGATAGGATGTTTAATAATGTGAGTATCTGCCGCTTCTAATTCTTGTAATAAACTGGGCGTGAGTGAATCCAGATCGCCAATTAATACATCGGGTAAAATACCATGATCAAAACAATATTGAGCGCCATTATCTGCGGCGATGATTAGCTCAGCCAAACGTAAAGCTTGGCTTGAATAGAGGTTGGGGACAAAGTCCCCATTGGCGAAAATAACGACTCGCACCACCACATCTCCCAATTTAGGGGCGGTTTACAATGTAGAATTGTAGACCCGCTCTAGGCGCGACCAGAACTACCAAATCCCCCCTCTCCTCGTTCACTTTTATCGAACTCTTGCACAACAGCAAAATCGACTTGCAGAACGGGGATAACGACTAGTTGCGCTAATCTTTCACCTGGGTTAATGGTAAATACATCATTGCCTCGATTCCAGCAGGATACCATTAAGGGACCTTGATAATCAGAATCAATCAATCCCACTAAGTTGCCTAATACAATGCCGTGTTTATGCCCCAAACCTGAACGCGGCAAAATGACAGCAGCTAAACCTGGATCGGCAATGTGAATTGCCATACCCGTAGGTACCAACTCTGTTTGACCTGGTAATAGTTGTAAAGGTTCCATTACACAGGCACGCAAATCAATTCCAGCCGATCCGCTGGTGGCATAAGTGGGTAAGGGAAATTCATTACCTAATCTTGAATCTAGTATTTTCACTTCAATTTTTTGTTTCATGGGATAGTCCTTTTCGCTGCAAAATAATTTCTAAAAGCTGCTGCGCAACACTGTTTTTATCTGCCAAGGGGATATCTTGCTCACCCCCATTCCACAACACGGTTAATGCATTTTTATCTGCATGAAATCCTTGCCTTGGTCCACCCACCAGATTAGCGGCAATCATATCTAACTTTTTGTTGCGTAATTTTGTCAATGCATGCTTTCGCAAATCTTCTGTCTCGGCAGCAAACCCAACACAAAAAGGTTTATTCGGCAATGCACTTACCGTGGCTAATATATCGGGAGTTTTGGTTAAATTCAACGACAATATCTCGGATGATTTTTTTAACTTCTGTGTTGCTGGTTGTTCAACTCGATAATCCACTACTGCCGCTGCGGCAATAAAAATATCACAGTGAGGTAACTCCTGCATGACCGCGGCTAACATTTCTTCCGCTGTCGTCACTGACACTAATCGCACATTATGTGGCGGTAATTGATTAACCGGACCGCTAATTAACGTTACTTGTGCGCCGGCTTGCGCAGCAGCGCGCGCTAAAGCATAACCCATTTTGCCTGAGCTATGGTTGGTGATATAACGCACTGGATCTATCGCTTCTTGTGTGGGTCCTGCGGTAATAATCAATTTTAAATTATGTAATCGATTAGTTTGTTCAGCTATCTGTGCCAAGGATGTAACGATATCTGTTGGTTCGAGCATGCGACCAAGGCCGACATCACCACATGCCTGTTCTCCCGTTGCAGGGCCTAAAAGAGCTACACCCCGAGTCAGTAGCGTCTGTATATTTTCTTGTGTCGCTAACGCATGCCACATTTGTTGATTCATAGCCGGTGCAATAATAATGGGTGCAGCCGTCGCTAAACACAACGTTGACAATAAATCATCTGCCAAACCATGAGCTAACCGACCAATAAAATTAGCACTTGCCGGCGCTATCAACACGATATCGGCCCATTTAGCTAATTCAATATGACCCATAGCTGCTTCAGCATGAGGATCTAATAAATCCTCATGCACAGGTAATCCTGACACGGCCTGAAAAGTTAACGGTGTGACAAAGGCCTTCGCTCCGGCAGTCATAACCACCCGCACAATCGCGCCCGCTTCGCGTAAACGCCGAACTAAATCAGCACTTTTGTAGGCTGCAATGCCGCCAGTCACTCCAAGTAATATTTTTTTATTGACTAAATGCATAATTTTGCTTACAGTTCCTTTACTTCAACTATAGCAGGATTATACCATGGCAATTACCGATTGGCCTCAAGCTGAGCGCCCTCGTGAGAAATTACTGACATTGGGCACGGATATACTTTCTGATGCCGAATTACTCGCTATTCTACTGGGGAGTGGGACGCGAGGGAAAAGTGCGGTAGATATTGCACGGCAATTATTACTCTCGGCCGGTGGATTACGAGCACTGCTCAATACCACCATGCCCGACATGCTGAATCTTCCCGGAATCGGCAAAGCCAATTATGCTCGTCTACAAGCTGCATTGGAAATTAGTCGTCGCTGTCTTAATGAAAAATTGCAACGTCAAAATTTATTGAATAACCCCGAACTAGTACATGCATTTTTACAATCGCGATTACAGGATCTTTCGCATGAAGTGTTTGCATGCTTAACGTTAGATATTAAATTGCGTTTAATTACATTTGATATTTTATTTCAAGGCACGCTGGATCAATCGGTTGTCTACCCACGCGAAGTGATTAAGTTAGCACTAAAACGTAATGCCGCTGCCGTTATTTTAGCACATAATCATCCCTCTGGCGTGGCTGAACCTAGCGCTTCCGATATCGCTTTAACACAGCAATTAAAAAAAGCGCTTTCACATGTTGGTGTTCGATTGATAGATCATTTTGTTGTAGGTGATGGCAGTATTGTATCCTTGGCAAAGAAAGGGGTAGTTTAGAATACTATCTCATCCTGATCGGGTTCTGTAGATGGATTATTTCCCCGTGGTGTTGCTTCGTTAGTATAAGTATATCCTTCGTCACTGGTTGGACCATCTGGATTTACCCAACCATTATTGGTAGAAGTCGGTGCTAACTTAGCTAAATCACTTTCACGGAATAGTTCAAAAATGGAATTTTTCTGCCCTGGGCCAACGGGATAGCCCGTTGTTGGATCAATACGGACTGAAACTAAACCTGGCGGTTCAGGCATAGTATGTTCTGGTTTGCCCGCCAATGCGGCTTGGATGAAATCAATCCATATAGGCAACGCTGCTTGTGCACCATGCTCATACAGCGAACGTGGCTGATCAAACCCAACCCATGCTACTGCAACCACATCACTATTAAACCCTGCAAACCATGCATCTTTGGTTTCATTGGTAGTTCCGGTTTTACCGGCTAAATCCGCACGTTTTATGCTACGAGCGCGTGCGGCAGTTCCCACTTGCACAACATCTTTCATGGCAGAAGTCATCATATAAGCAATTTGTGGATTCAACGTAGCGGGAGCGATATTATCCGTATCTTGACCCGGGCGTTGTGAAACACCTAAATCTGGATTATTCCATTGACTATCATAATCTTCGAGCAAACAACTTTCGCAAGCAATTTTAGGTTCTGCCTGATAAGTCACTTCGCCATTAGCATTCACAATGTGATCAATAAAATATGGCATAACCCGATAACCACCGTTAGCGAACACAGCATAAGCAGATGCCATTTCCAAGGGTGTGAGACTCGCAGTTCCTAATACCAATGAAGGCGCATGCGGCAATGCTTTAGGTGAAAACCCAAAGTTTTGCAGATATTTAAGGGTATAAGACATCCCGATCATTTGTAATAATCGAATTGAAACAAGATTACGTGATTTAATTAAAGCAACGCGTAGGCGAGTGGGACCATAAAAACGATTCGTATCATTTTGTGGTCGCCATACAGAACCATCGGGCATAGTAATCATGATCGGTGCATCATTAATGACGGTGGCTAACGTATAGCCCTTGGCTAATGCCGCTGCATAAATAAAGGGTTTGAAACTAGACCCCGGTTGTCGTTTTGCTTGCGTTGCACGATTATACTTGCTGACGTCATAATCAAAGCCACCCGTTAACGCTAGGATAGCACCGTTATTAGGATTCAATGCGACTAATGCTCCCTCTGCTTGAGGAATTTCTACTAACATCCAGGTCGCGTCTGGCATTCGATGTATGCGCACCACATCGCCAACATGCACAACATCACTGGCATCCAGAGGTTTCACACCCAAATATTTCTGTGTTAGTTGTTTACGCGCCCATGATAATCCGCTCCAGGGTATTGAGATTTTCGTGCCATCTTTTTGCATGACTGTTGCCGTTTGGCCATCTATTTCAGTCACTACTGCCGCAGGATATTGAGCAATGGAGGGGAACGTAGCTAATGCTTTTTGCCACTGCGATAAGTCATCTGGAACAGCGCCTAGATTTTTAATCGCACCGCGATAACCGTGTCGTTGATCATACTCTAACAAGCCTGTTTGCAAGGCAGTATTAGCATCATTCTGTAATGTGCTATCTAGCGTAGTATACACTTTATAGCCTTCGGTATAGGCTTTTTCTGCACCCATTTGACTTACCATGGCATTGCGTACCATTTCGGCTACATACGCTGCATGATTATCAATCGTTAGAT
>CAZULF010000016.1:0-28699 GCA_964621215.1 uncultured Legionellales bacterium | reverse complement strand
GCAATGTTAATAATGCAGGCGCATAGCTGGGTTCTAGTGTAATTTTCACATCACCTATATGAAATATCTTATCATCAAGTATAAGTTGTCTATCATTAGATCCTAAATAGGCATGCAGATATGACAGAAATATAGGATGATTTTTTTCTAAATAAATCTGTAATAAATTTATTTTATCTACAGCATTTAAAAACTCATCAGGCAAATTATTTAACTCATCGCTAGATAGTAAACGTAACTGGGAAAGTGGCCATGGATAAGTTCTAGGATGTTGGACGGGATAAAGCAAGGCTTGCTTTAAAGTCGCATGAATATCAGGTATGACAGGCGCATTATAAGGAGAAGAAAAACCAGTATATCTCCGAAATTTCGTGGCGGCAGTTATGGGGTTCTGAATGGCGGCAAAATTAGCGCGATATTGCTTATAAGCCTCAAAAATAATATCAATGTATTCCTGATTTTTAACGGCGTACCGTAAGGTTTCTAATCTTTGTAACACTACAGGTTGTGCAGAAAGATTATTTTCAACAAAAGTGGATAAGATTTTTAAGGGAAGACGCTGCGTAAAAAACACTTTTGTTAAAAGATCAGAGAATATTTTCATTTTTGTGCTTTTCTCATCTTGATTACAATCAGGACGACTAATTTCGTCAAGCAACCGAATTAGCACGGCATCGGTAACAACATTTAATAAAATACGGTGAGCATAAGGTTGAACATATTTATAAGCAGGATCATACAGTGCTGTTCGAATAACACCGTCCATAACTGTCATGTCTTCTGCGTGGACATAGCCACCATCCTTTAAACTACATAAGGCAGAATGCCTAGATTCTCGCTGTGAAGCGAGACATAATGAATATAATAACTTCATTTTAATTTTTTCTCGATTTATAGGATGTTGTACTTTTAACATTAAATTTTCAGGATCTTCTAGGGGCACTTTTTTTATTAATAGCTCAACCAACTCGTTTTCTTTAGCACCAGGATTAGGTAGATTCTTTATATAAGATAAAATGTTTAAACCTAAAGTGCCTAGATAATCTGGTAATGTCATAAACTCATTGCCAACTTGTTTGGACAATTCAAAATCTACTATTTCATAACTAGTTTCCGATTTATTTAATAAAGCAATAAAATGATTATTCTGCAGTAGAATATGATGAGCATCAGTTAATTGCAATTTACTTAGCTCAATTAAAGCAATTGCATTCCAAGCGGAAACAGGCCCAGTAATATGTGTTGCTCGGAATAAATATTCCCAAGCTACAGGTGACGTAGCTGCATATTTGGCAGCTATTTTTACTAAAACAATTGCATATATTAATTGATCTTGCTGTAAAAAGCATTGATGCCATATAGAAATTCGCTTTAAAACTGCTTCTTTATGAGTAGGCGAGAGAGTTGCATTATATATAGCTTTAAATGCAGCTAGCATTTGCGCACGATTGGCTTCAATAAGTAAATTTTGGCTAGCATGATCGATAATACCAATCAAACTATTTAATATAACATCATTTAACAGCGTCATATTTACTGCCTTCAATAAATCCCATTTAAACAGAGATTGCTGGAGAGCTTGTAACAACAATGGTTTTAAACTATGTGTCAATAAATAAGAGGTGCTGGCAAAGGTGTTTTCCAAAATATGACCGATACTCTGATGACTCAAATACGGAATGTCCTTTTCGTTGTTGTATCGATTTATCATGGTTTGAAAACAAGTTCCAACGATGTTAGTCATTGCATTGCTAGTATCTAAACCATAGCTTTCTTGGCATTGTTCTAAACAACTAATAATCAAAGGCAAGTGGAGCTTGCCAGTTAAATCCCATGGCTTACACGCTAATAGTTGCCAAAACAAATTAAGCAAAGATTTTTTATTATGGTGTAGAATCCCTGCGGTGAAATGGAATACTTTATTCAAGCGTGGTTCATATTTTTTATTCCTAACAAAATCTTGTATCTCAGCGGACTTATGTATGTTTTTTGCCACGTGCTGTGCACATAAAAATTCACAAAAAATTTGATAGTTATACACTACCATACGACCGCTAATATGAAATAAGCCAATATCGTTAATCTGCTGAATAATCTCAGGAGCTAAAGCAGCATAGTAGTTTTTTTCTGATTCGGTTAGTCGACCATTTTGCATTAATGCATAGGCTATTTTTTCCATTTCAGCAATGGCTTTTTTATATTGCCCTAAAATAGCAGTAAACTCTAAGTTTAGTTGAGTGCCATATTTCTTTTCAAATGCATGGCGCACAATCAAATAAAATGCCTGAATATACAACTCACTCACTGTGTTTAATAATACGGGTTCATATTGTGATTTTATCCATATATTACATAATAATTGTAAATTGAAAGGCGTGGCTAGTAATTGTTGCCAGGTAGAACGAGTGAGTAAGAAATGTTGTAATGATTCGGCTAGTTGCCTATTATCGGCAAAAAACAGTGTAACATATTCATTGATTTCTTCAGTCGTTAATGATTTTATATTGAGCAGAGTGACTTGCTGGGTAAAGTCTAAAGCTTGTTGCGGACGCGAAGTTAGAAGGCAGTGATGATTCACATACGTGGCAGTCTGTAAAGTAGTTAATAACTCACGCATGACATTTTGTTGCTGTGGTAATAATTCATCATAACCATCAAACAACCATAAAATCTTTTCACTTCGTAATACATTACGAAAAGCTTCGTCTATCCAGCTAGCGAGATTGCCAGTAGTCGAAAGTGGCAATTTTAATGTTTGCGCAACCATAGATAGCAATAAATTAATAACCGTGTTTTCATCCCATGTAGCTTGAGTTGTTAATAATGCCTGGACATCACGTAGCTTAATCATAAATATCTTCTTAAAAGATAGTGCAATATTCGAGTTATTATTTTTAGTCCATAACTCTATTAAATACTGACAAAATCGACTTTTACCATATCCCATAGGTGCACTTATTACCAATGCTCGTGTTTGCTCAACTTGTAATAAGATTTCTTGTATAGTGAGCTGCCGTGTGGTTTGGAGACGATGGTTTGTCTCTTTTTGTGAAGATGCTGCGGTTTGCGCTAGTACTACTGCATGCCGTTGCCGCACACTAGCTGGATCTAATGTGGTAGTAACAGTCTTATTAGCTACAAGTTCTGCAGCAACCTCAATAATCCACGGGCTACAATCATCAGTGTCAAGGTGTTCATCTAATGTAACAACAACATCTGCAGGGTTGAGAGAGTAATGTTGTAATATTTCTTGCAATTCATATGGAATTTGTTGAGAAGCTCGATAAGTAAAATATCTGATGGTTAATTGTGACGATGGGGAGGTGGGCGGGCAAATAGCTATTAACTCCCAAGCTGCGTACGTGAGGTTTTCTGCGATAGGAATAAATATCCATTCTGGTTGCTCTGGAGAATTAGTAAAAAATGATAAAGCCGAGAAGGTCGTATTTAGTTTGTTATATGTTATGGGGTCATTATAATGTACCTTTTCTGTATGTTCAAATCGTGTTTGTAATAAACAACGGATATCTTCTGCTGTATAATCACGAGATAAATGTGCAAGTTCTTCATAAAATGAAAATTTTATTTCATTAGGTGCAATAGATTTTAATTGTGTTTGATTTGATGCATCAAGCTGTTGTTGGGTGTGTTGAGTCAACATTTCAACCAGGTTATCTCTGGCAGATATGCGCTGGACGATCTCTGCCAAATCTAGAGTAGGTTGTCTATGAATCAATGTGGCCAATACTTGTAATTCTTTTTCAAGGAATTGGTTGAAATAAGGAGTGGTTAATCGTAATTGTACACCCACTTGGTGACTAGCTACAACGCAGTTACCCACTTTTTGTTCAGGGAAAAAGCCGTCCGCTTTTGTTATATGAACAAAACCATTGGGCTCATAAATAATATTATAGCTGGCAGCCATAATATCTACATTAGGATCTTGCAAAAATATATGCTGGCAAGTGATATCGAGTAATTGCTTAATATATGCAGTAAGCGTTTGGCGTTGAGTTGCTTGATCGAGGCCTGTGCATTGTAAATAACAAGGAGCTACCAGTTGAATGCCATTTTCCTCATGACTAGCATGAAAAACTGGGAGACGTCGTGTACGACTTAGTCTACCATTGTAACCAAACCCTACGTTATCTATATGAACATTCAATCCTGAGGACGCCGAAGATGAGGAAGTAGAAGATATAGATAAAAACGTATTAGAAAAACCTACATAAATGGCGTGCTCACTCCATATTACCGCCAAGCAAAATTCTTCATTATTTAGGCTAATAATATGTTGGGCTAATCGTATAGAGAAAGTATCATTTAAATGTCGTATTCTTTGGTGAAGAACTGTTGCAGTTGATATCTGACTATAATTAGCTAAAATGCGGTTTATTTTATACGTATATAGTGTTTGCAATTCTACCAACAACTCTTGCTTAAGCTTATTGCAGAATTCTTGCTCTTGTAGCAGCGCAGATGGCTCAGATATCGTTAGTAACAACTTTTCCTGCTGAATAATAACTTCTAAAATAGCTCGTATTCGTAACGGTAAAAATTGATCACATACCCAACCGGTTAATTCTATCTTTTCTTTATTTTTTCCTTTTAATTCACGCAAATGGGAAATATATTTGTCCATTGCTGCTGCGTCAACAGAGCTACGTAATGTTGTAATATTTATTGCTGTTAAATAGCTAGCAATATGATCTAAAAAAATAGTATGGGTTTTCGGATCAGCATCCATAGGTAACTTATGGAATATATAGTGTAAATAACGCTGAATTTCCTTAGTGTTAACAAAAGTAGCTTTGCTTAGTAATGCTTCGATAACATTTAACTTGATATCACTAATAGGCTGCAAAGGTATCAATTCAATAGGTAATTGAAATTGTGCATTCGTGAGGTGAGTGCTTGCACCCCAGTCCAATAATTCGTTCACTATAGCTAAAGCAGAAGCCGGATTACGTGAACTTAGTATGGTATTTACAGCCAAGTGTAATAAACGTTGGCCTTTATGCAGCCCTGTCTCGATCAAATAGTTGGGATCGAGATTAGGCTGCACGCGTCTATATTCTCGTATAAGGTTGCTATCACTATTCCTGATGGCTTGAATTAATTGTTCATACATTTTTCTAGCTCCTTTGGGGCTGGTATAAAAAAGTACTCATTTATTCAAGTTATGATAGTGGGTCGAATGCTGAATTATTGCATATAAAGATAGAATTGTCACCGCCAATGTCCAATATAAAGCCGGAAATACCGCCTTCCTTGCCTTTTTTGCTGTGGGAATGTATCATTTTGGCTCTTTTTGGAGTATGCCGATGAAAATAACCAAAGTTATCATTTTAGCGCTTATCAGTCTGTATTCTATCACTATGAAAGCTAGTAATAGCGATGTGGCACCTGACCATCGATTACAAATTATCAGCATGTTGACGCAATTTGGCAAACCGGCAGTATCGCCCCTTATTACAAATGATACGTATACGCCACAGGATTGGACAACCATTCCGTTGGCAGGATTAAAATCCTCTGAAAGGTATGATATCTATAATGCAGCATGCAGCAAAACATTTTGTGTCGCTGCAGGTGCGCGTAATGAAATAGTGGATGCGGCAAAACTGACAGATATTTCTTATCCTTTGCTTTTTATTCGAGGTCTTAACGATGCAGATTGGCAAATGATAGCTGAGCTGCCAATTGATAATAAAGAAGGTGAGTTTAGAACAGTCACATGTACAGATACTACATGTATAGCTGGCGGTGAAATTGCAAGCACAAATAAGACGACAACAAAAATACCCAAGACGCCTTTTATGCTTTATAGTTCGGATGGAAAAACGTGGCAGCAAGTGCAACTCAACCCTGCGGAAATACAACCAGGCTCTGTTGATAAAATTGCGTGTAATAGTAAGCAATGTTTCGCGCTTGGCAGAAAAATATTTAAAGATAAAAAAGTTGAATTACCACTTATCTTAGTTAGCGATACAAATAAGCCTGAACTTTTTGTAGAAGATTCATTAACTATTCCGGCACAGGCAGCAGATTCTATTGATTTTTACTCTACCCCCTCATGCAGTGATTATTTGTGTATTGCTATTGAAACTGTGCAGCGTTATATGAATTCATCTACGCAAACTCAAGAAATGTTATTGCAAAGTCGAAACCATGGAAAACATTGGGAAAGAGCGCCTATAGTAAATAGAAATGTTTCTGAGTTGTATGCGCAAAGCTGTGGTTCGCAAGCGTGTGTTGTTGCTGGTGCGACTAAACAAACGCAAGCAGAAGATGCCGTAAAACAATTTTTACTGATTAACAAACCATTAATGTTTGATGATTGGAAAATCGTACAGGTAGCTGATCTTCCTTCTGTCAAGATTAATTCATCCGTTATACAGGATGTGAGTTGTGATAAAGACAGTTGTGCGGCTGTAGGTATGTATACCGTGGAGCAATCTGGCCAAACTCAAACATTACCTTTATTGTTAATTAGTCATGATGGCGGTGCAATGTGGCATTGGAACGGTATAGCAGCACGCCCTGCTCTTAATACAGATACACTTTCGCTTAAAAGTGTCAGTTGCAGCAATAGGCATTGTAGTGCTGTCGGTTCTTATACCATACAGGGCGCTCCACAAGTTTATCCATGGATACTCTATGGTGAAGGAGATGCGTGGACTATCAGAACACCTCAAGCATTAGATCCCCAGATGCAAAATGTGGAGCTAGACGAAGTGAAATGTCAAAATAAATTGTGTATTGCTACAGGCATAAGCCGTGATCCTGCTTATCACGGACCCAGAATTGCTAATAGTACTGATGGTGGTCAACATTGGTCGTGGTTAAACATACCGAGCGTGACGGATACGGATAGTGCTATATTCAGTAGTATTACTTTTTCTCAATAGTGTAAACCAAGTCGGTGGTTGAAATATCTGTCTTAATTGAAATGTTAGTTCCAACATATTAAATGGAGGTAAGTCTCTGGGAGTAATGCAAACCCCTATTATATTAAAAACAATTATACGTCTTGCGAAATTCATTGCTATCTGGTTTGTCAGAGGCACGGCAGAGAGCTAGCATTTCCCTAACGGCTGCTTCTGTAGCTGTTTCTGTGCGACAATGGGCTGGCCAAAAAACAAAACGATGCTCGGCTATAAGCTGTGCTCTGGTGGGTTTGGTTTCGGGAATGGAGTTGATGACTTTATATGTTGTTGTATCCTTTAACCACTCATCGATTACTTTGTATATTGCATTATCACTTGCTAGATCAGATGAATGTAACTTGTCTCTTAACTGTTCGAATGCCTCTTTTTTTATCTCGGTAAGTGTGCTATTGAAATACCAAGAGACATTGCTTAAACGTTCAATTTGTTGATTAATAATAGCAAGCACTCTGCTTTTTGTGGTTTCTTCAGAAGAGCTAGCACCGCTGCTTCCTTCACTAGTTGAAGAAGAGCTACTTTGTCTCGAGTGTGGATTTTCCCTGGCGAGCAAGTTCAGCTGCGTTAGTCTTTCATTAAAAGACTCAGCAAGCGATTCGTCTACTTTTAACGTCGTCGCCCACCTACGAGTACACTGGGCATAAATAGAATCTCCCACATAAAATTCAGCTTGTATCAACTCTTCAACAATCCGAGCTTTTTCTTTTGTATCTACAACTGGCTCTTTCTCAAATTTTTTTGTCAGTTCGGTGATAAAATTATATGTAGGAATACTTGTCGACCCATCGGGATGCTTCTCAGGAAAAGGCGGTGGCGCAAGCACTAACGGACAATTTGTAATTAATTCAAAATTCTTGTTTACAGATTCTCTTTCAGTCAGCGAATCATCCACAAAAACAATCTCCTCTACAGGGAAATTTAATACTTTTATTATATCATCTTTTCCATATTTTTTTTCATCTTTGTCGTTAATTAATTTTACAGTATTCAAATAGAGATGAAACTTTACGATAAATACCTCTAAAACTTTAGCATCGCTTTCTGTCAAGATGGATTTAGATGAAACAGTTCTTATAAATTCTGCTACACGTTTTTCCGCCGTACTTTTAAAGACATCAAGTTGAGGGTTCTTAAGCATGTTTTTATCTTCTTGAGGTAAGCAGCATTGTTTAAACTTGCGAAATTGACTTTTACGAAATTCTCTCTTTTCTATCTCATCACTGCTATTACCCGTGAAAAATTTCATATTTTTGATTTTTTCTAGCAATGCTTCTAACGGTTTCATGTGATCCTCATAGGTATCGCCTAACGTATCACTCCAAAATGATTTTGCATTAATATCAAACGGTGTATAGACCTTATCTACAATGATATTTTCTTTTTTTAACTCATCAATTAACTCACATCGTAAAACACCAGTAATGCTGGGATCGCTATCAAGATTCATACGAGTTAAGAAGGAAACGTGATTAACATCAAATAACTTTAATATTCTGATCAGTTGCGCATTAAGCTTATGAGTATTAATATCAACTAGTGTATTATCAACATCAAGTAAAATTTTCATTGTTTCTCCTGAGATAGTGATTCTCTCTCGTTATTTAATATAGGTGAAACAATGTATCATATCTTCGCGCCTATAACATTTGTCCAAAAGGACAGAAAGCGTACATCGATGTACTACCGAAATGGCAATCGCAGCAGACTTTTTTCATAAAATAATTGCAAGCAGACATTTGGCAATTATAACGAGAAAATTTATTGCAACCGCGTAACTGTTTGTCAAATAAAGTAAAATGACAAATGAGCGCTGCACTTTCCGTAAAAAATTAACTTATGAATTTATTTTTGATGTGGTTTCGATTCATATTTTCTTAATATAAAATTGATATACTACCGATAATTTTGATAAATCAACCATCACTTCATAACGAGCCAACCTTATGAAACCCAATCCCATTTTCCTCACAATAAGCGAACTTATAAATAATGAAGAGTTATCAAAAGAACGCTTGGGAAAGTTTGAGCAGCGTCAATCTGTCGAAGCCAAACCATTTTATGTCTATAAATTGCCTTCTCTAAAAAGGGATAGACGCTTATTTAAAGATGTTCATATTACCATTTTTAGCGATTATAATTCGGCATCAGATGAGACGGATTTTTTTTACAGTCCATATCACTTTACAACAGAAATTTTAAACAATGAAATAGTTTTAAAATTACATGTTTACTTTGACCACTATGGTAAAGAACTCGGTCGACGTTTAATGAGATCTGATAACACAGCAGTAGAGATGAACGAGTTAAACGCAGATGAAGTAGAAGATATAATCACACATATAAAAACTGCTTTTTTTGAAGATGTAATCTCTTTTTTACAGGGAAAACAAGAAAAATTAGCAACAGATTATCATTTATTAATAAGCAACATGCTTCTTATCAGCGATAAAATATCAGTTAATACCGTCAGTGAGTTTGATAAAAATTATCTTGAGCATCTAGAAGAGATAATTCCAATTATTAAACGGTTACAACAATTTAGCTTTAATGATAAATATTACCCTTTAAAATTATTTGAAGAAAGAAAACGAATTCTTGCTGAAAAAATTAAAAGCAACTCCTCTGCGCCGGCGATGCTCAGTATTTCGCAAAAGCAAGATGAATCAATTTCTAGTAGTTCTTCAAGCCCCTCGATTACAAATAACAATCCTAGCAAAAATGCAAGAAAAAAAGCGCTAAAAAAAGAGAAGTCAGAAATAGAGCGTTTAGACAAACAAATAGATAGCTTACGTAAGTTAGACCGTAACTGCTCTAACTTTAAGGACGACCTTGATTTATTAGAAAAAAAATTATGTACGTTAGCTTTATTCAACAGAGAAAATGATAAAGCAATATTAAAAGTAATTGACGAAATTCAGTTGGTGCGAGAAGAATTATTTAATTATCTTCCCTTGGCAGCCACTCACAATGATATTGATAATTTTGTTGTATGCTGCAAACATTTTCCATTTAACTATAAAATAGTGCTTAATGCTATCGAGCATGGTCAAATCGATATAATCAATATTATGCAACAAATTTATGGTAATAGTTATTTCTTTATTTACTTGGCGGATCAAAAAAGCATACTTTATTATGCATATGTTGCCTATTCTAAAAATCGAAAGATACCTCGTTATCAAGCTATGTTTAACAAGATTGTCGACATATTGACATGTAAAAATAATCAGGAAAATACAGGCATATATTATCCTGACTTTAATACAGAGATGAACGTCCTTGCTCATGCAGCACGGGAAAGCAACGCAGAGATGTTTTTCCAGTTTATTTTAACGCATAAAATGAGTATAAATGTCACTTTGAATTATTCTCCAAGACGCGTGCTTGCTTTTGTTGATGTTAACTCAAATAGAGCACGCTGTCAGGCTTATAATTTGATGACTGATTCATCTCGATCACAAAACTCAAATCACTCTATTTTATATTTTGCAGCGCAAGGAGGTCATTCTGCGATCATTAAATATTTACTTAATAAGCTTGATGAGAAAATCATAAATTCGGTGTGCTTTGATAATAACCATGTTTTGTTTCACTATCTATTTAATAAAAACCAAAATAATGCAAGTATTGACACAAATATTGTCATGCTTTTTTTAGAGAAAATGACTAACGGAACGGTAAATAATTATATTCATGTTCAAGATAATGAAACAATACTTCCTTACGAAACAACACTGCTTATCTTCGCAATTACAAAAGGACTCTATGAAGTTGCTGAACTATTTATTGATAAAGGCGCAGACGTTAGTCAAAAAACAAGGTGCCGCCACGATGTTGCGCTGGATAAACTTAGCGCACTGCTGATTGTATGTATAAATTTACAAAGACTAAATTATGAATTAAAGCAAGGTGCTCAGTTACAGGATAAAATCAATGGAGCAATTAATGTCACAAAGAAAATAATACAAAGTGTTTCTTTTGATAAAGAAAAGGAAAGTAATAATCTCGCTGAAGATTTTAAGCAATGTCTAAACTGTTTTTACAATTGTCTGGCGGAAACAACGAGTGAAAATGAAAAAGATATTCTAACTATATTAGAATATGCAGATGAAATCATGCAGCGTTGGTCTTGTCATATTAAAGGTTCATACTCCTCTATGGAACGCTTTTCTGAAGAAACGCTTACTGGTCGCGTCAATATTAGGTTATTTTTCAACCCCCAGTTAGGCAATATTCAGGCACTACAAGAAATGTTTAGGCTCTTTAAAGAACCGAGTTCTTCTAACATTCCGACAGTTTCAACTGAACAGAAACATTTAAATTTTTCATAGTGAGTAGCTATAAAAAAGCGATATAGTGACCAGTGCTGCACAAAAGTCCATTCAACATAAGTTTTTTCATTAACTTGAAGATTTGGGGATAGTAGTATGAAAAATTTAATATGCACCCTTCTTTTAAATTGAGGAAGAAAGACTAGAGTTTTGTTGCGATTCTTGATTATTCATTTCAGGTAAGTAGATAGTAATGGAACGTGTATTTAGAATAGTCTCTAAACTCTTTTTATTTGCCGTTGTATGTAAACCCTGCGGTAAATAAATGGTTCCTATAAAAAGCTGTATACGCGGGTTATTATTTGCAGCAAAAGTCAATAATAGAATACGTTCTGGGCTATCAGAAAACTTCAATTCATAGTTAATATGACTGTTAATTTGTAGCTTCGTAGCACCGTCAGCATTATACACATTGCATCGTACTGAGTTATGTCCTAATCCTAAGTGTTTTAAGCCTGACCCTGTCGAACCCGTAAATTGGATATTCATATTTTTTATTTGTTGAATTCGATCAGGCAAACAACCTTGTTCCTGCAACGATTTTTCATCAAGATAAAAGTAATGATGGCCCGCACTATTTATAATGGGAATTGTATTATCTACCGTCAGTAAACCATGTAAAAAAGTTGTTATATTTTTATCGCATGGAGGTGTACTGGTATCCGGTTCAAAAAAGCCAGGGCCGCGGGTAGATTTATTAAACCCCTTATTATAACGCGCCCGCATATTTGCCAAATCCACCTGCAAGTTAATTATGCCTTGAATATAACTTTCTGACTGTTTACTAAGCTCTTTAGAATTATCGCCAAACTCACAGAAAAGTTTTATTGTCGAGGCATCCGCAGTTGTACAGGTCATTTTAGCAGTATCAGTAGTGCTAGGTCCCTTTCTACTTTCCATTAGTTGGTAGACCGTAGAAATATTATTTACGCCTAGCTGTTCTTCAATAATTGTTTGTAACTCACTAATCTGAATTTTGAGTACACCCCACTGTTTTAATAAAGATTCATACTTCTTTTGTTCATTTTTATCATCTTGTAAATATGTTGAAGAAGCAAGCTCTTCTTCCATATTAGTAAGGTACAGGCTTAAAGTTGTTTCAGTTTGCTGGAGTGCAATATAGTATTCATCTAACTTTTTTTGAGTAAAAAGAGCTTGAGTTACTTTAATGGTAAAATTGCGCAGAGCTTCTATAGTTTCTGCTTTCATAGTAGGCATGCTATTAAGCAGGGAGTGTTTACATAACAGCTCATCAAAAAAATGTTTACGTTCTGTCAAAAAAGCGCCTAGCAATTTACCATAATTTTCCCCAGAAATAAAACCACAGTTCTCTTCGTCATAATCAAAAAGCATTACCTCTGAATTACTTGAATGTGCAAATCTATTATGAAAGTAAAAATAATTATCAGTAAGTTCTCTTGTGAGTGTCAATGCTGTAAGCTCGGTTTTTAAGTTTTCGGGTGGTGATGGTATAATACCAATGACTTTTGCAAGAGTAGTTTTATAAAAATTTATAACCTCTTCTATTTTACTGTTTATTTCATAAAAAGCAGCAGAGTGCAGGATTATACGGGTAAATACAGCATTAACTAAACTTTTCCATTTGCTGTTCGAGTCTACCAAACGAAAAAATTCGCTAGTAGGAAGCAAATAAAACATTATATTATTATCTACATTTTCTACATAGGCTTGGAAAATATCTTTTTTACTTTTATATAATTCTTTAGCGTTATTATTAAGAAGTTGACAAAAGAAAATAAAAGCACCTTCGCGGGTCTGGTTTGCTGCAGCTACGGCATCCGGCGCTATCGAGAGCGGGTCAATAAGTTTTTCATTTAAACGTAGCTGTGCAATCACATATTTAAGATGCGCAGCGTCCTGCAGTAGAGCAGAATCAGGGGATAAAGGTATAAATTCAAAAGCATGAAAGTGAGGCCATTCTTGCTCTTTATTATCTTTTTCCATAGTGACGGTGCTAATGCAAGCATTCAGTAGTACAGAAGGAAACTTTAGTCTTTTAAAAAAATCTAATTGCATGGTGGTTAATTGTGCTTGATTGATTTGATCGCGCAAATCTACAACCATTTGTTCTGGTAATGCGGGTAACAATTTTGGGAGCGCGGAAGGATCAAGAGTCACTTTGAAAGTTTCTATTACCGCTCGGGCGGCATCATTAAATGGGGTTATTTGAGGTTTTGAGGACTTAGAGTGCGTTTTTTTTGATTTTCTTTTTTTGCCAGCCATGATGTACCACCTACTATCTGTTTAAAATGAATTCATTATAATACAAATAATGGGCTTATACCAGGATCAATCGACCCTTTAATCGCAAATGTCGCTCTAAAGAAATAATAGATAAATCATGGAAGTATATTATAATCAGATTCAACGTTATTCCGCAGTAGGCTCAGTCGCTTCTAATCGCTATGCTAGGAGATATTATAATGCAAAAATCCTCAGAAAAAATACCACTTTTCGTATCTTCCCAACAACAAATCGAAAAAGATCCTAACAATGGTCAAGCCTGGTACACACTCTACCTATGCCATAGTAGGGGCCATTGGGGTGCTCCATGCCGAAATGAAAGTGAAGCTATGAAATGTCTGCAAAAAGCTTTTGATTTGAATTGTCCAGATGCAATTACCCATATGGAACGGTTACACGCGGAAAGAGCTGCGCGTCAATCCATTGAAGATGGTGAGGCTCGACGTATGGCAGCAGCGAAGTTGATGTTTGAAAGTAAAGAAGGTTTAGAAACTGCCATTCAACACGAAATTTATCCCTGTATTGTTTCTATAGAAACAGATTTAGGTTACGGCACTGGATTTTTTCAGTATTCAGAATGGCTTATTTCCAACGCGCATGTTGTCCCTAGTAGAGATGTTTTAGCCAACGCGACGTTTACTGGTTACTCATCAGTACCTATCGAATTAAATGTTGAGCAATCCTACCATCGGCCATGTTTCATTAATGCACCTGACTTAGTCATTATTAATGCTCAAAAGCCTCCTGAGCATTCTAATAAATGTCTCCCTTATATATTTTCGGATGACTGGGCGCATGAGCAAACACTTTTTTTCTATGTCAATATTAATCCCTATTCCGATACCTACGAAGTTAATTACCTTCGTCAGCTGCCCCATTCTTCCTCGCCTCTCATATTTACCTGTGAAGATGGGAAAACGCCTATGCCAGGGGCTTCCGGTGCCCCCATCATTGAGGCCCGTGTTATTTCAGATCATATACCTCAATGGCAATTTAAAGTGGTGGGCGCTCTTTATGCGCGTTGCTCAGCCATATGGTATAACAAAATCTTTAATAATACACAATCGTTCAGTGATGCAGACAAACTAGTTTGCGCCATCCCTGTTGCAAGTGATTTGTCGCAAATTTTACAACTTCTATTTGACAATCAAAAAGTCGACAGAGCTGGAGCCATGGCTTCAGCGGCTGCATATCTGGGGGATGAGCAAGCCGAACGAGACAACATGAGATACCTTAGAGAGCAAGAATTAGCAAGACAAACAGCAAACCTTCGTTTAACAAAATTTGAATGGGGAGAATCTCCGCTCTGTATTTTATTACCGGATGGCTTAGAAAAATTAGCTGGAAGTGGTTTTTCAAAACTGAGAGATTCTTATTTAAAACAGACTGCAGATTTAAATGATGAGGAAATATCTGAAACTTTCAAGAGTTTTATAAAGTATGTTTCTACAATATCAAATCTTAATATTTCCGTTACAAAAGAAACGACTATTTTGACCCAACAATATTGGCGGCTAGATTGCAAACCGGGAGAAGATAATAGATATTGGTTATTACAACTTCAAGATAACACAGGAAAAGGTAAAAAGGTACTCGGCACAAAAAAATCTGCTTCTTCGATATTTGCTGAGGTTAAAGTTCCTAAAAATATAACTTCTATTAATGGGCAACCTTTGGCTATGGATTTACTTAGAAGCCATAAAAAAATTGAAAACGATGAAAAATGTACAACAATTAAGATTGACATTGAAGGCGAAGGTACAGATAAATTATTTGTAAAAATTAAAATGGCTCAATATAAAAAAACCGCACTCTCCAGAGCGAGTAGTTGTGAAAGCTTAGCATTATTCCAAGCTCTTCCTGAGGAAAATTATAATGGTACTTCCTTAGTTAAAAAGTATGCGAGTGATATAGATAGGATAAATAAAGTCAATGCGCTTGGTAATACTCCATTAATGCAGCTTTTGAAAGATGCAGAGTTAACCAATAAGCCAGGACAAATGAAAAAAGCAGGAATTTTAGCAGAATTTAGCATTTGGAATCAAAAAAACAATGATGGGAAAACAGCTGAAGAAATATTACGCGAAAACCCAAATAAGAATCCTGAACTTGAAGCGCTTTTACCATCATTTGATTAATAGTAGGAGACTAAATAAATGGCAAAATTTTTTAAACGTTTAGGTAAAGCCATCTCAAAAGGCGGAGATACAATAGGCCATGTTGCTAAGGAAGTGGCTAAAGCGCCCGTTGTCATAGCAACTAGGCCAATTGAAATAGCGGCGGATGCCGTGGGTTTGAAACCAGTTAGCAATGTGGTAAGCGACATACGCCATACGGTAGAAACAGTTGAGTCAGCCGCTGTTGATGCAACCGTTCATCAAAGCCTAGCTCCTACTCTGACTGTATGTCATCTAGCAGATGCAGCAACCAGCGGTGATCCAGGCAAGATAGGTCAGGCAATAAAAGAGGAAGTAGTACTTGAGATATTAGCGCCTGTGCATGTTGAAGAAATTGTTGTTGCCTATCTAGCTACTTTACGCGCACAAGCACAAAGTAAATGGGAAGAATTGCCGACTAAATTAATTGAAATTCTAACTCCTTATTATCCTAACTGTCAGCTATCTTCGGTAAAATATGCTACGCATATTAATACCCTCCATGGCGCGGCCATTACTTTTGAAAATCAAGTGTTTTTTCCGACGGAGCTTAATTTAGACGAATATGCTAATCTGCACTGGTTGTTACATGAATTAGAGCATGTCCAGCAATATGAACATGTTGGTGGGTTAAGACCATTTTTAGCAAGATACTTTGGCGACGCCTCTGTTAAAATCATTCAGAATAAAAGCCTGTCAATTCATGATAATATAGAATTAGAAGCTGCTGCTAATCGCAAAGCAGACGTTATTATTAATGATGTATTTAACGCATGGACTGCTGCGCAATCGAGTTTTAGAATCTGAGAGCGTAACCTATTTTCCACACAGTAGAAAACACGAGTTTTTAGTAAGTTTTCTATTTCTTTCCCTATGTCGCAGTTGATATTTAGCTGTGATTCGCCTTTGTGTTTAACTGTGAAGTTAAAAGTTTTGACTTCCCCTGCCGCCTCTTCTTACTCACCTTGATGTAAATGCTCACACAAATTTGTCATTGCTTCTGATGAAGGTGTATTACATACACTAAATGGTTGTTCTATGAAAAGTTGTTCATCCTCTGTTCCATGAGCTAAGGCGTCTAGCTGAGATACATAAGATGAATATTCTTCCAACTTCTGATCGCCCAGACAGGCAAAATGAATAGCAAGATCCAAATTTTTCTGAACATCACGTCCATTGGCATAAATCATTGCTAACACATAATATTGATCTTCGATATATCCGCACAAACGAGCTTGTTCATAATTCTCTGAGTAATAATTTGCATAAATTTGAGTATTATAACCGTTGCTAGATAACCCACACCGTAATTGCTGTTTCTGCTCGTTTGTGGGTAGATCTTTAACTGGAGCAACCATCGCTCTGGTTCGCTTGCATTCTTCTTCATATCGTTCTTCGATAGCTGCTTGAAAATTCATAGCATCCTCTATTTCACAATCTTGGCGCAGTTCACTATTTTCTATTTGATCGCAATTCTCTTCCTTTACTGAAAGAATGTCAGCCGATGCCGTATCCACGTAAATGAAATTGCACAAACAAATAAAGAATAAACTATACGCAAATGATTTAAATTTATATTGCAATTTTATAAGCCCTGCCCCGTTAATTATATTCCGCCAGTTCATCTAGAGCTTGATCAGTCACTCGATAAACAGTCCATTCATCCATTGCTTTCGCACCGAGGCGTTTGTAAAACTTGATCGCGGTTTCGTTCCAATCTAGTACCCACCATTCTAAACGACCACAATTTTTTTGTTTGGCTAATTGTGCCAAATAAGCCAGCATTTTTTGGCCGATACCGTTGCCGCGGGCCTCGGGCTTTACAAATAAATCCTCAAGATAAATACCCGGACGGCCGAGAAAGGTAGAAAAATTATAAAAGTAGAGCGCAAAGCTAACTGGTACGTTGTTGAGATAACCAATGACAACGTTGGCATGTGGTTGATCGCCAAACAGCGTTTCTTTCAAAATAGCCTCAGTTGCAACGACTTCATTTAATAATTTTTCGTATTCAGCCAACTCTTTAATAAAAGTCAAAATTAACGGCACATCTTGCACTGTAGCCGGTTTTATTTCAAAAATATCAGTCATATTTACTACCTCGAATATTCCAAAAAGTTTTATTCATAAGATAATTAACATTAAACACATCCTGTTTATCGTAAGCTGCTCGGACTTCTTTACATGAGTCAATAATCAGACGTAGTAAAAAATAGTCCGTCGTACGACAAGCTGCATTTGCTGCTCTCGTAATATCAGCGATAACCTCATTAATATCGTCATTACTTATCATAATAAAATCCAGCTATTGATCGCGACATAATGTTCAACGCAAGAGAAATAATTTCAGCTTGAGTTTTATTGAGAGTAAGGCGATTTTTTCCCATACTTTTTTTCCTGATAATTGCCCTGCGATTTATAACAAATAACCCACTTTAATACGCTGAGCTAACGCAGAATTTAAGCAGGAATTAAAATAACATTAAAGTTTGCGAAACGCAACTTAAAATTAAAGTAAATTATGGATGGTTTGGTTGCATTACAAATGCAGATAGAAAAAGCTAGATTAACAATCTGCGCAGTATCTATAGAGGTAAGATTTAAAACAAGAAAGATAATATACAAAGCGTCCCAATGCGACGTTTTTTAATAGAGTGAATTTTGAGTCCCTATCAGGGAACAGATGGCCTCCCTCTTTGTTTCAAAGCACCTAGCGCTCAAGCTTCATGCTAATGGCTGTATTGAATAATACTTTTTTTAGCATTATTATGTTAAAAATGGATTTATATCTTCTCATGCGCAAAGGATTCTCATGCATAAACTCAAGTACTGGTTTATTCCTCTTTTTTTCTCTCACTCGGTGTATGCGTTAACCACACTTACTGTAACACTAGATACAGATAATAATCCGGGTGGGATGGGGGATCCGGGCGATCTGCGATATTTCATAAATACAATGAATCTGCAGTTAAGCACAACCGAGGATGATTATGCGATTCTTTTTGACCATCCGATGACTATCCAACTCAATGGCATTCTACCGATTATTAATAATTCATCAAATCGCGTGAATATCACTATCGGCAATTCAGGCTCTACTCCTACCGTCACCATTGATGGTAACAGTGGCGCGTATAGCGGATTTTTTATCCCGATGGGGAACGTCACCATCCAAAACATGATTTTTCAAAATCTGACTGCGAAAGGCGGTGATGGTGGAGACGGCATTTCAGGCGGAGGCGGTGGTTTAGGTGCCGGAGGCGCCATTTACGTACCTCAACCCTTTTTAAATGGTTCAAATCCATCAGTCACATTAATGAATGTGTTAATTAATAACTGTGCTGCTGTGGGGGGAAATGGAGGCAATTATTTTAATATTTCCTCACCCACGGGCAATGAGGGCGGCGCTGGCGGTGGTGGTTTTAGCGGAAATGGCGGTTCTATCACCACGACTGGCACCACGGGAGGCGCTGGTGGTGGTGGTTTTGGTGGTAATGGCGGAGACGTCACGCTTTCTCTTGATCTATCCGGTGGCGGCGGCGGTGGCGGCGGTGGCCTGGGGTCTCGCGCAACATTAGGATCACTCACTAATCTTGGGAATGGTGGATCGGATGTAGATATTGGCCAGGCTGGAAATGGTTTAGGCCTCTCCTTCACTGCGGGTGATGGTGGCGGTGGTAATGCAGGAGGAATTAACGCCGGAGGCGGTGGCGGTGGTGGCAACCCCACACTTCCTGGCGGCGGTGGCGGTGGTAGTGCTGGTTTCCCTGGATACCAGCCACAAGGTGACACTCCGCCATTGCCAGTGTCGCTAGTGAAAACGATACAGAAACCCGTGATCAAACCGGTAAAACAACCCGTCAGCGAAGTAATACGTGCCTTAAAAGCTCGGTTTTCCAAAAACGCCAAATTAAGTAGGACAAAAGTTAATCAAGACGTTGTTACACGTAAAATGAAAAAATTAGCCGCAATAGATATTGTACCTTCAGGTGGTAATGGCGGAGATGGCGGGGGAGCTGGCGGCGGTGGAGTTGTCATAACGGCTCCTACAAATAACTACGACGGCCAACCTGGAACTGGTGGCTACGGCGGTGGTGGAGGTGGTGGTGCTGGCACTGGCGCTTATGATATCGAGTACACTGTACAAGGTGGAGACGGTGGAGTTGGCGGCGGCGGCGGCGGCGGTGGAGTCAACCAATCGGGTATAACATCAGCGAACGGCGGCGATTCTTTGGGTGGAGGCGGAGGCGGTGGTGGTGGTCCCTCAAATGGCCCCACAGCCTTGGGTGGAGCAGATCTCGGCAATCTTGGCGGGGGAGCTGGCGGAGCTGGTGCCAATAACTATGGGCCAGGTCTTGGCGGCGGCGGCGGCGGTGGCGGAAGTGGTCTCGGCGGCGCTATTTTTGTGGATGGCGGTTTGAATTTCACAATACAAGCATTGCCAGGTACTCCAACCACTTTCAATACACCAAACACTATCGTTAACGCTGGCTTGGGCGGCAGCGCTGGCTCAAGTGGTGGCACGGACGGCTTGGCTGGAACAGCACTGGGAAATAGTATTTTCCTGCGTGAAAATTCTTCTCTTACCTTCATGGCGCAAAATGCTGGCGATATTTTAACACTCGGTGATCAGGTTGCCTTTACTGATGATACCAGTTTTGGAGGAACGGGAACTGTAGTATTTGTTAAAGGCAATGGAACTGTTATTTATAATGGAACAACCGATTATCAAGGATATATCACTGTTAACGATGCGAATTTCAAAGTGAACGGAGTGATCAATCAAGCCTCCGTTGCCATCTGTAGAGATACTGTTAGCTCGCAACGAGGTATATTGAGTGGGATAGGAACTTTAACCGGAAATGTCCTTGCCAATTCTGGCACAATCTCTCCTGATACTGGAGGCACGCTCACACTTGGCAGCTTGATTCTCAATTCAGCAACCGGTAGCAGTCTCGGTAGTCTCGTCCATATCGATATTAATTCGAGTGGCGCCTCTTTAGTTGCGACCAATGGACCGGCAACGTTAGCCGGTATTTTGGAAGTTAATCTTGATGCCAATGCTGTGCCTGGAGAGTATACGCTGCTGACCTCGTCAGGTATTACTGGTGCGTTTGACTCCATCAGTGTGACATCGGGCACGGGGAAAACCCCCACTTATACGCTTTCTTATTTACCGGAGGGTGCACCTACGTATGTGCAGTTAGATTTTACAGGCTTTGCTTCATCCGTTGATATACCTGCAACCCTTAATGGATCGCCAGTCCTAAGTCCCGCAGTTGTTTGTTGCGGCAGGCCCATTATCCTGGGACCTTTACCCGTGCCAGGTTCAGGTCCCACTGTTTATTCCATCACAAATCAGACTGGGAATGTCACTTGTCAAATTGGACAGACCAACACCCAAACTTACCTGAAAATGCAAGGTAACAATGGTTCCTGCACTATTGTTGGTACAAAAGACGGCGTCACTTCTAATCCTTTAACGGTAATAGCGTCATGAAAAAAATTTCGATAGTGCTTAAATGTGTAATAATAGCAATGGGTATGGCTGAGATAGCTTATGCTGATAATAGTCATTGGACTGGATTTTATGCTGGCGCGGATGCGAGTGTTGTTTTTAACGATGCCCAATTAACATCACACCAATTAGGTTTTACCAATCCAAGTACAACGTGCAATATGGATGCAGATTTTTCAAGTTTTTCTCCAGGTATACAATTGGGTTATATGTATCAATTTTCTAACGCTATTGTATCCGGTATAGAAGTTAACACTAGCTTTAACACGAATCAAAAACATACATTTAGTTGTAACAGTCAATTTAACCATCATGTTTATGATCAACTCCTATTTAAAGATCAAGTGCAAACTTCTATTAAAGGCCGACTGGGTTGGGCTCAAAATTGGAATAAAAATATTCTTCCTTATGTCACAGCGGGTGCTAGCTTTGCGCATGTGGGTTTGTCATACGACAATGAAGGAGGGGATCATTATTCTAAAACGACTACCCAGCCAGGTTGGCTCATCGGTGCCGGTGTTGAATGGACTTTTACGGAGCATTGGTCATTACGGACAGAATATAATTATGTAGATTATGGCAAGATTATCAATCTGGGAATTCCGACAGTCTATGGTTTAGATGATCCAAACGGTAAGGCCAATATTGATTTAAGATCCAATAAAATTATGGTGGCAATTAATTATTGGATTTAATTCATTATTTATCATATGAGTCGAGTTTAAACGAATCATCTTTTTTAATTTGCAGCTGCGACGTTAACCATTTTATTTTTGCTAATATTGCTGGGGTAATTGCAGCTTTACCCTTAGATTTGGTACCGCAAGACATTGAAATCAAGCACATAAATGATATTGATTGTCTAATTGTCAAATGTAAGCGTGATAATTTTTTAGAAGTCAGTCAAGGTTATATAAATCCTGATTTCCAGTTAAATTCGGATCACATGGCTATACACTTACAAATAGTATCGCAGTATAACCCTTCTTCATTTCAAACCCCCAGTGCAAAAGAAGATAAAGTTATTCTGAATTTTCATCTCCTTATGCGTTCCATTAGGATATTCAATTAAAATATCATGTTTAAATTTTGATACGTCAATAGCTACCCAAATAGTCTATTTTGTGGTATGAATTTTATCTGTCATAGTCAGTTCTCCAGGTTAGTAGGGTTAAGCAATCACTATTCAACTTGGGACAAACCGGAAATTACTACTTTGGTTCTACATGAAACTTCTAACACCTTGTTTTGTATCATAAAAAAGGTTAAAATACTGGTCCAATCTGCATAAGGACTTAGTGCGACCTATGACCGCTGCTTTAATCAACTATACAAAACCCAAAAAGCTTCTCCAATGCCTGTGTTGTATGGGTATAGGTTTGTTCCATTCATCCCTTTCGTGGGCAGCCTGTTCTTCTAATGGGAATATCACCTCGGGTGTCACCCCGATCACATTGAATACGGTTGGGTGTGCTGATGATGGCAGTATGCAGGCACAATTGCTCGCAAACGATACCTTGAACGTTGTCGGTAGTGCTATTACGGCACCTATTGTGATTGGCAGCCCTACACCGTGGACTATCACTCTTCAAACTGGCAGCAATATCATTGCTACAGGAAATGGTATAGTCGGTAATGATGGCGTTGGTTCATTGCCTATCAACTTGACTAATTACGGAACTATTAACGTCAACACTTCTGGAGCGTTACTCACCGGCGGTGCAACAGTAACTAACTATGGTAGCATCACGGGTGGTTTTAATGGCGTTGATATTAGCAGTGCCAACGGCGGTGTTGTTACTCCTGTAACTAATTCCGTCGTGAATAATTACGGTACCATATCTGCTGGCACCGCAGGTGTTCATCTTGGCCTTGGTGGAACCATTAATAATTACGCCGGCGGATCAATTAACGGTTTTGTTGCAATTGAAACCGAAGTCTCTCAAAATGGAATCCCTAGTGGCCCCACTACAGTTAATAATTATGCCACTATTGGTGATTTGAATACCGCAAGTATTGGTGTGCTTATGAATGCCGGTGGCACCGTAAACAATTATGCAGGAAGCAACATTTTAGCCGGAACCTATGGGGTTGCAATAGCCAATGGATCGGCGACTATAAATAATGCGGGAACTATTCATGCTTCACTAGGTCGAGGTATTTATTTTGAAAGCGGCAGCACGGGCGGCAGCGTGGTTAATTCTGGTTTAATTCAAGGTGACGGAAGTAGAGGCATCTTTTTCGCCGTTGGTTCAGGCTCTATCACGAACACCGGAACAATCCAAGGTGGAACTGTTGCTGCAATACAAATGCAAAATGGGTCAGCTACCATTATTAATTCGGGTCTTATTTCATCTGGCAGTGGTCTTGCAATTTCCCTCATATCTGGCGGAAATAATAGCGTTACCAATAGCGGTACCATTAATGGAAATGTAGTATTTAGCACCTCCAACGATCACTTCCTTATGACCGGCGGAACCATGACCGGCCAATTATTGATGGGTACAGGCGGAAATGAAACTGCAACATTTCAAAATGTAACCGATGCTAACCTAAGTGGGATCTCTATATTTAACGGTGGCGGCGGCGGCGGTGATCAATTGATTTTTGATCATTCGCAATATACCGGTGCTAGTTTATTAACGAATTGGGAAACCATCACGCTCACTAATGGTGCTAGTTTAAATTTAAATAATAATTTAATCCTTGGCGGCACTTCATTAGCCGATCCTTCGGCAACTTTAAATATTAATAATGCGACCTTAAATGCAAACATTGCGTTGAATAGTACTATACAGGCCAGTGCACGTCCCGTCTCAGTAAATAATAGTGGCATAATCAATTTGCAAAGTCCTGCCGCAAATAATTCGTTAACCATTCAAGGCAACTACCAAGGGATAAACGGCGCTTTATATTTAAATACCGTTTTAAATAGTGATAGCTCACCTTCTGACAAACTTATTATAGATGCACAAAATGGCGGTGGAAGCGCGACAGGGGCAACAAGAATTTTCATAAATAACACTCTAGGCCAAGGCGCACAAACAACGAATAATGGTATTTTAGTGGTAGATGCTATTAATGGAGCAACTAGTAGTAGTGGCGCTTTTTCCTTGGGCCAAGATGTGATGGCTGGACCATATGAATATTTGCTCTATGAGGGTGGTGTTAATGGCGATGATCCTGAGAGTTGGTTTTTACGCTCAATGATTCCGACTTCACCGACAGAAATGATGCCCAATTACCGTAAAGAAGTTTCGCTGTATTCCGCCTATTCATCTTCTCAATTAATTTATAGCCGCGAAATTTTGGGTACCTTTCACCAACGAGTAGGTGCAGAAGAACAAATGCAAACCACACCTACGGGTACATCTGCTTCGTTAAAGAAACCTTGGTTACGTTTCATCAACACAGGCGGAAACATTAACAATGATGGCATTTTCAATGATGGTCCCGACTTTGATTTTCAAATCTTTGCCCTTCAGGGCGGTATTGACCTTATAACGCGTGGAGAAGAAAATGGACATCGTGATTATGTTGGGTTATACGGTGTTTATGGTGAAAATCGTAGTGACGTAACACATTATGATGGCAATTTAAGTGGACACGCTGATTTTAATGCTTATAGTTTAGGTGCTTATTGGACACACATTGGTCCGAATAATTGGTATATTGATGGCGTGCTCCAAGGTACTCGATATGATCCTAATATTGAATCAAATCGTACTAGTCTCAGCGCCCCCAACAGTAATGGGTATGCTGCATCTTTAGAGGGTGGATATCCCTTTAATGTAAAAAATCACTTTATCATAGAACCTGAGTTACAATTTATTTATCAAAACGTACAGGGTTTTAATGCCAATGATGCGGCTGCGGATGTATTTATTGATTCAAGCAATGCCTATATCAGTCGATTTGGTACGCGTTTTGCTTGGGATAACGATAGCAGTAAAGCTTTTGCTTTATGGGCGGAACCCAGCATTTGGTATGGTGCTGGTGGCAGCTCAACCACCAGTTTTTCTTCCGAGGTTGGTTTAATACCATTTTCTTCTGCGCTCAATGGTACTTGGGCATCCATAGATTTAGGTGTAACCTACAAACCATTAGAGCAATTTTATGTCTTCGCGCTTGTTTCGCCAGAGATTTACCTCAATGGGCGGGGAGCATCTTATAATGCGATGGCCGGATTGAGCATTAGTTTATTTGAATAACTTGGATTACTATATCAGCGCATTTCCTCACAAAATCCAAATTAAAAATTTGTCATGCAACGAAAAATAACCTCTACTGCGGTTTGCCAAGTAGTCGGTTAAAAAAGTAGTGAGTAAATCATCTATTGATATTCTTTATGTGGCACAGCAACAATTATGGCTTGCCATGGAGATAATTCATTCCAGCTGATACGCAATGCGCTTATTTTTTATCTTTTTTCTCTAATATCGCTAACAGATCTTCCGCGACAACACTAACAATAAATTTCACAAAACCATCGTTGACTTTACGTGCAGCGTTTTAGCTGAAATTTTTTGCTTTTCTGTAGCCAGAATGAAGCAAGGCAAACGTCACTTTCGTCGTCCCGCGATTTATTCGCGGGACCCATGCTGTATTGACGCATTCTGGATCCCGCGGACAAGCCGCGGGACGACGTGATTTAGAAATAGCTTTCTCGCAAAAAATCACGGCGTAATTATAAACGAAGGCATAACGAGTAAAGAAGTAACTTGTGGCGTACCCGGGATCTGCGTTGCCATTAAACTCATCGCAACAGTACCAGGTAGAGCCAAATCACCCTGATAGAGCCTGAATACGCCCAGGCTATTTGAAAAGGCTCCATAAATAATATTGCTTGGATCTATGGCTAAGGCATCAATTGATGGACCAAAGAACAGAGATGGAATACCACTAAATGCACGCCAATCACCCAGCACAGGATCCCAACCAGCAATACTAGTAGTTGCACCTCCGCTGACAATTGTATCAAACTGACCACCTGCGTATACACGACTCGAATCATTGGCAAGAGTAATGGCGAGTATTGTGCTTCCTGTCAATCCTCCTTGCATATTTGGGCTAGGCCAGCTTGCCGTCCCAACATCCCATTGCGCGACAGCGCTGGTGGTAGGACCTCCAGCAACAATAGAACCAAATCCACCTACAAATAAATGATTAAGAAAGAAATTTGAGACATATCCCTCAACATCTGTAACACCCGATAAACCGGGAGTTATTGCGTTCCAAGTTGCACCATCCCAACGTGCTATATTAGCGAGCCCCGCAACTGCGCCAATTTGTGAAAAAACACCTACAGCGTAGACATCGGATGTAGCGGGATCTACGGATAGACTACTGACAAAACTTGCAGCCACCGAACCCGAGCAATCCGCAACGGCGCCTAAAGAGACCCATTGTGATGTTGTATTATCAAATTTAGCCAGGCAGGCAGTATCCGCAACAGAACCTCCGCCACTATCAAGTGCCGAAGTAAATAACCCACCCACATAAACATTATTGGATGGATCTACGGCAGACCTATAGACTCGACCATTAGCTACACCCGGGCCTGCAGTACCTCCTGCTAGCGGAAATATGGATGTTCCATTATAGCGACCAATGTTCTTTATTGCGTTGCCAGAATCAATAAAGCTAAAGCGTCCAGCAAAGAGCAAGTCACCCGCTTGATCCTGAACTAAACTTGTTACCTGGTCTCCTGTTGGTATTCCCAAATCTGTCCACGAGGTATTATCCCATGCCCAAATATCTCCCGCTCCCGCCAACAATTGTAAAAGATAGGTTGTATTTAAGGTATGATCCGTTCCATCGATAGTAACATGAATGACACCTGGAGTTGAGCCCAGCGCTCCCGATTGCAAAGCTTTAATCCAAATTACACAACTACCGCTCGCGGGAATGGGATTGGTACAGGTTGTTTGGAAAAAGCAAGTTGGATCGACGACGCCCGCGGCGCAAAAATGCTCTTGACTTGCACTCACTCCTGTAAATGTGACGCTATCTATTGTGGCTCCGCCAGTCGTATTATTTTGTACATTGATCGCTCTGTAACCTAAATGCTGATTAGCCGGATCTGTGTTAGGTGTTACAATAACATCACCTACTGGTGGCGTGGGGCCTGCAGTTAGCGTGACATGCAGTTCATCACCGTCGCAAGGTTTCGAGCAATAAACTTGATTTGAAGGAGTGTTACATACTTCCGGGCCGCCTATAGCTTGCCCATTCGCTAATTCATCACTGTTAATAGATAATTGTAAATTACAACTTTGCCCGGGTGTTAATGTAAAAGTACTTCCGCACAAACCGGCACCGACAACTTGAGTCACCCCTTGTGGTAAATTAACCACACCGCTTTCAGTTAGTGTGGTTGGGCTGGTATTTTTTACATTGAAATTGGCTGTACCAATCGTACCGGGAGCAATTTGCTGCGGTTGTGGCGTCGTTGCTGTAATGGTAAATACGGGGGTTTGTGCCGCTGTGGCAAACGACGCGAGGAGTAAACATACAATGGATGTTACAGCACGTAATAAAAAGTTAACCTGATTAATTCGCATCGTACTTTATTCCTCTTTAATGAAACTCTCTATCCCTAGATAGTTAGATTACGAATGTCAGCTGCACTCGTAACTCTTGTGTATACATATGTGAAACAGACAAACTATCATTTGTTGCTGCAGTCAATGCAGAACCTAATGAAGCTCTACCTAAATCAGCAAATTGATAACCAGCACCTAAACGAAGATGCTGAGTCAGATCCACATCCACCCCAGCACCAACGCCGTAAGTCAATGCAGTGGTATTATGATCTTCAAAAGGCGATCCGGGCACCGCTGAACACGTATTAGGTTTTTCATCAAAGTTATTGGTCATATTACGTGAAGCACCCAATTGTCCTGAAATGTAAGGATGTACGCGTTCATATACTGTTGTGAGTAGCTTGGTTTCTGCCACTAACCGCTCATTCACGATATTGTAGGTATAATCAAAATTATCATAATTAGGATCAGCAAATTGCCAGACATCGCCAGTAACATCCATTGATGAGGTTCTGTATCCGGCTACGCCAAGTTGCAAAGAAAAAAGCGGGTTTATAAACCACTCAGCACCTAAGAAAACACCACCATCAAATAAGGATTGGATGCCTGTTTGATCGACGTAGCGATTTTCAAAGGGTGGCAGTAAAGTCACATTCTTGGTCTGTCCAACATTAACAAAATCAGCGCCGACCGACGCAGTCACTAGAAAGTGAGCTGGCATTACAGGATCGAGAAAAGCGGGAGACGCGTAGGCAGAACCTGAACAAAAAAGTGCGGTGTAAAAAAATAATGCTTTGTATGACGCTTTTCTCATAGACTTGCTTCCCTTGCATTGTATTGACGAATCCTATCAGGATTATATATTGCTGTAATTAAACGATTTCTGCAAGTTTTTTGTAGCCTGGATGCAGCGAAGCGGAATCCGGGGTGCGGGGGA
>CAZULF010000015.1:0-29164 GCA_964621215.1 uncultured Legionellales bacterium | reverse complement strand
CGGCGAAACGGGTTGGGAAGAGACTAAGCAAGCTTATCAAGCGCAAGGTTTAGCAGATGTTAACGTAGAGCCTTTTATTCAAGATATGGCTGCGGCCTATGCCTGGGCAGATGTAGTGATTTGTCGTGCAGGTGCTACCACAGTGGCTGAATTGGCTGCAGTAGGGCTGCCGGCCATTTTTATTCCTTTCCCGCATGCAGTGGATGATCATCAAACGGCTAATGCGAATAGCCTTGCAAAAATCCATGCAGCCGCTATCCTAACACAATCTGAATTGACAACTGAGCGACTATTTAAAGAGTTAATCCGTTTTGTCAACAACCCTGAAATTTTACAACACATGGCTCAACAAGCGCGTTCTGTCGCATCAAAAGATGCGGTAACGCAAGTGGTAGATGTGTGTATTGGAGTGATGTCATGAGTTTTGAAAGGCGACAAAATCCAGCGATGGATAGGATTCGACATATTCACTTTATTGGTATTGGCGGTGCCGGTATGGGTGGAATTGCAGAAGTATTATTAAACCAGGGCTTTATTGTTTCTGGATCAGATGTGAAAGCTAATAATTTAACTGAACGATTACAAAAATTAGGCGCGATAGTTTATATTGGCCATGAAGCAGGGCAGGTTAGCAATGCCAACGCAGTAGTGGTTTCGAGTGCTATTCAACCGGATAATCCTGAATTAATCGCAGCACGCGAAATGCGCTTACCCGTAGTGCCACGTGCAGAAATGTTGGCAGAGTTAATGCGATTTAAGCACGGTATAGCTATTGCAGGAACACATGGAAAAACCACAACAACAAGTTTGATTGCAAGCATATTGGCAGAAGATAATTTAGATCCTACTTTTGTGATTGGTGGATTATTAAATAGCGCAGGTACTAATGCACGGCTGGGTGCAAGTAAATACTTTGTGGCTGAAGCCGATGAAAGCGATGCATCATTTCTTTTTTTAAAACCCATGATGTCCGTGGTGACGAATATTGATGCGGATCATATGAGTACTTACAATGGTGATTTTAATCAATTAAAAGACGCCTTTTTACGTTTTATTCATCATTTACCGTTTTATGGTTTAGCGGTAGTGTGTGTAGACGATCCTGTCGTCGCAGAATTAGTTCCACAAATTGCACGACCCATACTGACCTATGGATTTACGCCGGATGCGGATGTATACGCGGAAGATATCGTGCATGAAGGAACACGTACCCATTTTAAAGTGGTTCGAAAATACCGTAATGATGCGTTAACTGTTACGTTAAATACGCCGGGTCGCCATAATGTGTTAAATTCGTTAGCCGCAATTGCCATTGCTACTGAAAGCGGTGTGAGCGATGCAGCGATTCAACGTGCATTAGCAGGTTTCCAAGGTGTGGGACGTCGCATGCAAATCTTAGGTGATTTCAAAACATCAGTAGGTTCAGTCGTACTGGTTGATGATTATGGTCACCATCCACGCGAAGTTGCTGCAACCATGGATGCGATTCGTAAAGCCTGGCCAGATCGCCGTTTAGTCATGGCTTATCAACCCCATCGTTATACGCGTACGCGAGATTTATTTGATGATTTTGCGCGTGTCTTATCGGATGTGGATGTATTGCTACTTCTCGATATTTATCCAGCCGGTGAACCACCTATTCAAGGTGTAGATACCCCAAGCTTATGCCGTACCATTCGCCAACGTGGTAAAGTCGATCCGATTTACGTGGGTAAAAGCGAAGATTTATTCGATGCTTTAAAAGGGGTATTACGCGACGGTGATTTATTATTAACACAAGGTGCGGGTGATATTGGTAGCTTAGCCACTAAGTTAGCCGCGCAAGAATTGACGTTTGTGTAGGGGCTGGTGACAATTCTACTATGCTGCGTATAATACCGCGATTTTCTGTGCTACGCTGCTCACAGACGGCCCAAGTATGCTGCGCTGCGGTGCTCAAAAATCACGTTGTTCTGCCGCAGCCTAGCGAATTGTCACCAGCCCCTAGGATCTTCTATTATCCCCAAATATGAACTTCACGAATCAATTGAATATCATGATGTTTAGCTACTTTGTGGCTAACAACATTCATCAACTCTTCTATATCTGCGGCCGTTGCATTACCAGTGTTAATAATAAAATTAGCGTGTTTATGTGACACTTGTGCGCCACCAATAGTAAAGCCCTTGAGGCCCGCCTCCTCGATTAATTTTGCCGCATAGGTGCCAGGAGGATTACGAAAAACTGAGCCGCAATTAGGTTCATTTGTTGGCTGGGTGGCTGCACGACGATCGAGTAATTCTCGGATATTTTGTAAGGATTGGTTTTTATCACCTTGCTTCAGCAGAAAATAGCCCGCAACAAACCATTCTTGGTCCGGACGTTCTACGGCTCGATAAGTAACCTGAAAATCATTGGCTGGACGATAACGTATCTTTCCTTGTCGATTGATAGTTTCCACTGCCATCACATATTCCCAAGTTTCGCCGCCATGACATCCGGCATTCATCGCTAACGCGCCACCTACGGAGCCAGGGATACCCGCCATAAATTCTAAACCGGCTAAATTTAAACGAGCGGTATGCCGTGCTAACTGAGCACATGCAATACCGGCCTCAGCGCGAATGATTAACGATTCTGGTTGCGTTAACTTGATCAAACCACCCTGGGTGTGAATGATGGTACCGGCAATACCTTGATCTCGAACTAAAATATTACTGCCCAGGCCCAACCAGGCGAGCGGTTCATCCGTTGGTAAAGTTTGCAGAAATGCTGCGAGATCATCCAAGCCATTGGGATGATAAAAACGTTCAACTGGACCACCTACGCGCCACGATGTATAGTCTGCTAATAGAATATTGTGTTCTAATCGACCGGTTGTGACAAGCTCACTCATTTATCAAGATCCTGTTTCAACTTAGCTAATTCAGTGGCATTTAGCTGTGTAATGCGCATTATCATTGCGTCATCAAAATTCTGTTTCAACATTTCAATGGCAATTTGCACACGTTCCTCGGCTTTCCCCTCAACTTTCCCCTCGGCTTTTCCACCTTCAAACGAATCAGCAATAATGGTTTTTTCCACACTTACTGCGTCCCAGTACTTATCATAAGCTGCTAGCTCACTCGGAGTAGTCGGTACCTGTTCACTAGGCAAATAGGTTAAGGATTCAATTTGACCATCTTCAGGCAGAGGCAAAACAGCATTTAAAAAACTTTTTAATAGCAATGGATGCTGACCAAATATTTTTTTAAACACTACATCAGCTTTGGGGTCAAGATAGCTAGCCATTTTTATGCATATACCTATGTTTAATTAATACAAAATGAGTATACACAGTTCTAAATAGTTATGCTAGCGTTTTTTGTAGAATTGTCAGCAGCCCCTAATTTGTGCCATAATTAAACTCTTACTAATGGATTATGGTGATAAGTAAAATGGCAGAAAATATACATGGGTCGGAAAAAGCGGCGGCGGGGGATAGCAAAGTTTTTTTGGTTAACCTCGAAGATAAAAACACCTTATTTCGTGCTTATATGCCCTATGTCATTAATGGTGGTCTTTTTGTTAAAACGGAAAAATCATTTCGATTAGGTGATGAAGTATTTTTGTTAGTTAAACTTATCGATGAACCTGAAAAATTTACCGTTGCAGGTAAAGTCGTTTGGGTCACGCCAGTTAATGCCCAATCAGGACAAGTCGCTGGCATTGGTGTGCAATTTGGATCGGATGCGGGACCACTAAGAGCTAGAATTGAAACCTATCTTGCTGGTGCGTTAGGTGCTGATCGCGCTACGGATACAATGTAGAACAAATGAGAGTATATTATGTTAGTCGATTCCCATTGCCATCTTGATAAGCTTGATTTAACCTCTTACGACGGTTCTCTTGATGCCGCCTTGCAATATGCACGAGAGCAAGGCATTGAACATTTTTTATGTGTTTGTATCGATATGAATAACGTTCAGGCTACTCTCGATATCGCACGTAGTCGCGCGGATGTTAGCGCTAGTGTTGGCATACATCCGAATGAGCGAGATAGTCATGATCCTAGTATTAAAGAACTAGTCAATCTCGCATCAGAAACTAAAGTAGTAGCCATCGGTGAAACCGGACTCGATTATTATCGAACTGAAGGGGATGTTAATTGGCAACAGGAACGTTTTCGACGTCACATCCGTGCAGCGCGAGAAGTTAACAAACCCCTGATCGTACACACACGTCAAGCGCGAGAGGATACAATTCGTATTTTAAAAGAAGAAAACGCGAAGGAGGTGGGTGGTGTATTACATTGCTTCACGGAAAATCAGGAAATGGCAGAGCAAGCCATGAAGTTAGGTTTTTATATTTCTTTTTCCGGTATTATTACCTTTAAAAATGCAGTCGAGCTGCAAACCATTGCTCAAACCATCCCATTGGAACGGATGTTAATTGAAACCGATTCCCCTTATCTCGCGCCAATGCCTTATCGTGGTAAGCCAAACGAGCCTGCTTACGTACGATATGTAGCGGAAAAAATCGCAGAATTGCGCGGCATGAATTATACGGAAGTAACAACTCAAACGACAAAAAATTTCTATGAGTTATTTGGATAAACAAACTCGATCAACAAAGGGATATTGACAAAAATGAGTAAATTTTTAGTGACAGGCGGTGCGGGTTTTATTGGCTCTCATTTAGTAGAAGCTTTATTAAAGCAGGGACATGAAGTCATTGTCTTAGATGATTTATCGGTAGGTAAAGCTGAAAATGTTCCCGCTTCGGCAAAATTAGTTGTGGGTTCAATCTGTGATATCGCTTTGGTGAATCAGTTATTTCAAGATATCGATGGATGTTACCATTTAGCTGCCATTCCTTCGGTAGTAAAAGCCAATGAAGCTTGGTTAGAAACTCACAACGTTAACTTAGACGGTACGATCATTATATTTGATGCAGCGCGTCGAGCAAGACCTGATTCTCCTGTGCCAGTTGTGTATGCATCTTCCTCGGCGGTATACGGCGATACGCCTAATTTACCGTTAACTGAAACATGCAAACCTACGCCCATCGGCGCTTATGGAACAGATAAATATGGCTGTGAACTGCATGCTCGAGTAGCTGGGATCGTGCATGGTGTTCCTACCTATGGTTTGCGTTTTTTCAATGTGTATGGTGCACGCCAAGATCCTAACTCACCTTATTCAGGTGTTATTTCCATTTTTATGAAAAACTTATCAGAAAACAGCGCAGTCACCGTTTATGGTGATGGTCATCAAACACGCGATTTTATTTATGTAAACGATGTCGTTAATTTTTGTTTAATGGCGATGAAACAGACGGATATTACGGCCCCTATTGCAAATGTCTGCACAGGGAAAGAGACAACTATCCTGCATCTCATAGAGATCTTGGCTAAAGTTGTGAATTGCAAGCCAGATGTCGTTATGAAGCCACCGCGAATCGGTGATACTTATAAATCAGTTGGAAATCCTGATTATGCGCGACAAGCATTAGGTCTTGAAGCGCAATTCGATTTAGCTTCGGGATTATATAAATTATATGAGTTCATGTAGCCTGGATGCAGCGCAGCGGAATCCGGGAAACCGTCTTTAAAAGAACCGAGATCTGCTATCCCCGGATTCCGCTGCGCTGCATCCAGGCTACGTTGCGGTTATATTGCATAATCAGGTATAATTCCTCAGCACAACCTAATCTAAAATTGGATGACTATGCCTAAGATAAAGCGCAATTTAATTGTATTGTTGTTTGATGCCACATTAATTACATTGGCGTGGATATTTTCTTATGCGCTGCGTTTTAACCTCATTTCTATACCTTCTAACTTTATCCATAGTATGCTGCTGATACTACCTTTTGTGCTAGTGTCCCAACTCATCATCAATTTTAGCTTGGGGATACACCGCGGTAGTTGGCGTTTTTGCTCTATGAATGATCTAACCAAAATCATTAAAGCCGCAGCAATAGGTTTTGTCGCAGTGATTATTATATTATTTATTAGCTCCAAAATGTTCACTACACCACGCTCCATTCCCTTTCTTTATGCGGGATTATTAGTTTTTTTTCTTGGCGCACCCCGTTTTGTTTATCGTCAATGGCATGAATTTTCTCGTGGCAAAGGCGAACAAAAACGAGTATTAATCCTTGGCGCCGGAGGAGCCGGTGAGGCATTAGTGCGTGACTTACTTCGCAATAAAGAAACAGGATATTCGGCAATAGCTTTTGTCGATGACAATCCTGCAAAAATAGGGCGTGAAATTCACGGATTACAAGTGTATGGTGATATTTCTACACTGCCAGCTTTAGTTGAACGTTTGCGCATTGAATTAATTATTATTGCTATGCCCACAGCGACATCGCAACAAATGCAACGCATAGTCGCCTTATGTGAAAAAACTACTCTTGCTTTTCGCATCGTTCCAAGCATTGTTGATTTAGCATCAGGGCGTTTTTCTTTAGATTCCTTACGCCATGTTTCATTAGAAGATTTACTCGGGCGTGAGCAAGTTAAATTAGATTGGGAAAACATCGCGGCTTGCATTCAGGATCGGGTGGTTTTAGTCAGTGGCGGGGCGGGTTCGATTGGTTCGGAGCTTTCACGCCAAGTTGCTCAGCTGTCACCTAAAAAGCTGATTGTGGTGGATAATAATGAATTTAATTTGTATACCATTGATCTCGAGTTAGGGTCTAAAACAGGCTTGTCCTATTTACCCATACTGCAAGACATTACCGATCGCGATGGTATAAAGGCTATTCTACAAACGCACAAACCTGAGATCATTTTCCATGCCGCTGCCTACAAACATGTACCTTTATTGGAAGAGCAAATTCGCACAGCGATGCGAAATAATGTATTAGGCACACAAATTCTGGCAGAAGAAGCAGCTGCAGCAGACACTAGCAAATTCATCATGGTGTCGACCGATAAAGCGGTGCGGCCTACCAACATCATGGGTGCAACAAAACGGGTAGCCGAAATATTTTGTCAGAATTTTAATCGATTTAGCAAGATGGAATTTACCACTGTCCGCTTTGGAAATGTTTTAGGTTCAGCCGGTAGCGTTATTCCCTTATTTAAACAGCAATTAGAGAAGGGCGGTCCTATTACAGTCACGCATCCTGACATCACACGTTATTTCATGACGATACAAGAAGCGACACAGCTTATTTTGCAAGCTACTGCACTCGGACAAGGCGGTGAGATTTTCGTGTTAGATATGGGACAACCGATTAAGATTCAGTATCTCGCCGAACAAATTATTCAACTAGCAGGCCTTAAAATAGGCGAAGATATCGAGATTATCTATACCGGCTTGAGACCGGGTGAAAAATTACATGAAGAATTATTTGGCTCTACAGAAGCAACGCTCCCCACCCCACATGAAAAAATCTTTTTAGCCCGTGCCACGGATGTCGATTGGGAAGCGTTGCGAAATAATATGAATGTTATTGCCAAGGCTTGTGATGCATCGGATAAAGCTAAATTGTTGTCGATCCTGAGAACGCTCGTTCCAGATTATACTTGTGATCTGGATGAAACGTCAGCAGAATCTAAAGCTACTGTCGTGTGTAATGACATCTTAAAATGATGAATTACAGAAACGACATTGATGGGCTAAGGGCAATCGCAGTATTATCTGTCGTCTTATTTCATGCTTTCCCTGCCTCTATTCCTGGTGGATTTATTGGTGTAGATGTTTTTTTTGTGCTGTCTGGGTTTTTAATTTCTAACATTTTATTTTATCAAATAGCTGATGGCTCAATAAGTTGGTCCAGTTTTTATTTAAATAGAGTAAAGAGGATTTTTCCAGCATTACTGGTGGTTTTACTGAGTGCAGTCGTATTAGGCTATTTCTTATTGTTTCCAGACGAATATGAGAATCTAGGCAAACATATTCTGGGAAGTTCTGCCTTTCTTAATAATTTTGTGTTGTGGCGAGATGCAGGGTATTTTGATAAAGCCAGCGAACTCAAACCGCTTCTTCATTTGTGGTCATTAGGAATAGAAGAGCAATTTTACTTAATTTGGCCTTTGTTTATATATCTTATTTGGAAATTACGATTTAACGTCATCGCAGTACTTATTGCATTTTCCCTTTTTTCATTTTTAGTTAATCTCTCTTGGATTAATCATCATAGTGTTATTGCTTTTTATTGGCCTATTCCAAGATTTTGGGAGTTGGGTGTAGGCGGTCTTTTGGCTTATTTGATGTACCATAACTTAGCTAAAACTAGCGAGAAACCTGAATTGACTACAAAGCGCTATATTATGTGCAATGTAATAAGTTTTGCGAGTTTGGTTTTTTTAGTAATAGGAATATTATTTTTTAATCAAAAACTAACCTACCCTGGTTGGCCTGCCTTGCTCCCTATTTTATGTACAATCACTTTATTATCAACTCCAGACTCATGGATAAATCGTAAATTATTAACACTTCCGGCTTTAACCTTTATTGGCTTAATCAGTTATCCTCTTTATTTGTGGCACTGGGAACTTCTTTCGTTTGCGCGTATTATCTATTCTGGTGTGACGCCGTTTATGCTGATTATTTCATTAGTGCTTCTGAGTTTTGTTTTAGCTTGGCTAACTTATATTTTTATTGAAAAGCCCATTCGATTTACATTAAAAGGGAAACGATACCAAAAATATATTGCCTTAGGATTATGTCTAAGTCTTATCATGGTTGGATTCTTTGGATTTATAATAAAAAACAAGCATGGCTTTGTGAATCGCCAACTAGCTCAACAACAAAATATTTTATTGAATGACATTAAAGGTTTTGATAAATATAGAGAACAAATAGTTTCCTGTGAATTAAGCCAGCAACATCCAGAGTTAAAACAATTAACTTCGTGTTTGCAAACGAAAAAAGGGCAGCCGAATAAAGTCATCTGGGGTGATAGCCATGCAGAACATCTATTTCCAGGTATGTCAAAATTAGATCAAAAAAATAATTGGCTCTTGTTAGAGTATACAGGCTGTCCTCCATTATTAAATGTTGCAAGTTACTGGAAAGGTTCAGCAGATAAATGTATTCAGGCAAATAAAAATATTTTGAACGCTATTTTAGATGCACCATCGATTGATACGGTTGTGTTAGCTTCCCTAGGTCCTTTTTATATTAGCGATGACAGTTATGCTGCAGCAAGCCATGGAGAGTTTGCAGCTAGTAAACATTTTCTAGAACACGCAACAATCAAAACATCAAAGGGTCAGGCCTTTTATGACGGCTTTAGTGAAACCATTAAAATGCTAAAAAAGGCCGGGAAAAAAGTCATTTTGTTTCAGGACACTCCGGAAATACCTTTTATGCCAGAGCGTTGTATTGGTCGACCATTAGCTCCTCAACAATCTTGTGTACTTAAAGAAAATGAAGTTATTACACGGCAAAAAAATTATGCTTTGATTATGAATCGATTAAGAAGAGAGAATAACATTTTGCTCTATGATCCTCTGAGCCTAGTTTGCAATAAGGGAAGTTGTCCTTTGATTATGAATAATCATTTGATTTATAGAGACAGCCATCATTTGAGCATTGCTGGAAGTGAATTGATCGCAGAAAAATTTGTACCTTGGATAAATAAGAATATCGATTGAAGAAATGTTTTATATAGAGTTTTGTCGGAATACGCGCGTGGTGATATAGGTCAAATACCGCTTAGCGCCATTCCATAATGTTTTAGCTTTGTCCCTACCAGTATATTGTTTGTCGAATAGTAACATAAAAAAATTGGCGATAATAAAATTTGTTTCAGCTATGCTGCAATAGATAAAATTGCGGAAACGGTATTTTTTCTTGAGAGAGTTTAGTTTTTCTTGCAATGACATGGATCCCGCGGACAGGCCGCGGGACGACGTGCAATGGAAAGGCGAAGTTTTAGCAAGTAACAAACTTAGCTGTTCAGTCACGGTCTTAGCCAGCAACGATTGATCATATCGTCCTGAAGCAATTAAATCCTGGTAAGTTCTTTCAATCATCATCTCTAGATAATTATCATCTTTTAATTTTTCCACCACTTCAGCAAAATTAGAGAAATCTTTATTTAATGGAATATAATGTACGTTAGCTTCCATAATGCCATTATAATAGCCGGGAAATAATATCATCGCAGTACGTAAAGCCGCGGCTTCGAACACCCGTGGTGATAGGGTGGCGTAATAAATCTTACCTTCATAAGGCTGCAAAATAATTTTCTGAGTTTCTTCGAAGCTGGCTTTTGGATTTTTATTTAAAAACTTTTTAACTTCATCTTCAATTTCACCAGTAGCATCCCAAATACTCGTACCGCTTTCTGTGCCTAATACAGCGCGGCTAGAGCAAATTTTTTGTATCCATTGCTCACCATAAATTCGGTCACTTTCTTTTACGCTCACGTCAATATTTAACTGATATTGCGACGCTCGTTGTTGTATACCATCTGCAATTTTAATTTTTTCATGTGCTAGCTCGCCTAACCAATAAGGAACTTCGCGTGAGCGGTAAAAAATATCAAGAGTGCGATTTCGCATCGGAATTGGGTTGGTATCTTTCAATGAAGAGGGGGCGTATGCTGTTAGGACTGTTATTTTTTTTAAATTAGGTAATTGTGCTGAGGGATAAGCTTTTTCATAATATGGCGGTGTAACTAAGGTAAACATCAAATCGATTTGAAGTGATTTTAATGTTGCGATAGTATCATTGCCATAACGATGCTCATCTTGTAAAAAAATAAATTTTGATCCCTTAAATTGCGCGATGGCTTTTTTAAGAGGCGCGGGTAAATAATAGTTTAGATGTGGTCTCAGTGAGTAATGAATGCCAATAGCGTCAAACTGTGATAAGTCTATTTTATGCAATACCTTACATAACAGCGGATTTTCTACCACCCAATTGAACGGAGAGTCTTGTACTATTGCTTGTATGTGATCGGATACAGCGGTAGCAACATGCCCGGTGTCGGCAAGTAAAAGTATGTTTGCTACCGCCCTCATCGAAGTGGACGACTAAGCTGCTGCAGTCTGTGTTATCGCAGCATGAACAGCATTGACAATTTTATCAATATCCTGCGCTTCTAAATAGGGGTGCATAGGTAAACTCACAACGCGTGCAGCAATACTTTCTGAAACAGGGAAGCTACCACGACCCTGATTTAAATGCGCAAATGCAGGTTGTAGATGTAACGGTATTGGATAATGTACAGCAGTTGGAATACCTTGAGCTTTTAATTTCTCACAAAATTGTTCACGATCATCAACTTGAATCGTATATTGCGCATAGACACTCGTATTGCCCGGTGCTAAATACGGAGCTGCGATGCTATGTCGCGCCAAAGCGACTTTGTACCAATCAGCCACTTTTTCACGTGCGATAATTTCATCAGGGAAGATTTCTAATTTTGGAATTAATATGGCAGCTTGTATCGTATCCAAACGACCATTTAAGCCAATAATAGGATGATGATATCGACGATCTTGTCCATGCACCCGTATTTGACGCATCAATGTTGCTAAATTATCGTCATTGGTAAAACACGCACCACCATCGCCATAGCAACCTAATGGTTTGGAAGGAAAAAAGCTGGTACAACCAATCGTTGAAAGACCACAAGAATATTGTTTGTGTTGCGTTGCACCAAAACTTTGAGCGGCATCTTCAATCACGGGTAAGTTATATTTGGCTGCAATAGCATTAATAGCGGTTATATCGGCACATTGACCATAGAGGCTGACTGGCATAATGGCTTTGGTTTTAGGTGTAATAGCGGCTTCAATTTTGGCGGGGTCAAGATTGTAAGTATTGGGTTCGATATCAACAAATACCGGCACAGCGCCAAGCAACGCTATCATTTCACCAGTAGCAATAAAGGTAAAAGGAGTGGTAATGATTTCATCACCGGCTTTAACACCTAAAGCCATCATAGCAATCAATAGCGCATCGGTACCATTAGCGACGCCGATACAATGCTTTACCCCTACAAAAGCTGCCAGTTTTTCTTCTACTTCTTTAACTTCTGGCCCCATAATGTATTGACCGTGATTTAAAACGGCGTGAATACGCGCATCGATTTGTTGTTGATGACGTTTGTATTGGGTTTTCAGATCTATAAAGTCCATCGTTTTCTCACCTATTTAAAAAAGTGTCATGCAAAAAATATTGTCATGCCAGCGAAGGCTGGCATCCAGTTAAATTAACCTTCCACCTTCTCTACCTTACCATTCTTTAACTGATAACTACTACCACTATGCGGACAGGTTGCAGTGGCTTCACCAGTTAAAGGCAACTCTAGACGTTCACCATATTCGCTCATCCAACCGATTTGACGACCAGGAACGCCGACAATCAACGCATAATCTGGAATATCACGATTCACGACGCTACCAGCACCAATAAAAGCATGACGTCCAACAGTAACGCCACAAACTATAGTACAATTGGCACCGAGAGTCGCACCTTGTAAAACTTTGGTATCGAGATATTCATCTTTACGATTAACGGCTGAGCGAGGATTATAAACATTGGTAAACACCATACTGGGACCACAAAATACATCATCGTCTAAAAACACATTGTCGTAGACAGAAACATTATTTTGAATTTTTACGTTATTACCGATTTTAACATTATTGCCAACAAATACATTTTGTCCCAATGAGCAGCCTTTACCAATAATGGCTTTACTGCAAATATGCACCCAGTGCCAAATACGTGAACCTTCGCCAATAGTCGCACCTTCATCAACAATGGCGGTAGGGTGTATAGTGATTTTTTCTGACATATTAAAATTCCAACGGCAATTCAGTAGGGACGTTATCGCGCGCTGAGCGATAAGCGGCAATGAGTAACTCTAGCGATTTCAAACCTTGTCGACCATCTGTTTGAGGTTTAGCTTTACCGCGCAATACGTCGATCACATTTTCATAATAGCGTACATGGCCCGCACCGATAGTTTGTGTTGTTTCCGATGAAGCATGTGCAATTTCATTATCCATGGCATGCGGCTCAGCAAATTGCCAGGTTTCAATATTATTAATAGCGACGCCACCAATTTTGACCGTACCTTTTTCTCCAAGCACAGTTAAAGATGCTTCAAAATTTTTAGGGTAAGTTAGCATGCTAACATTCATCGAGCCTAACGCACCTGAGCGCCAACGAATATTTAATACCGCACTGTCTTCGGATTCAATTTTACGAGCTAGCGTTGCGGTCATGGCATGAATTTGCTCGATGGGGCCAAATAACCAATGTAATAAATCGATATAATGGCTAGCTTGATTCATCAATGCACCGCCATCAAACTCCCATGAACCGCGCCAAGGTGATTGACTATAATATTCTTGTGGACGTGTCCAAAAAACATTGCAATTGACTTGATAAAGACGACCAAATCGATCCAAGTCGATGGCTTGCTTGAGTAATTGTAACGTAGGATTAGCACGATTTTGTTTTACGACAAATAAATTTACATGATTATGGTCACATACTTTTACCATATCTATCCCATCTTGCCAGCGGGTGGCAAGCGGTTTTTCGCATATCACATGAACTCCTGCATTAGCGATAGCAATCGTTTGACGTGCATGCAAACCGCTAGGGGTACAAACAGTAATGATATCGGCATTGGCTTTTGCTAATAATTCGTCGAGAGTAGCAAAACCTTCTACTTGATGTTCCTGCGTAGCTTTTTCCAAAGCAGCAGGATTTGCATCACAAATTCCAACCAGATGTAAATCATCAGGAAATTGATTAATAGCCTCTAGATGTTTCTTAGCAATATTACCATAACCTAAAATGGCGATACGAATGGGGCGGTTAACAATCGTTTTATTCATCCTATTTTCCTGTTAAGCAGATACAATATGCGGTTCATTAAGTTCATAATAAATTCCACGTGTATCAACGATTAAGGAAGCGTGCTGCCTTATCATGTTATAATCAAATTTGTCGTGTGCTGTTGCAATAATCACACAGTCATATTGTTTCAGCATCGCCGGTGAAATAGCCTGACTTGTTAAGTTCAAATCATAATGATGCATCTTAGGTAATTCAGGCACATGTGGATCAGTGTAATGTACATCTGCGCCTTTTTTCATGAGCAAATCCATTAACACAACAGAAGGAGATTCACGCATATCATCCACATTTTTCTTATACGCAGCACCCATGACTAAAATTTTGCTGCCTTTCACCGCTTTTTCATGTTGATTCAACGCTTCAATCACTTTATTGATCACCCAGTGCGGCATGTTACTGTTAATTTCACCCGCAAGCTCAATAAAACGTGTATGTAAACCAAACTCTCTTGCTTTCCATGTTAAATAGAAAGGATCGATAGGAATACAATGGCCGCCGATACCCGGACCAGGATAATAAGGCACAAAACCAAAGGGTTTCGTTGCTGCAGCATGGATGACTTCAAAAATATTGATGTCCATACGATCTGCGACTTTTTTCAATTCATTTACCAAACCGATATTGACTGCGCGGTGAATATTTTCTAGCAGTTTTGTCATTTCAGCGGCACGCGTTGAGGAGACAGGAACTACTTTAGACACCACTTGTTCATATAACGCAGTGCCAGCCTCTAAACATGCTGGAGTGATACCGCCACAGACTTTAGGAATAATGGCAGTATGATAATTCGGATTGCCAGGATCTTCACGTTCAGGTGAAAATACTAGGAATATGTCTTGGCCGACAACAAAACCACGAGATTCGATACGAGGTTGTAATTCTTCTTCGGTGGTGCCAGGGTAGGTGGTACTTTCTAAAGAAATTACCTGACCTTTACGCATATAAGGCAATAAAGTTTCAACGGTTTGCAAAACGCAACTCAAATCGGGTTCACGGTATTTATTAAGAGGAGTAGGGACGCATAAAATCAAGGCATCCGCTTCACTCGCACGGCTGAAATCGGTGGTTGCGGTTAAACCGGCATGGACTGCAGTAGCCACCTTATCGTCGGAGATATGCTCAAAATAGCTTTTACCTGAATTAAGAGAGTCTACTTTAGCTTGATCAATATCAAAACCAAGGACTTTATAACCGACTTCGATGTAGCGTAAAACTAGTGGCAAACCGACATAACCTAAACCGACGATACCGATAGTGGCAGAGGTCTGCTTAAATTTATTAATTAAATCAATATGTTGCATTGCATTAACGTCCTTTAAGTGGCACTTATACCATGAACTTTGTAGAGGGTTGTCAACAGGCTTTAATTATCGTCAACGAGTCTTGAAAAATTTAGCCCAGAAAACTGACTGCATTTTAACAGAACAAGGCGAAACAAGCCAGAAATTTCCTCATTAGGTACCTAGTTAAGGTGATTGAAAAACTAATTCGATTTATCTACCTCTGATGTACACCAAAAAATGTCAGGACCACATGTAAAAATAACGTCTAATATACTCACGTAATGATCAAACTGTCCGTGGAGTTGTTTGTATTCTGGATAGGGTCCATAGTTCAAATAACTTAACTGGATGGACGCATTGTAGAATTTATCATCGATTATATAATCTTTTGCGGCAGGACCAGATAAGTAACAATCTGCGCCCACAGCTTTACAAATTTCAATCAACTTATCATCTTTGCAGCCACCAATCCCTAATTCAATTGAATTAATAAACTTAGTTTTAATTCCTAATAAGTTGCTTATTTTTTTAGTTACAAATATATTAAATTCGGATAAGCGAGACCATTTGCTTTGAAGATAGATTTCTTCGAGCAAATGAGCATATTGATCAAAAAAAGGGGCTTTTTTATAGCTTGCGACAATGGTTTTATAATGTTTTTCTTGCCAATTTTCATCTTGGGAAATTTCAATTTGGTGAATTTTAGTTCCTCGTGGCGCTTTCTTTACTGGGACATAAAGCCAGACATCGCCATTAGTTGATTTAATTTTATTTCGAGTGCGCCAATCACGCTTGGTATAATCAACATCCTCCAAAAAAACAAAGGTATCGACCTGATTAATCATATCAAAGACACCTTTCCATGGAATATAATTGGATTGCAAAATCGCACATTTATGCATGTTAATAATTCTCACAAATAGCCAAACCTATACCGGTCTTACCATGCCCGTTGCCATTGTAGAGCATATAGAGTTTATCTTTGTGTTGAAACACATAGGGATAGCAAACCATCTCTGAATCCCAGCCTGTCGTTGCGACATCGATTACATTTTTTTTATTATTAAATACTTGCCACGTTTTTCCATTAAGAGAGTGCGCATAACCAATTTTATATTTATCTTTATTACCACGATAGCTATACCACATGTGCCAGTCATTATCGGCCAATCGAATCACACAAGGACGAGAAAAAGCTTGACTTACACCAATGACAGGTTCAATACAACAACCCAATTTGGTCCAGTGTTGCATATCCGGTGAAAAAGCATACTTAATAACGTGTAACATTTCTCCATTACCATAATGCCAAGTTTCAGTTGAGCCATACCATACATGGTAACCCTCCTCGTCTTTTAAGAGAAAAGGGTAGGATAAGCTCAATTTATCTTCAGCATCAATCTGGATTAAGTGGTTATTAGGCAGCTTAGAAAAAGTTTTTAAGTCATTTTGTAAAGCAGCCGCAGCAATTTTACCTTGCCATTGAAAATCATTGGAGTTTTGCCACGCCATATAATATAAGTGTCGAGTATTTTCTGACACGTTAAATAAGCAACCTATTGAAATACCGAGCTCATCAATATCACCCATAACGCCATGGGTTAATGAAACATGCGCCTGAAAATTTGCGAGCTGATTTTTTGCAAAATCATAATCAAAGAAAGAAACATTGGACTGACCAACAATGTCTCTACTACTGAAAAATATGCGATAAACATCATCATGCAATAACATCGGCACAGCATTGGTTGTATGAGTATATAATTGGTTGTTGGCTGGAGAGTCCAGTGAAAATAGTAACCCTAATTTTTTCCAATTCATAATCTTCACTTTGTAATAATCATGGTCCATTCCCATAAGTCATAATTATGGAGCAATGAAACTTTTTTCGAAAAATTGCGTTTACAATAATCAAAATAAAACAGGGGGTCAGCGTAAAACAAATCCTCTCTAGTAAAATCAACATAACTAGTTAAAAGATTAAATGCAAAGCCTATATTTGAGAGCTCATGCATATTATGCAAGGTGGCCAGAATGTATTTTTTCCATTCTTCCTCATCAGCATTACATTTTACGTTAAAAATGCCAGAAGCGAGTGAGTAATCTGCCACAGTCTGTATTTGGTGGGAGCAAATCAAATTGACATCATTAAATTTAGTAAGCTCATGCTGCGCCTCATCCAACATAGGTTGGCTGATATCATATCCATTATATTGTGTAACTTCATATCCTCGCTTTTTGAGATGAGTTAATAATGCGCCATAACCACAACCGATATCGTTGATGCTAAAAGAACGCTCATAGGGAAGCTCGTTGATTAAACGATCAAAACGCAACTCATGGCAGGCGGGTGTATTCCAGCCAACAGCTTTAGAACAGTTACCAAACTTTTCTAAATTATCACTGTATAACTTTTCTACTTCAACGAATAGCTTGTCCATCAAATTGCTATAGCCTCACTTGATCGCTAGTTTTTGTATGCACCGCTGTCGCTACAGCAGAATAAACTTCATTCGGATTAGTATTCTTGAGAACCAAAGCCCCGGCCCCGATAATATTATGAGCGGCTATCGTAATATTGTTACGGAGTGTGGCATTCACACCAAGAAAACAATGATGAGTAATATTCACCATGCCAGAGATAACTACGTGGGAAGCAATAAAATTATGACTACCGATAGTGCTGTGATGTCCAATATGATTACCGCTCCAAATCATATTATTATCACCAATTTTTACATAAGGCTGAATGGTGTTATCCTCTAGGATAAAATTGTTTTCGCCTATATCCGTAGTAAGTACGGTCGCTTTGCTGCTGATATAATTTGCAAAATTATAGCCTTTTTGTTTTCCTTCAAAATATTTTGACTCTCTCAGTTGGTTTAACTGAGTGTAGGATATTGCGATAAATAAATGATAATCCTTTGGATTATAGTTGACTTGTAGCTCTTCAAAAGCGATCACTGGTAAGGTATGAAATTCTTCTTTATCTTTGTAAGCTGTTTCAACCGTAAATGCGACCACTTGGTATGAACTGTCTGAATCAAAATAATATTTTGCCAATTCAGCAATGGGGCCTAACCCGTAAATAATTAATTTTTTCACACCGTTATCTCCTAAACAATTTCTTTACGCCACAATAAGCGATTCCAGCACAGGCCACAATATTAATTAATTGGGCGATATAGATATTTCCAAGTGTATTTTTTAATAGACATAAAAATAATAAGCTAAATAACCATAAGCCCACATAAAAAAATAAGTAAATAAATAATTCATTGGATAGTAGTTTATGCGTGCTTTTAAATACAAGTGCTCTATTAATCATAAAACTAAAACCTATTCCACATAAAAAGGCAACGGTACTAGCTAGAATATAATGTAAATTTAACCCAATAAGTCCTGCAAAAATAAGAAAGCAAAGCATATTAGTTACAGTGCCGCCAATGCAAAAAAAAGTTAATTGTCGATTAATGATCATGGCTCATCCAAGCCTTCAGCCTGTTCGACGACAAAGACTGGACGTTTACGTACAGCATCAAAATTACGCCACAAATACTCACCGATCACGCCCAATGTTAACATCTGCACACCGGAGGTAAACATAATAGCAATCATTAATGACGACCAGCCATCAGAGCTACCAATAAATATTTTTTGGAATATGATGTAGATAATACCAATACCACTCAGTAAACAATCAATTAAACCAAATAAGGAAATTAGGCGAATAGGAAAGTACGAGAATGACAACGTTAAATCCAAAAGCATTTTTAGCTTTTTAGAAAAAGACCAAGAGGATTTACCTATAGTACGTTTCTTGCGATCAAAGTAAATATAATCTTTATGATAGCCTAACCACAGTAACTGATAGTGAATCGAAGAATTACGCTCATCCATCTCTATCAAAATTTTCGCTACAGATTTGTCGACCAATGGGAACCCAATGCCATTTTTAGGAATTTGCCGAAAAATAAGCCGATTCACTTTATCCGCTATGCTAATGAATATTTTATCGATAAATTTCTCTTCACGATTTCTCCGCGCGCTAAAAACGACTTTTTCACCCTGTTGCCAACGTTCATACATTTGTAAAATAAGTTCTGGCGGATCTTGCAGATCAGCCGCTATCGATGTAATGCAATCTCCAGAGGCATAAATAAATCCAGCAAATATAGCGGAGTGTTGTCCAAAGTTACGAGTTAACTTAATTAATTTAATTTTCTCATCTTGGGTGCGTAACTCATGCATGATTTGGTATGAGTTATCAGTGGAACCATCATCAACAAAAATAAGTTCATAATCATGAAGTTTATCTAAAACCTCTACCTTTAGTTGGTCATAAGTAGCATGAAGGTTTTTTTCATTGTAATAAACCGGTATGACAATAGATAATTTATTCATGGAGCCTATTTAATTAAAAAATGTAGGAGAAGTAAAAACTATACACCGGAAATAAAAAAAAGTATAGAACATATTATAATCCACCCAGACAGTAGATTAGCACACTGTCAATCAAAAAGGGAACGGCGCCATAACTTTTGTATCTCCTGATCTGGACAGAGAGGTACTCTTTAGTATATAAATGATGAAACTGCCACGTCCTTAACGATTTGTTTAATTATGACTTATCGTATTTTTATTTTTTAATAAGGAAAGCCTGAACTTGTTAACTGGGATTCCTGAGTGGGAAAAGTTATTGTACCACAGGCAACAATTTAGCTCGATGCATCTGTCGCACTTATTTGAGATACATAAAAATAGAGCGGCAGAATTTTCATTAGCGAATTCCGGGATCTTGCTAGATTTTTCTAAGAATCATATCACGCATGAAACGTTGTTACTCTTGCAACAGTTAGCAATTGCATGCAAAATTCCGCAAAAAATTGAACAACTTTTTGATGCTTCCTTGGTGAATAGTACCGAAAATAAACCCGCTTTACATACAGCTTTGCGAGCAGGATTAAATTCCAACTGTTTTTTTCAAGATGAAAATGTAAGTTTATTGATTCAAGATAATATTAAAAAAATGCAAGCATTTTGCCTGGAAGTTCATGAGGGTCAAAAAACGGGATTTACTGGGCAATTGTTTACTGATGTAGTCAATATTGGTGTTGGAGGTTCTGATTTAGGCGCAGCGCTAATCACGTCTGCTCTGCAGACTGAAAAAAATAGTAAACTGCGCTGTCATTTTCTAGCAACAGTTGATAGTGATTATTTAACAACTTTATTATCAAATCTCAATCCCGCAACCACATTATTTATCGTTACTTCAAAATCATTTCGTACCGCAGAAACTCTCTGTAATGCCATAAGTATTAAGGATTGGTTGAACCAACAACTGCAATCAATTAATGCGTTTAAAGCACATATGGTGGGAGTCTCCGCCAATCAAGAGGCTATGTTAGCATTTGGTTTTAGTCATGAAAATATATTTCCTATATGGTCATGGGTAGGTGGACGATATTCTATATGGTCTAGTGTTGGCTTATCGGTTGCACTTACATTAGGAATGGATGTATTTCTGGACTTTTTAGCGGGTGCTCGAGAAATGGATAATCACTTCCAAAAGGTCCCCTTGCTAAAAAATATGCCGGTTATATTAGCATTGCTGAGTGTTTGGACTATCAATTTTTTTGATGTAAAAAGCCATTTGATTATTCCCTACAATAATCGATTACATATGTTACCGAGCTATTTACAACAATTGGCGATGGAAAGTACGGGCAAAAACAGAACACATGCTGGAGATCTTGTTGGTTATGCGACTGGTTGCGCCGTGTGGGGAAGTGATGGTTGTCAAGCGCAGCATTCTTTTTTGCAGCTGCTCCATCAGGGAACGCAGTTAATCACTACGGATTTTATTATTGCTATGCATGGAAATGTGCAACATAGCCAACAGCAGGAATTATTACTAGCTAATTGTTTGGCGCAATCCCAAGCGTTAATGCTTGGAAAGTCGGCTGCAAAAATAGAGCAGGAGCTTAAACAGCAAGGTTATTCGTCATCGCAAGCAAAACATTTGGCTCAACATTCCGAGCTTCTCGGTAATCGACCAAGTAATCTGTTGTTATTACGAGATCTATCTCCTCAAACTCTCGGGGCATTACTAGCTCTGTATGAGCATAAAACTTATGTACAAAGTGCTATTTGGGATGTTAATCCATTTGATCAATGGGGTATAGAGTTCGGTAAACAGTTGGCTACAAAATTAACAGAGCAGTTGGCTGTAAGAAACATTGATGCCAATCTAGATAGTTCTACTTTTTTAGCTATGGAAAGTTATTTAAAACTTTATCCCGATCGAGATTCCTCGGATAAGCTAAGGGGACGATCTGTTGATGCATCCGTTGGCTTACTGGAACGATCTTAATGAAAATGTTTAAAAATATCGAAAAGCTCTGCTGGTTAAATGTAAGTGTGCAGATACTAATTTTCATTATTGTCGCTTCATCTATATTTATACTTTTTAGTAGTGCCTCCAAAGGATTTGATATTACTGACGAAAGTTATTATCTCCTTTCAGCTAGCCAACCACAGAATTCATTTGCAGATATGAGTCACTTTGGTTATGTTCTTACTTATTTATATGCTCTTGCCGGAAAAAATATCGCTTTATATCGAGTATTAGGTATGCTTTTTTTATTTTGTGCAGGATTAGCATTTAGTTTTTCGTTTGAAAAATATTGGCAATCCTGGTCTAATACCGAAAATAATTGTCGCCTAAACATTTCTTTAATTCTCCCTGGTAGCGTAATAGTATTAATATATTATGGTCAGTGGTGGCTATTGACTCCTTCCTATAATTGGCTTGCATTAGTTGCTGTCTTGTTAGCGGGTACAGGACTTTTATATGGATTTATCAACCATGATACCTCACAAATCACAAAAAATTCACTTAGTAATATTTGGGCAGGCTCTTTGCTAGTTGGCTTTGGTGGTGCGCTGGCATTCTTAGCAAAACCACCAGCAGCTGCTTTATTAGCACTAACGGTAGTGCTTTGGGTTTGCTGTCATTGGCAAAACAATAAAAAAATAATTTTTTTATTGTTCGCAGCGTTAACAGCTTTAGTTCTTCTGTCGCTACATGCGAGGATAAACTTTGGAGGCTATTGGGGGTTTTATAAAAATTTGCAAGAGTCTTTTGCCTTTGCAGCAACGCTTAGTGAAGGACTGAGTCTTTTTGAAATATCACAGACAGCATTATCAAGCTTTATTGATTTTTTTGCATTAATATCCCATCTCCTGATGTTCCAAATAATATTTTTTCTTGCAGTTATCTTTCTAATAATAGGACTTGCTAAACCGATCAAAAAAATGAGTTCATTAATCTCGTATACGCTTACTAGCGTAATTCTTTTTTTCTGGCTTTTGTTAATTCTATTGCAAAGCCAATATGGTAGTTCCCTAGGACTCTCTTTTTTTAAACAAAATTTTATCTCATTAAATATAGGGTCATCACTGCTAATGATTTATATCCTATTATTTGTTTCAGCCACATGCATTCATGTGGTTGACAGACGCCTTAATGTCACTGAAATTATTTCGTATCCGCGATTAGCAATGCTTTATACTTTTTTACTTCTACTGACAATCTCTTTCGCTTATGGTTCTAGTAATGAAATACTGCGACAATTTTCTGGTGCCAGTTATTTTTTTATGCTGGGTATTTTTTACATAAGCGCCTGGATGATAAACAGACATGCAAATAATGTTCTGATTAATTTAATTGTTTTGGCAGGTGCTATCAATTTATTATGTCTTTTCCTACATGGTTATGATAATCCCTACCGCCTTGTCGGTAATATTGGCAATCAAAAATCTTCGATTACTCTTTTACCTTCCTCCGGCACTTTATATGTTGATAAAAAAACAGCAAATTATGTGAATAGTTTAAAATCTCAAGCCCTTGCTGCAGGATGGTTGCCCAACACACCATTGATTGATATGACGGGTGCTACGCCGGGTGCTTTGGTTATCTTAAATGCTCGAATACTTGGAAAAGCCTGGTTGCTTGGTGGTTACTCAGGCTCAAATAAATTTGCATCAATGGCTCTAAAGTCTGTGTCTATCGATTTACTGGAAAAAGCTTGGGTGCTTACCTCTGTTTATAAAGCACAAGAAACACCTGTTGACGGAAGACAAGCTCTTGACAGTCATGTGCTAAACGCACTTCATCTAAGTTTCCCAAATAATTATACCTTGGTGGGTGAATATAAAACTGGCTACAGACATGAAACACAACAACTTTGGAAACCGAAGAAGAGAGAGAACTAAATGGATATCCCATTCACAAAACCTTATATGACAGGAAAAGAGCTTGATTATATTCAGCAAGCAATAATCAGCCACAAGCTTTCAGGTAATGGCAAGTTTACGACGTTATGTCATGAGCAACTAAAAAAAACATTCCAATGTCAAAAAGCATTATTAACGGGGTCATGCACCACAGCTTTAGAAATGGCAGCAATTCTCATCGATATTCAACCGGGGGATGAAATCATCATGCCCTCGTTTACCTTTGTGTCGACGGCCAATGCATTCGTTTTGCGCGGTGCAGTTCCTGTTTTTGTAGATATTCGAGCGGATACTCTCAATTTAGATGAAAGCAAAATTACAGCTGCGATTACAGATAGAACCAAAGCCATCGTTGCTGTGCATTATGCTGGCGTTGGTTGTGATATGGAAAGCATTATGCAGATTGCTCAACAATATAATTTGTATGTCATTGAGGATGCCGCGCAAGCCATTATGGCAAATTACAAAGATAAACCGCTGGGTAGTTTTGGGCACTTAGCTGCAGTTAGTTTTCATGACACAAAAAATATCATTTCAGGCGAGGGCGGTGCACTGCTTATCAATGCCCCCGAGTTTGTTGAGCGTGCCGAAATTATTTGGGAAAAAGGCACTAATCGATCACGTTTTTTGCGTGGCCAAGTTGACAAATATACTTGGGTCGATGTGGGGTCTTCCTATCTTCCCAGCGAAATCACCGCCGCATTTCTAGCTGCTCAGTTGGAACATGCTATGGAAATTACACGTTACCGTAAAGCAATATGGGAAAATTATTACAATGAATTAGCGATATTTTCTAAAACTGTCAATATACAATTACCTACGATCCCCGACGATTGCAATCATAATGCACATCTGTTTTATTTGAAATTAGCCAATTCTGAAGCAAGAAATTATTTTATTGAATTGATGAAAAAGAAAAACATCCAATGTGTATTTCATTATGTTCCTCTACACAGTTCTGAAGCTGGTTTGCGTTATGGTAAAACAGTCGGTTCACTGCCCCATACAAACACTACCGCCGAAACCTTGGTAAGATTACCATTATGGATTGGCATTGAAGAGCAACAAGCAAGAATTATCGAGACGGTTAAAGCATCGCTGGAGTTAACGGCAACTCATGAGGAACTAATGTGAAAATATGCACAGCATGCAAGCACCACTTTGACACAGCTACTTGGGAATGTCCCGCGTGTGAATTTTCTCCGGCAGAGAATAATAGTATTCCTTGCTTTTCCAGGAATCCAGAACTTATTAGTGGGGGATTTCCCCCTGAACAGTTTGCGGCACTCGCCACACTAGAAGCCACTAACTTTTGGTTCAATTACCGTAACCAACTTATCCTTCATTACCTAAAAAAGTACTGTATCCCGTTTAATAACTTTTTAGAAATAGGTTGTGGCACGGGCTTTGTTTTATCTAATATAATGAAAGAATTTCCTGAGATAAAATTAAGTGGCAGTGAGCTTTATTTTCAAGGTCTAGAATATGCGAATCAAAGAGTTAATAATCAAGTCAACCTTTATCAAATCGATGCTCGAGAGCTTCCTTTTCATGCTGAGTTTGCTGTGATTGGTGCTTTTGACGTTTTAGAACATATAGACGATGACCTTCGAGTGTTAAAAAATATTCATGCTGCGTTAAAGCCTTCCGGGAAGTTGATATTGACTGTACCGCAACATAAATTTTTGTGGAGCGAAACGGATGTTATCGCTTGTCACGAAAGAAGGTATAGCCAGCAAGAATTAATATCTAAACTAGCAGCATGCAATTTTAAAATACGTGCACAAACTTCATTTGTTAGTTTTTTAATGCCAATAATGTGGCTGTCGCGATTGAAAACGAAGGAAAATATTACTCATGACCCTGGCGGTGAACTTAAAATAAATACACAATTAAACTATTTACTAAGCTTAATTTGTAAGCTTGAGTACATTTTTATTCGATATGGAACAAAGTTCCCCTTTGGCGGATCATTGTTAGTTGTTGCTGAAAAAATTGAGGAGAAAATACAATGAAAGGTGTGATTTTAGCCGGAGGTAAAGGAACGAGACTCTATCCCTTAACTATAGCAACGAATAAACATTTGCTACCTGTTGGTCGCGAACCAATGATATTTCATCTTATTAAACAAATGAAATCAGCAGATATTGACGATATTATGGTTGTTACTAGCACGGATCATATGGGAGACATTGTTAATTGTCTAGGCAGTGGTAAATCTTTTGGAGTTAATCTGACTTATAAAGTACAAGATGAAGCCGGGGGAATTGCTGAAGCACTAGGATTGGCTGAAAACTTTGCTAAAGGTTCAAAAATATGTGTGGTGCTCAGTGATAATATCTTTGAATACAGTATTGCACCTTATGCAGCGAGATTTTTACAGCAAGAAAGCGGGGCGAGAATTTTATTAAAGGAAGTAGACGATCCAACACATTTTGGTGTGGCGGCGTTAGATGAAAAGCAATTGATTGAAATTCAAGAGAAACCAACCCAACCTAAATCACCTTATGCCGTAGTGGGTTTATATTTTTACGATGATCAGGTATTTGATATTATTAAAACTATACAGCCCTCTGCCCGGGGAGAATTAGAAATTACCGCAGTTAATAATGTGTATATTAATCGTGGTCAATTACAATATGATTTTTGTAAAGGTCGATGGACTGATGCCGGTACTATTGATTCTTTATTTGAAGCCAATAAAATATTAATAAGAAATAAAAATAAGGTACTCTCTCATGAGTAATTACCAATTCCAAAACATACTAGTGACCGGTGGTGCAGGATTTATTGGCAGCAACTTTGTACATTATCTGCAACATGCATATTCTAACTGTAAAATTGTAAACTTAGATAAATTAACCTATGCGGGCTCCATGAATAATTTAACGAACTTACCTGCTCCCGATCGCCATCGTTTTATTCAGGGAGATATTTGCGACATTCAACTAGTCCATGAAATTTTAAATTATGAAAAAATAGATACCATTGTCCATTTTGCTGCTGAAAGTCATGTTGATCGCTCTATTGCCAGTCCAAATGAATTTATACAAACCAATGTTTTCGGTACATTTAATTTATTAGATTCAGCTAAAAAATTTTGGATAGATAAAGAAAAACGCAGCTCATCAGAATGTCGTTTTCATCATGTTTCCACTGATGAGGTCTACGGTTCATTATCAGCGAACGACCCACCTTTCACCGAAAAAAATCCTTATGCACCAAATTCTCCTTATGCGGCGAGTAAAGCTAGCTCAGATCATTTGGTCAGAGCGTATTATAAAACGTATGGTTTACCCACAACAATTTCTAATTGTTCAAATAATTTTGGTCGATTTCAACACCAAGAAAAGCTTATTCCTAAAGTTGTTAATGCGTGCCTTCATCAACAGCCGATTACCATTTATGGGGATGGAAGCCAGATCCGCGATTGGCTTTATGTTGAGGATCATTGCTCTGCCATTGAAACTATCTTAAGACATGGAAATTCTGGTGAAACCTATAACGTGGGCGGGAATAATGAAAAAAATAATATGGAAATCGTACGCTTGATTTGTTCTATGATGGATGACTTACGACCTAGATCAGAAAAATATCATCACCTAATTCAATTAACAGCAGATCGTCCAGGACATGATTGGCGCTATGCCATTGACTCTAGCAAAATAAATCAGAAGTTAGGATGGGAAAGTACAAACAATTTTGAGCAGCATCTACTAAAGACCATTCAGAGTCAGCTCAATGCTATGGAAGAAAATAGTGAATATACAATATCGTCCTGAAATTGATGGACTTCGAGCGATTGCTGTGGCTGCGGTTGTTCTGTATCATGCCGAATTTATGTTTCATGGAACCCGGGTTTTAACGGGAGGGTTTATCGGCGTCGATATTTTTTTTGTTATTTCAGGTTATCTCATTGCATCAATTATTATCCGAGAAATAAATGAGGGTAAATTTAGTTTTCTAAACTTCTACGAGCGACGAGCGCGGCGAATACTTCCTGCATTATTTACAGTGATGATTGCATCTATCCCATTAGCATGGATGTTTATGTTACCAAAAGCCATGAAGGAATATTCTGGGTCGATACTATCTGCACTGGCATTTAATTCAAACATTTGGTTTTGGAAAGCAGACAGTTATTGGGCAGAACCGAGCGCACTCAAGCCATTTTTACATACGTGGTCTCTCTCTGTAGAAGAACAGTTTTATTTTCTATTTCCGATTATGCTGTTAGTTCTATGGAAGCTTGCAAGAAATCATATAATCAGTTCGTTAGTAGCCATGTTTTTCTTATCACTTCTTATGGCCCACCTCGGGAGTGCGAAATATACTACTGCAACATTTTTCCTTTTACCCACCAGAGGCTGGGAATTGCTTGCGGGTATAATATTGGCGAAGTTAGAGTTTGATGGCGGGCGCGTTAATCGTCCATTTTTAGATGCTACCATGCCTATTGTTGGCTTACTCCTAATTTTTAGTGCTCTTATGTTTTTTAATGATAAAACACGACATCCATCAGTTATAACTTTAATACCGATCCTTGGTGTGATGTTATTGATTTGGTATAGTAAGAAAGACGGATTTGTTACTTCTGTTTTAGCTAGCAAACCATTCGTAAGTATTGGTTTGATATCTTATGGACTTTACCTTTGGCACTTTCCAATATTTGCATTTTCAAAGATAATAAAACCTGCCTATTCTCAATTCGATAAAATTGGATGGATTGTTATTTCGTTGTTGTTATCCATTGGAACTTATTTTTTAATAGAAACACCAGCAAGAGACAAAAATCAATTCAAAACCAAAGGTTGTATTTCTATTCTATTAATGGTTTTTTTTAGTATTGCATTAATTCAAATATATTTTTTTCAAACCCATGGTGCTGAATTTCGCTTTAATAGTTTTAGCAAGTTTGTTGATATGAATTATTGGAGCGATACGAAAGATAATAAGAAGGAGTTTTTTACTCAAACGGCTTGTTGGTTAGGTGAATCCACTATTGACCCCGATGATCCATTTAAAACGTGCAAATTGCATGAAAAACTTAGCCCAGCCAATCGTATTATGGTTATCGGTGATTCGAATGTCGCAGCATTAATTCCAGGACTGATCAAAAATTTTGGACGAAATACCATAGTCGAGAGAGTATTAGATGGATGCTTACCATCCACTAAATTTACTAGCAGTTTTTGTCGTGCTGGGATTACAGCGGCTTTAAAGGAGGTAAAAAAAATAAACCCTGATTTGATTATTATTGGGGGTTATTATACTAAGAGAGAAGATTTATTAGAGTTAAAAACTCTTTTTGACTATGAGCTAAAACTCTACAGAAACAAAACAATAATTGTTGGACCGCTCCCACGATGGGGGGAGGACTTGCCAGCAAGATTATTAAAACTATATAACAAAAACTGGTATAAGTTTAAAGTTCCTAGAGAGCTAGCTCCTAGTCCAGAAACTTTTACCCTTGATCGTTCTTTAAGCGAGTTATCTCGCCAGTGGGGAATAAAATATTTATCGCCAGTGAAAACCTTCTGTTCTGAAACAAAATGCCTTGTCAAAGTAGGGCCGAACGCAGATGAGATAACCTCATTTGATATTGTACATTTAACACACAGTGCTTCAATCTTTTTAGTAGATGAAAATAGTGATCTTATAAAAAGCTTTTTAAGGAGACCTAACCCGCTTGATAATTAGCTAAGGCATAAAAATTCATAACAAAAAAGCATATTTCTGCCGTCTTGATGGTCTATTTAATGGTCTAAATAAAAC
>CAZULF010000014.1:0-29514 GCA_964621215.1 uncultured Legionellales bacterium | reverse complement strand
ATTGCAGTTAACTTTAGTTAAATATTGTTAGCTTTGAGTAAGTTTAGAGGAACGGTTTCGGCGTTGGCGACGTCGGTTAGCCTGGATTTACCATCTTCGGCCGTCATTTTCAACTGGTGACAATTTGTCACCGTTTGGCTACCTTCCTTTTTTAGCCTTTCTTTAAGCTTATTCCAATATTTTCTAGCGGTTTGGTAATCTGATTGATTGGTCAAAATTTGGACAATGTCAATCACTGAAAAAAACCATGTTTCAGTTTCTTCATCATATAAACGTCGAATCTCATTCTCTTCAAATACTGCTAAATCGTTTCTCATAAAAGCTCTCCTATTGAGTTGATTAATATGACGTCGTCTTTCGCGAACGCCATTATTTCTTCGATGAACTCTTAGGGCTTTATAAAACAGTTTCATCTTGCTTGAACTTATTATTTTTCTTATTCATCAGAAATCACTTTTTTGTAAAATAATTTCTGCTGTTATTATACAGGGAGAAATGTAATTAACAATATAGTTTTTTACAAAATTTATGTTAATGTATTTTCATTATATTAATGTGAAGATGGAACACTGCGGGGAAAAGCAAAACCATGTTTAAGATAATACTTATGAGCGATACGCATGGCAATCTTGATACGATTAATGAGCTTGCAGAAAAAACTCAGGCGAATGCTATTATACATGCTGGTGATTTTGGTTTTTATGATCATGAAAGCTTTCGACGAATAAGCGCGCGTGAGCTTTTTTTGCTGATTTCACATTCGCCTATTTGGAAAGAATATAATGTTTCAAAACAAACAAATCGCGATGTACTAATCGATATTGTTAAACAACATAAATTATTAGGTGATTTTTGTGATTATCTTAGTGGCGATAAAAAATTTATTGTTCCCGTCTTCGCTGTCTGGGGCAATCATGAAGATGTCACTGTCATTAAAAAGCTTACTGCTGATTGCGAGGTTGAAAATTTAAACATGCTGACTTCTGAGTATTGTTATCAATTATGTGATAACTCTGTGGCATTATTTGGATTAGGTGGCAACTTTTTAATAGGTGGCAAATTACTAGATAATCCTATTGCTGGTCATGCAGGAAAAGTATGGAGCACATTACATGAATTTGGTACGCTTTATAAAATAATTAAACAAAAAACCAAACCTTCTATTTTTGTCTCACATGTTAGCCCAGGGAAAGAACCCTTATTAACTCGATTAATCAGTCATTTTATGCCAAATTTTTGGATCAGTGGCCATATGGGAGCACCGTTTACGTGTGTATGGAATCAGTTTACTATCCGAGAGATGAACGAATCATTAGAGTGGTTTAAAACCGAATTACCACTGATCAATGAAGTTCTCAAAAATAAAAATTTAACTGAAGAAGTCCAGCTGGCTTTAGAGCTGATTAACCGAGAAATTCCACGAAAAGATTATTGGTTCAAACAAATGTGGAATATTAATCTACCTGATGCTAAAGATGGCTATGCAGTTATCACTATTGAAAATGGACGATTTTCGTTAGAGACATACTCAAGAGGTATTATTCTTTAGATTGAATCTAGGGGCAACGATTCATTAAATCGTAGGCGATTATATTCTAGATTCTAGAATACGGAATAGCCGTAAATGGCATTGCTATTGTGATCTAAGTTTCTCTTTTTGCAATTATTGTGTTATTATATTTTCAATATGTATCGTTTCTGAGGGGTGCAATCAGCTAGTGCTTGATTTTTTATTTATCATTCGTGATTCGCGAACAGCGAATGTAAAACATTTAAAAGCAATGAGCGAAGTGAAAATGACTCAATACGTTATGTAAGGTATCTACCATCTTGGGCTTAAAAATGCTTTAGAGCAAATGGTATAGCTCTATCCAATATTTTATATTTATCTATAAATCAATGGGTTATGTGCTTTATCGCAAATGGGAATTTGCTTTAATGAAGGCTAGATAGTTAAGATATTGTATAAAAAATTGGCTCTACCCCATATAATGGGGATGAATTGCTGGGCCCACTAGGATTTGAACCTGAGAGCAAGTTTAACCTTAGGTATTAGAAAACTTTCTTTACGTTAATTTGTTCATAGTTCATGAACCATGAACAAAATTAGTTTGGTTATTTAGGTAAGTTAAATCTTGACCCACTCTATTCTAGATTCTAGAATAAAGAATAAAGGGAGGTAACATGATCAAACCACAAGATATTGTAGCGCTAGTTAAGCTGTTAGCATGCAAACCCAATAAACATTGGACACAAAATAGTATTGCCGTTGAGTTATGCCTCAGTCCTTCTCAAGTTAATAACTCCTTTAAACGGCTAGTTACTGCCGGGTTGCTTACTCCTTATTCTCCACCGAATAAACCACAGCCGATTATCCAAGCTTGTGAAGAGTTTTTCCTACACGGATTAAAGTATATTTTCCCAGCGAAATTGGGTGCACTAACTCGTGGTATAGCAACCAGTTATGCTGCTCCCAGTTTAAATGATCAGATTGTTGCTGGAAGTGATCCTATTCCTGTTTGGCCTTATGGTGAAGGAGACGAGCGGGGTCTTGCTCTCAAGCCTTTATATCCTTCCGTACCTGAATCTATTGCCAAACATCCCGATCCATTATTTTATGATTTATTGACTCTTATTGATGCGATTCGTTCTGGACGTGCTAGAGAAAAGCAAATTGCTATGCGAAAATTATCCGAAATATTATTACAGTCGCAACCATCAAGCATCCAATCTCATGACACAAAATCAGCCGCTGCAATTTCCCTTTCGCTGTCTAGCTCGGCGCCGGTATGTTCATCTACCTCAGACTCACCATCACACATAATTCGTTCGAAGGCAAAGAAAAATGAATAGACTTTCTGCACAAAAAAATATTGCATCACTTATTTTAAGTGCACATCGTCTGGGAGAATTATGCGACCAAGTGACTTTTGTTGGCGGCTGTATCACTGGGCTTTTAATAACAGATAAAGCAGCCCCGGATGTACGGTCTACTGTAGATGTAGATTGTATTATCAACGTTATTACAAGAGTTAGTTATTATGCTATCGCTGAAAAATTACGTCAAAAAGGGTTCAAAGAACTGATTGCCGGCGAACATCCAATATGCCGTTGGGATTGTGATGGAGTTTTAGTTGATATAGTACCCATTGATAAAAGTGTATTTGGATTTTCCAACGAATGGTACAAAGAAGCTCAAGAAAATGCTATTAATCACTCTTTATCTGATAATATAAGTATAAAAGTTATTTCTGCGCCTTATTTCCTGGCTACTAAGCTAGAGGCTTTCAAAGATCGAGGTAAACAAGATTTTTTATTAAGTCACGATATGGAAGATATTATCTCTGTCCTTGATGGGCGACCTGAAATTGTAAATGACATGGCGATAGTTACTGAACGTTTAAAACAATACCTCGCACTTGAACTTGATTCACTGGTGAATAATGATAACTTTCTTCAAGCGCTACCCGGACATTTAAACTATTCACAAGAAAGTGAAGATCGTAGTGATATAGTTAAAAATCGGATAGCAGCAATTATAAATCAGAGCAAAACGGAGTTGGCATGAAACTAGCCTGGTTAACTGACATTCATCTTAATTTTCTTGTAGCAGATGAGCGGCAAGTATTTTATCAAGAAATTTTAGCAACTGATTGTGATGCTGTTTTAATAACGGGTGACATTGCGGAGGCCCCCTCTATCGTTAATTTATTAGTTGAAATGGAAGCTACTATTCGCAAGCTTATTTATTTCGTTTTAGGAAATCACGATTATTATAAAGGCAGTGTAGCGGCAGTTCGCCAGTCAGCTGAAAGAATTACAACAGTAAATAGTAATTTATTATGGTTGCCAGCTACAGGGATAAAGCATTTAGGAAATGATACTATTTTAGTTGGGCAAGATGGTTGGGCTGACGGTCGATTGGGTGATTATCAAAATAGTTCTGTAATTCTTAACGACAGCCGTATGATCGCAGAATTATTCCAAGCTCAAATCACCGGTAAATTTTCTTTGCTTGATAAAATGCAACAATTAGCAGATGACGATGCCGCAAATTTAAAAGATGATTTAATCAAGGCTGCGAACCTACATCCTAAAAAGATTATTGTATTAACACATGTTCCTCCTTTTAAAGAAGCGACTTTGCATAACGGCAAAATCAGCGATGATGATTGGATGCCTTATTTCAGTTCAAAAGCCACTGGCGATGTGTTATTGGACTACGCGCAAAAAAATCCTTCCATTGAATTTTTAGTTTTATGTGGACATACGCATAGTCGTGCTTATTTTGAAGCGTGTGATAATTTGGTTGTGAAAACGGGTGGTGCTGAGTATTATCAGCCGGCAGTGCAAGAAATCCTAACGATATAAAATCTGCTGTAGCCTTCATTAAAGCGCATTCATGATCTCATTAAATTGGCTGATTTAGCATGCGCGTAATGAAGGAGCCTGCATTATATGTATGCATTTCACAGCCCCCTTCATTAAAGACGTAGTAGATTCAATAGTATTATTTGAGATCGAGAACGTCTTTAATAAAGGCTACGTTTGCTTGGAAAAGCAATAACCGCCCCCATATAATAGATAGTATTTTTATTTATTTAATAGGAGACATCTATGGCATATAACTGTCGAATCTGCTCTAAAGAAATTAATCTTTGCAGTGATACGAGTAAAATTTCTCGGGATATGAAATCCTCCACTATTGAAGTTACGTGCCCAAAATGTGGGAACTATCAATATAGCCAAAAAATTGTGCCGATATTAGATAATGTGAAAACCGCTGGTCTGTACCAAAAAGAAGAGATTAGCCAGCTGCAACAGTGGGTACGTGAAACACCAAATCCAAAAATAACTCCAACTGTTCTTGCTCACCTTTTTCCAGAGCAAATACAAGCGTGTCAAGAAAAAGGATGTTTCACGATGAATTTAAATGATGATTAAGTTTTAGCAAGCATAGACGATCGAATTTCAAGACACTGTCTACTTTGACTGTATCTTAAAAAAAGGGAAAAATTATGACCGAAACAAACATTATAACTATTGATAATTGTGATAAGCTCTTCGAACATCTAGATCCGGCAAAAGGAGATTGGAATGGATGGTATTTTCGAGGTGTTCATTGTGGACCTCAAGGCGAGCCTCGTGCATTACTTCCTTCTGCCTGGCGTAAAGATAATGCTTTTTTTAATAATTTTTTGGAGAAACGCACAGAAACGAACACTCTTGAATCTTTTAATCAGCTACAGTCTCTTCAAAATTTAGGTGTTGACCCACTCAGAATTAAAAAGTTAATACTACAGCTTTATTTTGAAAACTACATGCTCTCTTCCTTTTATACCAATGCCAATAATATTGGATTAAAAACTCCAGCAGATGCGCTATGTCATATTGAGCAATATGCTCCATCATACTGGCTAACAGCGCCTTTAACTTTGAGTGACCACGTGATCAATGCTGACCACTTTACAAATTACAAAGCAGGCACACACCTTAGTTTTGAGGATGGAATCATCAACTACAACAAAGAGCTTCCTCAGCATTATGGAGTTCCTACGCGACTACTAGATTTCACAAGCGACCCGAGAAAAGCAATTTTTTTCTCTTTTCATTGTAACAATAAAGAGTGCTGTTGCAATCGTCCTGAAGGATATAGCTCTATCTATGCGTTGAATCCAAGCTACTCAAATACAGCACCACTAAACATACATATCACTCATGATCGTTACCAAAATAAATTCTTGCATGCCCAAGATGGTATTTTCATAAGTATTGCGCACGCAAATATGTATTTCATGGAGCATGGCAAGTGGCCAACCTTACAAGACGCATGTCCAGAAGCCGTGCAAGAAATTAGATACCCTAATTCGCTAAAGAATGAAATTTATAAAAAACTGCGGAAATGTCAAGTGTCTATTTCAAATTTAATGCCCAGTTATCATTCTGCTGCGGAAGAAATAAAGCTGGAATTGAGTTATCTAATATAAATTATGCTTTTTCAGCTCCGCAAAATATTCAGCAATATGAGCATATTGAGATCGAATAACATTATTAAATTCTTCTTCATTACTATACTTATACCCAGCTTCGTCTTCCCATAGTAAATTCATTAAATCTAAGATGGTTTTAATGCTTGATTTATATACATGATCTATATCGTGAGGTCTAGGTATTAAACCCGCCATCGCAACTATTGGCGGCTTTTTTAGCGCTTCATCAAGAGAAGATGCATCTTCTCGTCCGGTAAAATACATGGCAGGCTTAGTACTAATAAACTCATAAAGGTCATGAGCAAGAACGCGTTGATAAATTTTTATTAAGTCCTTATCTGCAGGAGAACTAATTTTTCTCTCTAATCCAATTAGCATTTCAGTAACTTTTGCTGCCGTAACCCAGCACACTCTTCGCGTTGGTTTATCTGATTTTAAATAATTAACTATTATTTCAGATGTCTCTTTATATTTTTCTAAGTAACATCGTGAAGTTGTTTGAATATCACTAACATTATTTCTATGGGCTTGGTATGCTATCGCAGCGGCAGCAAAAAAAGCCGCCCCAGCGGTAAATGAATCAAGGGATTTTATAGGATAAAACAATCCTTGAAAAATCATTACGAGCCCACAAACGCCTAATATAACCGTTACAATCATTATATTATCCCATGACACTCCAACATTGAGACATATTAATTGCAATTTTTTCTTTTTCACCATCTCTCCCCATAATCATGGCCAATGCTGCGAACAAGTTCATGAACATTTGTTTCAGGGTTATCTGTATTTGCTGAGCGATTATGCGTTAATAACGAGTCAGCATTTTTGGTGGCGGCTTTAGTTAAAGGATATAAAATTGAAAAAACATTTCGCCACGGCTTTCCATCTTTAACTCCATTTGCCGCCAGTTTCTTTTTTAGATCACTTTCAACCTGCATTGCTGCGGTTTTATTCGTGTAATACATATAACTTTTTGTCGTGAAACTAAAATGTAGCATGTACCAAAGCTCAAAACTAGGATTAGATACCACCATGAAACGAGCCGCTTGACTCTTGTCTGTGTCAGACGGAACATATTGTTGCCATTTTGCTTTAGCCTTTTCAAAAGTGGGATGTTGATCTCTATCTAAAACACACCATATTTCATCAACCCCAGTTTCTGTTTTTATAATGTCAATTGCATGCTCAACGACAGAAATGGGGGCGCTTCCTTTGCTCCGAATAACCTCAATAGTTGCAGCGCGTAATTGTTTACGCAAATTTTTAAAATAAATGACTTCTGTATCACCTTCACAGATAATATAAATAATTTTTTTAGGTGTTTGTTTTTCACTGTTACGCTTCATCTCTAAAATAGAGCTTGGTTTTATGCCTGTTGGCTTTTTTTGTCGCATGAGATCCTTCTTATACTTCTAACTCGCCTATAAACGGTATCGCTCCATATCTACCTTTTAAATATCCTTTTCCCAATGCTTCATCTTTGCGAGGACTAAAGTCTGTTAAAGGATAAAGCTGAGATGCTTGTTCCTGATTTTTTTCCAAAAACCAAATTTGATCACGTCGAAATACATTACTATCCAGTAATGTTGTATCATGCGTAGTAAAAAATAACTGACTATTAGCTACATTTAAAGCCGAATTATGAAATAAACCCAATAAAAACCGCATTAAATGTGGGTGTAAACTACTACTCATTTCGTCAACCACTAATACACAATTTCTCTTCATCATCTGCAGAAAATATCCTGCATAAGCAGCTACTCTTTTTGTGCCTTCTGACTCTTCATAAAAATCTAAACCCACTAATTCAGTGCTATTTTTGCATGTATGATAAAATTTAATTTCGGGTATCATCACTTCTTCCGGCTTAATAGCCTGCTTGCCATTTTCACTCGTCATTGCAAGTCTAAATACTTTTTTCTCTTTGACATCAATATTTTTTATCCCTAAATCTGCCTCTTGTAAAAGTTGCATCACTCTTTCTTTGTCATCTCTGAGCATATTAATGGTAAGCCCCATATTGAGCGGCATATTATATTCTATCAAGATGAGTTGATGAGAAAACCAATTAAATACCGGTCGCAATTGTTCACTATTCAAGTTGACTGCCGTCGATAGAAATAAAGCATTAGAGCGCGTCGATTGCTCCCACAGATGTCGAGGTCCTTTTAAATGAGAAGAATAATGCCATTCATCTTGACATGTTTCAGTATTGTATTGTCTGAAAAACCAACGTTGTCCTTTTGCTTTAGGGAAAGCAAACAACCATTCTTCCATGATTTGTGTATTGGTCGCCGAAAACCCATATTGATAACGAATACCGTCTTCAATAAAAATAATCTCAAAGGTAGTTGGTTGTTTTATTGTGTGAGCATCTAATCGAAAAGGCACGATATCAAGCTCTTGACCTTCCGGAATATGGGTTGCGGAAGAGACAACCATATTACGCATACACGCTAATGCAGAAATAAGACTACTTTTCCCACTTGCATTAGGCCCATACAATACGGCCGAGCGTACCAATGGCAAATCGAAATTACCCGGTGGGTTGAAACAATTTTCTTTCCTGAAAAGAGTATCTGTATTAGCAACCATGCTTAACGTCTGAGCTTCTTCAGTAAAAGATTTATAGTTTGCGACCTTGAACTCAACTAGCATTTTTGTATACCTGCGAAAATAATGTCAATTATAACGGATTTTCCACAAAAAACAAACTTTTTTATGTTGTTGTTTTATAAATAAAGGAGCTATTAAGTAGCTTGTTGACTACCTGTAACGTCTTATATTCAGATGCCGATCATTTTTTGATCGACACGAAAAAAATTTTTACCAAAATAATGACCATTTTTTAGGCGCTCATCATCTAACGCAAATCCTTTGATAATATATTCTTTAAGTAGCTGGGTTGCCCAAATTCTAAACTGGGTAGCTTGGCTAGAGTTAACTCGATAGCCGACAGAAATAGCCACATCTAAGTTATAATATTCCACCTTACGCCGCACCTCACGATCGCCTTCTTTTTGAACAGTTCCCAAAATGGAAATAGTTAAATTTTGTACAAGCTCGCCGTCGTGATAGATATTTTCTAAATGTTTAGATATTGCAGGCACTCCCACACCAAATAACTCAGCAAGGCGTTTTTGAGTCAACCACAGTGTTTCATTCCGTAATAAAACCTCAACTTTTATCTTGCCATTTGGTGTGGTATACAGCAAAAACTCTGTCATTTCATCTTGAGTAATCAAATGCTTTGAAAATTGTTCACTCATACCTTCACCTTAATAAAATAACTATTTGCTTAGGGCAACATATTTAAGAGTCACTATATTATCTGAGTTTATTTTATTTAACTAGTTAATATTTATACGGTTCAGCTTTTTCTTACGCATCCAAACTAATTTAAAATTGGTAATGGCTCCCAAATGATAAACGGTTTGATACGGTTTTTATATCGCCCTAAATCATCATAATAGATCACATCATCAACGGATTCATGGTCATAAAAAGATTGATTGGCTCGATGCAAAGAATCGAAATGTGGCACGATACCGATATTATCTTGTGCGAGTAGGCGCCTACGTATTCCTTCGGCGTCTTCAATACAAATGGGTAACCCAGCTTCGTGGATAGCTAAACACATACAAATAGCTTCACGTAAGCGATTTGTCGCGCCGGCGCGGATCGACACAATAAATTTATCTTTATCAAAATACTGTGAGCGATAAACTAATAAATCAATATGGGTGGTATTTCCACCACGTTTTATTTCAAACGGATGTCCGCCTGATGATCTTTTTGAATCTTCATGATCTATCCAATCAGCAAAATCTTTTTCTGAATCAGGATCTAAATCAAGCAAACCTTCATGTCGACCATCAGCGTATTTCTTATAAAGCTCTAGGCCTGATAAAGTTTGATCAATAATTTGATCTTTCTCTTTAGCTGCATGATAAGCAATACGACAATACTCAAAATAATCATTTGCCGTCATTGAAGCACGCGTGGCATTCTCTTTTTGCAAAAATAACCCACTGTCAACCAATGAAATAAATTTTTTCATTTTCTTTTTACCCAATGCCTTATCAAGCCGATAAATATCAGGCAGAGAGTCACGCACTAATGCATTCGGAACAATCCCTTTTCTTCTATTTAATGGATATAGGTTAATAGCTTGCTTATTATATTTTATCCAGTCTTTTTCAATAAAATTGAGCCACCGTTGTGCAGATAAAATTAACTCTCCCCATATTTTATCGGGAGCATAATAACCGTCATCCTCAAATTTAAAACCAAACGACTTAACCGGTTTTACCGATTTATTCAAATCAATTTCTAATGTACAGCGTGGTCCATCTACATCTATAAGATAAAAAATATTATCATCTTTTCTAACGCATAATTGATGACATTTATTATCTTTAGTAATGAGCAAAAATCGCCAAACATAGGTTCTATAATCTAGTTCATAGTTGAATTTTTTTAACGCCTTGATAAAAGCATAGACTGTGTTTTCGAAATTCATGTTAATACCCCTTTCTCTTTAGTAAAATTTAGGATTGTTGATCCAATTCCACAATATTTTATGGATTTCTTACTTTTGCTTAGGGCAACATATTTAAGAGGCACTATATTATCTGAATTTATTTTATTTAACTAGTCAATGTTAATGTTTATTTTTATATTGTTTACTTTTCAATAGTCGCCTTCATTAAAGACGTAGCGTAGTAGATTCAATAGTATTATTTGAGATCGAGAACGTCTTTAATAAAGGCTACGCTTGCTGGTATGATAACGTCATAGAACAAAAATCCTTGTCATACCCGCATAGGCGGGTATCCATATCAATCTTAAACTGGTCGCGACGATTCTGAAACTACATTTTGCAATTCTAAAAGCTCTGGTGTTGGTGAAACAGCAGCGGATCCTGGTTCCGATGAAAAAAGACCCAATACGCTCGAAAGGAAACTATATTCGCTAGCTGCTGCAGACCTCTCTGAAACAATAGGTTGTGGTTCCGATCCAGCTGTTGTGACTGCGGGTATCACTCCTGCTTCGCGATCAAGAGTGCTGCTTGAAGTATTAGCATCTACAGACGTCTGTGCTGGTGAGGTACTAGCGCTAGCATTCCAGAAACTCATTAAACTATTCCAAGTGCTACTCAAGCTTGCGCTCAGACTTGTTGCTACAGTGTGCAGTGTCTCTGCAACGTAAGTAACCGCATTTGCTACTTTGTGCTCGATATATCCCACATGTCTACTGATCGATGCCTGTGCTTCATAGATAAATGCACTCGCAAAGATCCCCCCAATTCCTGCACCTATACCCGCAGCGACTGCCGCGAAAGGTACCCAAATAGGTGCGGTGAGTGTGACTGCACCAGAGAGTAATCCACCCAAAAAGCCAATGGCTGCTAAGGGAGTACCTATGAGCAGCAAGGCACCCATACCGGCCACAACACCTGCAATAACTGACCCAACTTTATATAGGGCTTTTTCAAAAAATCCTTTTCCCGCATCGGCATCAGCTTCTGCCGCTATATCGGCGTCATTTGAATCTGTTGGAAGAAAATGGCTAACAATATTATAGGGAACCGTTGCGAGAATGGCTGCACCAAAAACACCCAGAATCCCTAGGAAGATAAGAAGCCCCCATCCGATAGGATTAGAAAGTAAGAGTGCAAGCCAACCTGCCAATAACAAGAGAAATCCCACGCCAAATACGGTTGCTTTTATTGTTTTAAAAAATAGAGTGTGTTCTGACATATTGTTTTCCTAGATAGGGGGCCCAGTATTTAAAATGGTATTGTACCTTATTATTCTTAAGATAATCTTAGTTACCCGAATCTCACACCCTGGACCCCAGAGCGATTGCATCAACCTTTAATTCAAGATTTAATTGGTGGGCCCACTAGGACTTGAACCTAGGACCAAAGGATTATGAGTCCTCTGCTCTAACCAACTGAGCTATGGGCCCGTAGTGTGTTACTTGCGGGTGGTTGGAAAACCACTGGCGTTGGCACGGCGGAGACGCCGGCCGGGGCTACGAGAAGAGGGATATTATACCTTCTTGATTGGGTTTAGGGAAGTGTTAGTCCAAGCATTGGTAAGGGTTTGTCCTACTTTACTCAAGCCGAAATCATTGATGGTGATGATATTCACTGCAACGGGGTAGTCATGAGGCAATATTTTAGCGAAAGCCTCTCCTGTTTGTTGGGCTATTTGTTTGAGGCGTTCAGGGTTATTGGTAGTGGCAATGATATCTATAACCACACCTTTATCATTAAGATAGCTTGAAATAGTGATGGCAGCAATTTCTTTGTTTTCGGCTTTCTGTCCTTCGACGATGGTGTCAAATTGCTTCATCGTAATACCAACACTATTAAAGAAATATTTATCGAATATTTTATCTGGGAATATATAGGTAATTGCAACTGAAAGAACAACTAATGCAGTTAATATCTCGATTGCTACTACATGTTTTCTCGGTGTTGTGTGAGGATGAAATTTTTCTTTTTTATTTGTAGCAATGACATGTGTGTGGCAAAAAATATCTTGTATTAATGCATTATTTTTGCGATTGAAAATAACTAGATAAGCTTGAATTAAAATCAATAACAACCATAAGGCAGTACCATCTGCGCTCGTCGTCACATAATTAATAACAGCAATCAAATAGAGTGGCACGCCGATGATGATATATCTTAATGCTGCAATTAAATGTGTGATAGGTTGTTCTTGATTATCAACAATCTGCAATTTTAATAATTTTTTCCCAACCGTTGCGCGGCAATCTAACAAGGTAAAATAAATGAGTCCGGCGGTAAAACCTAGAAATTGTCCCCAGGGATAAATAGTGAGTAGCAGAGTAGGGTAGAGCCAGTTTAATAAGAAAAAAGGAGCAGCGAGTAATAGTATATCGATAAAGTAGGCTATGGCGCGACGTAGCATGATCATGATAACAACCTCCGTTTACCCTCTCCCCGACCCCTCTCCCGCAAGCGGGAGAAAGGGGAGTTCCCAATTAGAACCCTTCTTCAGTATCAATCAAATCTTGGAAACCTTGCAACTCTTGTGAGCGGCTAGGATGGCGTAATTTACGCAACGCTTTGGCTTCGATTTGACGAATACGTTCGCGAGTCACATCAAACTGTTTTCCAACTTCTTCCAAGGTGTGATCGGTATTCATATCAATACCAAAACGCATACGCAATACTTTCGCTTCACGCGCAGTGAGTGACGACAGAATACGTTGCATAGCTTCACGTAAACCTTCAATCGTTGCAGCTTCCAATGGCGAAACCACTGAGCCGTCAACAATAAATTCACCTAAGCTAGTATCATCATCATCACCTACGGGAGTTTCCATAGAGATAGGTTCTTTCGCAATTTTTAATACTTTGCGCACCTTATCTTCTGCCATATCCACTCGGCGACTTAATTCTTCAGGAGAAGGTTCAACTCCGGTTTCCTGCAGAATTTGTCGTTGAACGCGATTTAATTTATGAATGGTTTCGATCATATGAACTGGGATACGGATAGTTCGACCTTGATCGGCAATCGCACGAGTAATCGCTTGACGAATCCACCAAGTTGCATAAGTCGAGAATTTATAACCACGACGATAATCAAACTTATCAACCGCTTTCATCAAACCAATATTACCTTCTTGAATCAAATCCAAAAATTGCAATCCGCGATTGGTATATTTTTTGGCGATAGAAATAACCAAACGTAAGTTAGCTTCGATCATTTCTTTTTTCGCGCGACGTGATTTGGCTTCGCCGACTGACATACCGCGATTAATTTCTTGAATTTCAGCAATGGTTAAACCGCTTTCTTGTTCAAAAACAGCAATTTTCTTTTGTGCGCGAATAATTTCACGTTTGAAACCTTGCAATGCTTCAGAGTAAGGTTTTTTCGCAGCGATGTGTTTATCAGCCCACTCCACATTAGTTTCATTGCCACGGAAGGATTTAATGAAAATATCGCGTGGCATTTTGGATTTTTTAGTACAAAAATCCATAATTTGACGTTCTTGCGCACGAACTTTTTCCAACAATGCACGCATCGTTTTCGATAATCGCTCAAAATGCCTTGGAACCAATTTAAATTTAACAAACTCTTCGGCTAATTCATTTCGCTTAGTGATAGTTTGTTTGTGCGTTTTACCATGCTTTTTCTCTGCCGCAATCGCAGCATCATACAGTGTTTGTAATTTAGCAAAACGTTCTCTTACTAATTCAGGATCAGGACCCGACTCCAATGGACTCGCCGCGCCATCACCATCACCGCCATCGCCACCAGTACCCTCACCGCCTTCTTTTTCATCTTCCACATCCACATCAGCGATGGGCGCTTCGGATTCTTCATCATCTAATCCTGCATCAAGCGGAACTTCAATTTCTGAAATTTCAGGCTCTTCATCAGTAAAACCAATAATCAAATCGCCTATACGGCCTTCTTCATTTTGTAAACGTGCATATTCTTGTAAAATATCTGCAATAATTTGTGGATGCTGCGATAGTGCAGCCAAAATGATTTTTAGCCCTTCTTCAATACGACGAGCAATAACAATTTCACCTTGACGAGTTAATAGCTCAACTGAACCCATTTCACGCATATACATGCGCACGGGATCAGAGGTACGATGAACTTCGATTTGAAGGCTAGAGAATTCTTCTGCTGCTTGTTGAGCTACTTCATCTGCATCCACGCCACTGATTGTTTCATTGCTCCATTGCAATGTATCCGTATCAGGCGCTTGTTCAAGCACTTCAATACCAAACGATTGCAGCATGTTGATAAAATCATCGTAACGCTCAGCATCATCAATAATTTCAGGCGGGAGATCATCGCTAAGATCTGCGCGGGTTAAAAAACCCTGCTCTTTTGCCTTACGGATCATGTGTGTTAGCTGTTGAGCTTTAAGACTATCCGGATCAAACTCATCTGGATCAAATCCATCTGGGTGTCGTTCTATCGTCATAATCAATACCAAGTTAGTTTATGAAGAAGGCACAATAACGGGCAAACAAGATCCATTTATTGCAGTGTACAGTTTATGCCCCATAATAAGGACTGCAGATTGTAGTCCTTTTTTCTGGATATATCCAGTTTTTATTTTACTTTTCTAATCAATTCTTGCAGTTGGCGCTTCTCGTCATCACTTAGGCCCTCGCTGTTCGCCTTCTGCAACAATATAGCGATGGTTTGTTCATCAGTCATTTTGGCTATTTGTTGTATAGCTCCACAAAACTCCGCTTCAATTCCGTCATCTGGTATGGGAATAGCCATACTAACTAATTTACTTACTTGTATAGAATCGGGATGTTCACGCCAAAATTCTAATAACGCCGCTGTAGTTAATGTAGGTTGTTCACGTAATAAATCAATAAGTTGATTCAGTAGCGCTGCACCAGGAATATTCTCATCTAACTGTTGCCATGCATCCGGTAATAAACGCACTAGCGCCGGTTGCTGCAGTAATAATGCAATCACTAATCGCATCGCTGTTGGACGGCTATCCGTATTACGCGCTTTCGCTTTTTTAGTGTGATGTCCTGTTGGCTGATGCGATGAACGCACAAATTGCGCCAAATTATCTTGGCTCATGCGGGAACGACGAGCTAAATCCGTTACCATCATGTTACGAAATGCACCGGTTGGAATAGGTTCAATCATGTCTGCTGCTAATTTGGTTAAGGTCGCGCGTCCATCTAAAGACGACATATCCACTTGCTGCTGCAACGTATTAAAACAATATTCACCAATGCCCATCGCTGTATCCATGCGCTCCAAAAATGCATCAACGCCTTCCTGTCGAATCAAGCTATCTGGATCATGTTCTTCAGGTAAAAACATAAAACGCACTTGCCGACCATCTTCCATCAAGGGTAACACGGTATCTAATGCACGTCGCGCTGCGGCTTTACCCGCATTATCACCATCAAAACAAAAAATGATTGTCGGCGTGTAACGAAATAGTCTTTCTAAATGTTGTCGGGTCGCAGCGGTACCCATACTCGCCATCGCATAGTTAATGCCAAATTGCGCCAATGCAATGACATCCATATAGCCTTCGACAATAAGCGCGCGTGGCAATTCTCGATGTGCCTGTAGTGCCTCATAAAGGCCATATAACGCACTGCCTTTATGGAATACAGGCGTCTCAGGCGAATTAAGATATTTGGGTTGTTCTGGCTCAGCCTCTTTATCAATGATGCGCCCACCAAAACCTAATACTCGACCACGTTGATCGCGAATGGGAAACATAATGCGATCACGGAAACGATCATGGTAACGATCCAATTTATTTTTTATGACTAAACCAATTTTTTCTAATAGGGGATGCAGGTCTGTAGTAAATTGTTCAGCTAAATGTCCCCAACCGGCAGGTGCATAACCTAAACCAAATGTTTGTATCACTTGCGACGACAACCCGCGTTGCTCAACGTAGTGTTGCGCTTTAGGTGATAAGGGTAATTGTGATTGATAAAATTGTGCGGCTTGTTGTAAATATTGATAGAGGTCCGGTGAAACTTTATTACTTTTACCATGCCAATCCGAAGATTCGTAAGGTACCGCCAATCCCAACTGACTTGCCAATGTTTCAATCGCTTCCACGTACTCCATGCGATCATATTCCATCAAAAATGAAATCGCACTGCCATGACTGCCACAACCAAAGCAATGATAGAATTGTTTGGTGGGGCTTACAGTGAAAGAGGGGGATTTTTCTTGATGAAAGGGACAGCAGGCGACATAGTTGCTGCCGGTTTTTTTAAGTGTTACCCGACTATCAACAACATCAACAATATCTACTCGATTGAGTAAATCCGTGATGAAAGATTTAGGAATTCTTCCTGCCATAGAAGTGGTGCTACCTTGGGTATTCACTGACCTTGGGGTATGAAAGATCTTCGTGAAGACGCCGTAAATACGTCCCTGTAGGCTCACGTTCGGCATCCCTGCCTCACATGCTTCACGAAGACATTCATGCCCCAAGGTCTATGTAACGTGTCGTGTTCCAAATTCTTCGCTTCATCCAGGCTACATTATGCTGGCGTGAGACGATCTTTAATCGCTTGACTGACTTGAGCCATATCCGCGCGGCCAATCACTTGCGGGCGAAGCACCGCCATCACTTTCGCCATATCTTTTATCGATGTGGCGCCTTGCTCTGCAATAGCTGCTGCGATTAATTGTTCTAATTCACTCGCGGTTAATGCTTTTGGCAAATAGACCTCTATCGTCTGCAGTTCAAAATTTTCTTTTTCAACTAAATCATCGCGGCCCGCAGCTTTAAATTGTTCGATAGATTCACGGCGTTGTTTTGTCATTTTATCTAATACAGAAATAATCTGATCATCAGATAACTCAATACGCTCATCCACTTCTCGCTGTTTAATTGCGGCCGAAATAAACCGCAGCACGCCCAGCAGCGACTGGTTTCTTGCGCGCATAGCATCTTTAATATCGTCCTGCAGACGTTGCTTCAATGCAGCCATGGACTCATACTCCCGTTGCGTAGCAAATAAAAGAAATTAATATGTCTTTTTCTTTGGCTTAGCTTTTACGGCGCTGCCACGCACACCACGTGCAGGTTGTGGCGCTTCTTTAGCAAGTTTTTTCAAAAACCGCTTAACCGCTGCCGCTTTCTTTTGCGCGCGTTCGGTAGTAGGCTTAGTTCGACGAGCACGACGTTTCAACTCGGTCAAAATACCTGATTTTTCACAAGCACGTTTGAAACGACGTAGAAGACTATCTGAACTCTCATTTTGTTTGGCATGTACACTTGGCATGTAAATTAACACCTCAGTTAAAAACACAATTCATAGGTAATAATTAATAAAAATTATAACCGCTAAGGGTGGGCATTTTATAGGCTTTTGCGGCGGAATGCAATGACCTCGGGAAGCTATTGAATAAAATAGGAAATATCGGGTATATTGTCTATCAATATCCGCGGGAAGATTGAAATATGTTCAAAAAATTTCCTAGTAGCGTGCCGGCTTTTTATTGGTACGGATTTTTAATCTGCATCGGACTCCTAGTTGGGGCGTTTTATTTAGAAAATGCTCTCACGCTGGCACCCTGTCCCTTATGCCAATTACAACGGATTCTCTTTTTGGCCATAGGGCTCGTGTGCTTGACGGCGGCCCTCCACAAGCCGCAACGACCCGGCGTGATCGTGTATAGCAGTCTTATTGGTGTATTTGCTGTGTTGGGAAGTTTATTAGCTATCCATCAGTTACAACTACAAGCGCATCCGCCGGCCGTCTCGAGTAATTGTGGTATGGGATTAAGTTATTTGCTGGATACATTATCTGTATCACAAGCGCTGAAATTAGCCGTGATGGGAACGAGCGATTGCGCCACCGTGACTTGGCGTTTTCTCGGTTTAAGCTTGGCCGGATGGAGTTTGATAGCCTTTATCATCGTGGGCATAATGGAGTTATATCAAATCAAACGGATGCCCAAACATTAGGCTAATTATCTAAATGTTTGATACGCTCCTAATGCCAATAATCCCAACCCGATAATAAATACCGCAAACACCACAAGCGTATTCGACAACACACCCCATTCCGTTTTAAATTGTTTTCGAGCTACGCCTCGCCACACCATCATCGTCGGCAGTAGCACTAATAAAATCACACAACACATTCCCGCATAGTTTAATGCATGAATAAATGCGCCAGGAAAAAATAATACGACGATTAACGGTGGCAAAAAGGTTAAAGCCGCGATAAAAATACGACCGTTTATATGTTTAGGAATTTTAAACCCATCGGCCAAGAAATCAAACAGACACAAAGCTACGCCTAAGAATGAAGTCAATACACAAATTGATGTGAATAAACGTGATAATTGGGTGATCGTGTTGAGATTGATGACATGCTGTAACGCTGTCATTAATTCACTGGTCACATGACCGGAATTCAGAATATACGTCAAGCTATTATCACCGGTAAGTGGTAACGAACCTAGAATAGCTAAATCCCACACGATATAACACAGCAAAGGTACAAAGCTGCCAATAATCACTATGGTTTTTAGTTTTTTCATATCGCTTTTAAAATACGTGCGCAAACTGGGAATAATGCTCGCAAACCCAAACGCAGTAATCATTACCATTACAGCTGACGGTAAATATCGCGCTTCACCCGCACGTAAATTAGGTAAATTAACATGTTTAATAACGAGAATAGTCAAGATGAAAAAAGCCGCCAACTTCACTACCATCAACATACGATTCACATAATCCGTGGTGGTAATACCACAAAATACCACCGAACCCAGCACTACAGTAAATAGTATCGTTGCCATTGACTGTGGCGTATGCACATTAGTCAAGTTTAATAAACTATTAAACACATCACTGCCACCGGCAATATAAGCTGCTAGTAATGTATAAAGCAGCAACAGGTAAGTGACCCACGCCAATGCTTCACCACGCCATCCTAAGGTATGACGCGCCATCGATATCATATTACTGTTTTCTGGAAACCACATATTCACTTCTAAAATCATCAGCGCAGCAGTGGTCATCACCATCCAGCAAAAAAATAATAAGATCGATGAACTGATAAAACCGCCTTGCGATGTCGTCACCGGTAAGGCAAGAATACCGGCTCCGATGGAGGTGCCAATGATAAGGAGGATCCCTCCTATTAACTTTGTCATTTCATATTCTCCTACTGTATCTCTTTTGCCAATGAAAATGCGAACTTTTTTATCGCTTACGTTTAACAGAAATTATTGTCGATTTGACATAACGCTCGTTGAATCATGGTGGTCATATTTTTTGAAACTCCTGCATTTCCCGCAAATGTTTTCCAGCAGGAGACCGCCTGTTTCGTTTCATCGATAATTTTTGTGGCAATTTGCTTTTTAATACCACCCACTTCAGCCAATTTTAAAAGATGTTCGCGCTTGGGACTTTTACCTTCACCCCTAATCATGGTGCAATGCTCACCAGCAGGCCCAGAAGAAAAAGTCAAATCATATGCGGGAGAAACGTGCCACACGCCCATTTCATCCATCAAAAATGAAAAATTTTTGGCATGATCATCGCGATTATGCGCCAGAATATTGAAAACAGCAGCTCTAAACTGCTGTTCACATTCACGCACATCTTTAGTTAACCATTGTGTTGCTTTCATAATGGTTTCATAATCTAAACTGGGAAATCGATGATCCACATGCAATAAACCGCTCAAGGTATGCATATGTAAATGGTGGCCATTTTTACGATCAAATCGCTTAACACCAAAGTAGCCAACACCTTTTTTAGAAAAAAATAATTTTGCTTCCGGAACATTTAAGTGCGCAGCTTGCGCCATCAAATGATACGCATATTCAATAGCACCTATATCAGCCGGATCCATTGATGACCGAAATTTAATAATCCAACTATCCACTTCTGTTGTTGCAATAACATCTGGAGTAAATGAATTATTTACTAAGTTAACTACTATTTTAGGTCGTGCTCCCGCAGAGGAACCGTTAAGAGCTAGTAATTGATCCACAAACTGATCCGCATCTTGTTCTTGAAACTGAAACATTTGTTCCGCAATTTCATCCAAGTCGTTCGAATATGATGGAATGTTATTTTCAATAGCGGGCTCATACATCAATGCGCCCATGCCATGACGACCAACGTAGCAAAGACGATCAAGTGGTGATAATGTTCCTGGATTAACACCTAGTTTAATTAGTTTTCTATCAAGCAAAAGACGTCCCCAACCATCAGGTTGACTATCATTAAAGATTCCAAATAAACCCTCAAACACTGTATCTTCACACGGGATGACTCCTGGTCTTAATGGCAATTTAAATGGAGACAGCTCCAGTCTTGAATTTAAAAATTCTTCATCATACTCAAAAAAAATTTTACGCTGTTTCAATGCTAAACGGCCCATCATCCTTTTTTGAGTACCAGAAAAGTAATAAACATGAACCATCTCGTTAAACATCATTGTCGCCCTCGTTTGCGACTGTTATCCTTCAAAAGCTCATCCAGTGTTGCAAAATTTTCCGGCGGGGTAGGTTTAAATAGCAATAGAAATTCATCCATTGCATCCAAAACCATCGCAATTTTAACAAGTGATTCTAATGATATTTTCCCGGTTCGTTCAAATTTTTTTAATACACTGAGACTCACCCCTGATCGCTCTGATAGAGTTTTACGGCTCAAATTTAAACTTAAGCGCTTTGTCTGCGCCTGCTTCGCAATATCACTGAGCAAATCAGAAGGAGTTGCCGATATAAAAGGCTTCATGGTGTCTCTTATGTTAAATTTTGCCTGATAAGAGACATTATAACACCTTTTATTTTTATTGGCAAGATAGCTGCTTATCGCCCTACTGTCTCTATCGAATCGATTTTCTGATACCCACGCGGCAATTTATTGCCACGGCGACCGCGTTCTCCTAAATAATGCTGTAATTCATCGAATTTCAAAACTAATTGTCGTCGACCTGAATACAAACGTAAGGAATCTTTCGGACTCAAAACGGCGACATCAACCACATATTCACTACCCTCCGCTAATGCAGCGCTGGGGATATTAATAATCTTATTCCCTTTACCTTTATTCAGTTGAGGTAATTGCTGTATGGGGAATAATAATAAATGTCCTATGTTAGTGACTGCAGCAATATAATCGGTTTTCAGATCACGCACTATACGAGGAGTCAATACACCGGCTTTTTCAGGTAAGGATAAAATAGCTTTACCGCTACGGTTTTTAGAATAAAGCTCTTCTACATTGACGACAAAACCGTAACCAAAGGAAGATGCCATTAAACATAATTGATCCGATTGTCCTAAAAACATCCCCACAAACGAGGCGCCTGATGGTGGGTTTAATTTACTGGACAACGGCTCGCCTTGACCACGCGCAGAGGGTAAGGTGTGCACTTGCAAGGAATAACTACGACCCGTCGTATCCACAAAAATAACGGTATCATTACTGCGTGCTGGCAAGGCCGTTAACAGGCCATCACCGGCTTTATACGCGAGATTTTCAGCTTGAATATCATGGCCTTTAGCGGCACGAATCCATCCCATTTTTGACAGCACCACGGTCATCAATTCAACCGGCATCATATCTTCTTCTTTAATCGCAACCGCTTCTGCGCGTTGCACGATGGGTGAACGTCGGACATCGCCGTACTTTTCAGCATCAGCGGCCAGTTCTGTACGAACCAGTTTACGCAAACGTGAATCGGAACCCAAAATGGTTTGTAAATTATCGCGTTCTTTTGCTAACTCTTCTTGCTCACCCCGTATTTTCATTTCTTCTAATCGAGCTAAATGCCGTAATTTCAAGTCTAAAATCGCGTCAGCTTGGATTTCAGATAGTTTGAATTTTCGCATCAATTGCGACTTGGGATCCTCTTCATGACGAATAATGGCAATCACTTCATCGATATTCAAAAAGGCAATTAACAAACCCTCTAAAATATGCAAACGCTGCATGACTTTATCTAAACGGAACTCTAAGCGCCGACGCACCGTGGCTAATCGAAAATCTAACCATTCAGAAAGAATCTTTTGCAAGCCTTTGACTTGTGGGCGATTATCGCAACCAATCATATTAAAATTGAGTCGGTAACTGCGTTCTAGATCGGTCGTTGCGAATAAATGATTCATCAGCGCTGCAACATCAATACGATTCGAGCGTGGCTCAATCACCAAACGTGTTGGGTTTTCATGATCCGATTCATCGCGTAAATCCGCCACCATCGGTAATTTTTTCGCTTGCATTTGCGCGGCAATTTGCTCCATCACTTTAGCACCAGAGACTTGATGAGGTAAGGCAGTAATGACGATATTACCGTCTTCTTCCGTATAAACCGCCCGCATTTTAATGGAGCCATTACCGGTACGGTAGGCTTGAAGAATATCCGCGCGCGGGGTAATGATTTCTGCGTCAGTGGGAAAATCAGGGCCTTTGACATGTTCACAGAGTTCTTCCAATGAGGCTTTAGGATTTTCTAATAGGTGAATACATGCCGCCACCACTTCTCGCAAATTATGGGGGGGAATATCGGTCGCCATACCGACAGCAATACCGGTGGTGCCATTCAATAAAATATTCGGCACGCGTGCAGGTAAAACTAACGGCTCTTCGAGAGTTCCATCAAAATTCGGCCCCCACTCCACTGTACCTTGCTCTAACTCACTTAATAACGTTTCGGCATAACGCGATAAGCGGGATTCGGTGTAACGCATCGCCGCGAAGGATTTGGGATCATCCGGCGACCCCCAGTTACCTTGACCATCGACTAACGGATAACGATAAGAAAAAGGCTGAGCCATGAGCACCATGGCTTCGTAACAAGCTGAATCACCGTGCGGGTGAAATTTACCCAACACATCACCCACTGTACGAGCCGATTTTTTATACTTCGCTAAGGCATTTAATCCCAATTCCGACATCGCATAAACGATACGGCGCTGTACCGGTTTTAACCCATCTCCAATATGAGGCAAGGCACGGTCCATAATTACGTACATTGAGTAATTTAAATACGCAGTTTCGGTAAATTCTTTTAAGGGGCGTTGTTCAACGACCTGGAGGGTCATGGGTTTCTCCTGGGAATAAGGTTTTTTTAAGAAATTCTAACGTTAAGTGAAGGATTGTATCACTTCTTATCCGGAAAAACAGGTTGTAGGGCTGTGGTGATTTTTTAGCCGTTTGATTTATGCAAGGGACAAAAATTGTTTTCGTGAGAAAAAAATCTTAAAACCACGTCGTACCGGGTCCCGCGGACAAGCCGTGGGACCTGGTATCCAGAACGCATCGATACATCCTGGATCCCGCGAATAAATCGGGACGGCGAGAGTTTTAAAATAGATTTTTAGGTGAATCTATAATAGGTGTTTCGGCTGGCAACACCAATGGAGCTTCAGGAAACAGTCCTTCTTTGGATAACGTGCGAGCGATGCCTGGAGTTGTTACAGACGAGCATGAAGATATAGATTGAATAGAAGCTCGCTCACTGTTTAAAAATTCACAAACTGCTTTATTTCTTGGATTTCCGGGTAAATATCCGTTAACAGTTTTCGCTGTTAGCAATTCTTCCCACACAGCCTTGGCCTCTTCCTTCTCAAAGTTTCCATCAATAAAATTTTTCAACTTTACTATTTCACTTATTCTTTTTGCATTTAAAGCAAGATGATGTAAACAGGTGAAGCCATTTTGAGTTTTTTGTGTGATTAACGACCGTAATTCAGCGTTATCTAATAACCCCATGTTTTCTGTTAAAAACGCTAATACTACTGGCAGTGCTCCTTGCGTATTAGCGGCTTGATGCAATATCGTATAGTTATCTGATGATCTATTGAGTATTAATGATTTAATTACTGTATCAGATACGTTATCTTGCAAATATTTCAATACATTTTCCAATCCCTGCCATAAATTATTATCCTTTCTGATATTCACAATCAATGCTTGAATAAAATCGAATCCTTTGTCGTTTCTCGCCATTAATGCGTCATCCGGATTCCAGCTATAGTTTTCATTCAGAAACATAAATTCATGCAAACAATGCATTAACATGTCTTCTGATGTTGCTGCAGTCACAATATCAGCACCCAATATTGTATTTAAATTTTCTACGTTAATTAATTTTTGATCTAATGCATATTTTAATCCGGCAAAATATCTAGCAACACCTTCGATATTTTTTTCAAGTAACATAATGGTGAAAAGACTTTGGTTTTGCGTATTTTTGTTAGTAAACTGCAGCAAGGCTACTGCTTTACGTTTTTCTTCGCTTGCAATATTTTTAGCAATAAATTGAAAATAAATTTCCCAACACGCTGCTTCTAATTTAAAAAGATCTAAGGAGGGAAGGTCTTGTTTATCATCCCTCGTCATCATCAGTTCTGCGATAATGTCTGCATCGCCATTTTGAAAAAGTGTTGACAATAAAGTGTGTGTAATAATGGAACGATTTTCCAAAGTATAGTTGTGTTGGAAAGATAGATTTACCATATCATATAAGAAGCTACGGTTATGCCGGCCTAATTCTGTCAGAATTTCTTTATTTTTTAGCAGTTCAACTATCTCTGAACTTACAACACCCCTTTCGTCCTCATGTACAAAGTCGAATATAAAACTTCGAATTTCTCTATCTAAATTTTGTGCCTCTGCTGAACGCGATGGGGAAGGTGAGCGAGTCGCACCTGGCGGAGAGGGTGTTCTTCTACGTTGCGTCGCCCAAGGTTTAAATGTTCTATTCAATGATTGCGGTTGGGATTTTCTCGAAGACATAAGACACCTCACAATTTATCAGTAGGATAGGCACACTGGCTCAATGATGTATTATTGTAACAAGTTAAGATTAAGTGAATATTAAGGTTATGCTTAGTTTTTGGATATTTTGGCGAAGCAGGTTCTATAGGGCCTTACTCCATAAGCATGCTATACTGAAATCCTATTTTTATAGGAGCATATTCCCATGGTGTTAGGTATTATCATTGCTTTTGCTGTTTTTATTGTTATTGCCTCCGTGTTTACAGTCGAGCAGCAATCTGCTGCAACGATAGAGCGTTTCGGTAAGTTTGTCCGTATTGCAGAAGCGGGATTAAATTTTAAAATTCCGGTTATTGAGAAAATCGGTGGACGGATTAGTTTACGTGTACGCCAACTCGATGTGCCAGTTGAAACCAAAACGTCGGACAACGTATTTGTGCGGGTGGCCGTATCGGTACAATTTCATGTATTAACCAACAAAATTTACGAAGCATTTTATCGTTTAGAGAATACCGATCAACAAATTACGGCTTTTGTTTTCGATGTCGTTCGTGCCCGTGTTCCTAAAATTAATTTAGACGATGTATTCGAGAAAAAAGATGAAATCGCGGATGCGGTGAAATCAGAACTAAGCGAAGTGATGTCGGATTTTGGTTACGGCATTATCAAAGCATTGGTCACTGATATTGAACCGGATCAACGCGTGAAAGCTGCAATGAATGAAATCAACGAAGCCACGCGTTTACGTGTCGCTGCCACTGAGCGCGGTGAAGCAGAAAAAATTCTGAAAGTAAAACAAGCGGAAGCCGAAGCGGCGAGTAAAGCATTACAAGGGAAGGGGATTGCGGAGCAACGTCGGTATATTGTTGATGGCCTACGCGAATCCGTCGATGGTTTCCAAAAAACCGTATCCGGTACCACGACACAAGATATTTTAAGCTTAGTATTGATGACTCAATATTTTGATACCATTCGTGATATTGGCGCTTCTTCTCGCAGTAATACGGTGTTAATTCCACACTCACCTTCAGCCTTACATGATTTGGCAGATTCGCTCCGAAATTCGATGATTACAGCCAACGCGGTCAATCTAGAAAACGATAGCAAATAGCCACGATCCTTCATTATCGCGCGTGATAGATCAAGTGGTTAGTATGATCTCGAGCGCGCTTTAATGAAGGCTACAGAGCTGGCAGTACTGGCAAGCGTCTTTTCCCCGTCATCCCGCGTATTAGATTTCCTGTAATGGCAAAGCTCAAAGGCAATCTTATTTGTAAAATAGTTTCTTGAATCGTAGCCGCGAGGGATCTCCCGAAACAGGGCTCGTACTTCGTTGCACGAGATTCAGTCTTCCCGGATTCCGCTTCGCTCCATCCAGGCTACACTAAATTATAAAAAAAATATCCTTTTCCTCTTTTTTATTCCCTCGAAATGCTCTATTATCCCCCGCTACAACTATATTTATATCATTATTTCTCGAGGAATTTATTATGTCGAATGATAAAAAAAAGAAAGCTACCACAGAAAAACCTGCATCGAGCAGCTTTCCAGCCAGACGAGAATCCACTCCTTCGGTGATTCCACGCATAGAAGAAGAACAGCATAGTGATATGCTATCGCTGCGAGAAGTAACTGATTTTGTTAACTATTTACTAGGTGCTCCGGATCCCAGCAACCCTTTACAACGTGCATTTGCTTCATCTAGCGTCTTACTACAACGAAGTAAAGAAAAAAAAGATGCTCCGATCACATTTGAGGAAGAAATTCTCAGTGATGTGCAAGTGATTCCAAAATTTAGAAATTTACATCAATCTGTCGCAGAAGTAACGGCTTTACGTAATGAAGAAATTAAACAACTATTTAATACACTCTTATTGTCATGTATGAAAGAAGTTTTTGGACATATCGATGCAAGCAAAGAGCCATTAGCACTAGCGATAAGAAATTATCAAAGTAAAATTCAAAAACACTCTAGATTACCAAAAAGTAAAATAGCTGATATGGTCGCAAATATAAACTTTTCATTATCTCAGCATGAAGGAGAATATATAGCAACACTAAAACAGCTAATTGCTATACACAAGTTCTCTGAGTTTATTGCAGACAATATATTTGGTGCTCTAAAAAGCTCGCCTAGAACATCTACTTTATCGGATGAAATCAACACGCTTGAAAGTGAGACTAGTGATGCGATAATCAATTACTTAAAAGAATGCTTGTTGACAAAATTAAGAGATTATTTATCAAGCAGTGAGCACAACGATCGATTTACCAAAAAAGGTCTAGTAGATTTGATCTCATCATTAGGTTTTTCTGCAAGTATAATGGAAAAGTATTTTTGGCAATGTGAGAGCAATACTGCAAAAAAAGAATATACTCGAGATTTTTGTGTCTGTTTAGAAAATGTCCGCGCATTCAATAATACAATGAAACAAATAAATGTCGAGGCTAAAGAAGAAATCACTCCTATTATCGATGGTTTTGTTCTTGATACACATCTTGAAAAAACAGTTCGTCTTTTATTTTCTTCTACTCATAAACATGAAAAAGAAACTTCGTTGTCATCTTTGATCCTTTCTAGCTTTCTAGGAAATTTTGATTTACTAAAGAACCTGATTGGCAAAGCAGTTATAACGTTCGATGAAAAATCTTTATTGCTGGAGGAGTTATCTACTATAACCTCAGCGTCTATGCATGATAAACCAAGATATCTCTATTTTAAAAAATCAGTTTACGCAGATGTTTTTAATTGTTTTGATAAAATAAAAGATTATCACCCAAAAAAAGGACCTGCATTTTTTATCAACGTAGTTATTGTATGCTATTTAACATTTCGGTTAAATAATATCTGTGATAAATATAGAGAAACGCAGCCAAACATTTCAGCATTTATAAAAGAAAATTTGATATCTGATTTATTTAATACTCTCAATAAAAAAGAAAGACCTCTTTATACTCTATTCAAGCAAGAAACCAACGGCACTTTTAATATTAAACCTGTGCCTACTCAACCAATCTTTGAACACTCTAGTTTGAATTCTAATTCCAGCACTAGCTCATTATCACAGAGTTGTTCTAACATTGGAAACAGCGCAGCCACTCCCGCTCGACGAATTAAATTGCATGATATGGCACCTTTATCATTAGCCACCATTACAAGCTCAGATTCCCTATCTATTTCTCGAGACCTTACAGAGGACAGTAAAACACCTCAGTCTGCTAGAACACCTTCATCCAATGCCAATTTCTCCTCTGCAAGCCAAAGCTCAGCGGCTCGCAGGGATAGTTCCACTAATATCGAAGGATGGTTACTTTCACCCAGACAATCCCCAAAATCTGATGCCTCGCCACCTGTTGGAAAAACTAACTCTGAAGAAACTTATATAAATTCAGCCGGCTTATTTCAAATTAAAAGAACTCGCTCCGCGTCAATAAAAGAGAACGCAACCGCAGCTACTCAATCTAGTGCTAGTACTGACGTTAGAGCAAGCAGCTGTTCTGCTGCTCCTATTGTAAATTCATTAGCTTGCGCTTCATCAAAATAGAAAGTTGCTGTTTGTGGGTTTTTATTGTACAATTTGCTGGTGTTTTGGCCGCCATTTATGGAGTTTACAACCAATGCGTAAAATTAAAGTTAACCGTTTTTTTTTAACACCTGGTGTTAGCAACTCCTCTGGGGCGCCAGAGGCGGCTCCTGACTTGCCCTTATCTGCAATAGGTAAGACTCGTTACTCTTACACAAGGTCGTGATAATTTTTACGAAGCATTGGAGCAATATTGGCATGAACTTGAATCCTATTGCAGTAGAACCCGCGCCCCTACAGCATCTAGGTAATTAATATTTACGAAAAGTTCAGTTCCACTGCTAAAATGTTTTGCATACGATCGTTACTGTTGTCGCCCGCTACATAGCGATTTACGTAACCTATTTTAAATGAAGTTTTCTGATTGAATGCGTAGTTAACACCTAAAAATGCTCGGTTTTCCGATAAAAATGTGTTAACAACCCAAACTGGATTATTTAAATTTAAGAAAATTTCATCATACGTTTCTATTCGCCAAGTATGAATAGGTATGTGATATTCCAATTTTTCACGCACTCGATAATTCCACTGTGACATCTGTTCGCGTTGACGTTCTTGTAACATAGATTGTAGAAACAACTTGTTTTGCTTAGTCGGTAAGTTGATACGCCAGCGCTGATTAATTCTATTTTCATTGCGGCCACCCATAGCAGGATCATCGTACG
>CAZULF010000013.1:0-30608 GCA_964621215.1 uncultured Legionellales bacterium | reverse complement strand
TCTGAAATATCCACCATCCTGTTTTGATCGTATTGAGGTAGGTTAAAAGATCCGCGTAGAGCGTTCCGACCGTGGTATCCTCTTGATCGATAATATCGATAAGATTTTCAATATCTTGCTTTCTCTCATGAGAAATACTCTGAAAACTTTTTATGCTCTGTTTGAACAGTATGAATTGTTGACGCGTGAGAGCCTCGGAATCTATCCCTTCTTCTAAGGCGAAAACACTCTCTCCTCTATAACGACAATAAGACGATATGGCTTTCAAGCAAGCGACTTTAACTTCATTATCGATATATAAGCTTAGTATTATGGCCATTTTTATATCTCCCGCAGTGTACAGTGAGTGTTATCATCGGAGGTCAAGACTGGAATAGGTTGTACATTTTTTCGAGGCGGTTTTATTTTATTGGACTCATCATATTGTTGCTTGCAACCCATAAAATTAGCCTGTAAAAACTGCAAAATAGCCCCTATTTGCTGGCATACCACAAAATCGCCAGCGTCCCAGGCCGCTTTCTGAGCTTTGTCTATAGCTTTTCTTAAATAATGTCCAGAATGTTGCCTATACAGACCGAGATCTTTTTTGAGCTCTTCCTTATTTTTTTCTATCAAAGCACCGGTTTTTTCAACATCGAGCGGCCATCGCCAGGTTTTTTTCGTCACGTAAGCTAACACCTCACTCGAAATGTCGTTTAAGATGTCAGTTAATGGCAGTAAACGCTTTTCATATGCTTGATACATACCGTCTAAATCGGTTTTATTATCAGCATACTCGCCCAGCACCACATGCCTAAACGCAGTCAATAACTGCTTGTACTTAGATCTTCTAGCAGGGTCAGTCATGTGTTTAATCACTTCCACTTCCATCATTTCTTTTAGCGTGCTGTGAATGCTGGCTAGGCAATCTAAAGAAGGTTTATATTTATTGAGCGCGCGTGAACTGGAGTACATCACAAAATGGAATGCATTCAGCGCGGTATCGATATCACCCGCTTTTAATGCATCTATCACCTCGCCTCTGAAGGATAAGGTTTCTTTTTCATCCGCAAGAGGACGAGGCGCATCGCTATGAGAAAAACAAGAGGCTTTCATCAGATAATTTTTGTGTTTGCATAACTCGTCATGTAATGCTTTTTGTTTCTGACTCGACGCATCATGACTCATCCACGCCAATCCTCGCGGGTCCAAGATTATCTCAAGGCTTGATTTTAACTGAACGCATCGCAAAGGCTCTTGTGCTAAGCCAGTCTCATAATGCGTTTTTTGTATGACATGAGCATCCTGCAGTAATTTATCTGCCGCATTTAACTGAATATCAATGATTTTGCGTTTCACCCCGATAAGCGCGCTGGACCATGTCGATTGAAACGCTATATTTTCAGGCCAAAACCACCTTGCCCACCACGTTGTTGGCAGAGATACCTTTTGAAAGAGCGCTTCATGGGTTCGCATCAAATGCTCAAGTGTCACTAGGTTGTCTTTTAGCTTCTCACATTGCGGTGCACTCAACAGAGGCAATGTCAGCAAACGCTGCGTTTCATGCGCTAAACAATTCATGGTATGGAGCGGTATCCACGCTTCGTTAAAAAACTCAAAGCGTTTTTGTAAACCCCGTTGCAAGCGAGGAAATAACGGCGGTCTGAGTTGAAGGTACGGTGCCAACTCTATCGGACACACGGTATTATAACGCACGTTAGTATGGAGCTTTTCGACTAACGTAAACAGTTTGATGCTCCCTTCTTCCTGGGAAGAAAATTTCCCCAAGGCTAGCATGGCGTCGCCATTGCCATAGTGACTAATCGCATTCAGTGTCAACTGAGCCAGCGTCGAGGTGACGGTTTTTTCCGGAGCCCAGGAGTAACGTGGAAGCTGGTGATGAGACACCCCTGCCGACTCCAAAATCGATATCGCATAAGGAAGCGGATCATCAACTAGTTTAGGATTGTTTTTGATGACTTCCATTTTCTTAACTAAAATGTGAATGTGCAATTTTATTAAGTCATTCACACTATCGTCTAATCGCATCAGTTTGTTATATATCGTCGCATGATGACTTTGTAGCTCATCGTTCTCAGCCTTGTTGGTGGCCGTATTTTTCCAGGTAGCAATTTCAGCTTTCATTTTTTGCAAAACATCGAGTTTATGCAAGATAAGCGCCAACGGGAGTCGATAAATTGCCATCGCTTGAATGCCGGTAAAGTGCTGTTTTAAAGCCTCGAGTGCCGCCTGTTTTTCTGCGTCGATTTTGTTATGACTGGCAGTAAGCTCATCCCAATAGTGATGATCGTTAAGCTTTTCCAAACACGCACGGTATTTTTTTCTTTTATCCACATCGACTGCTATTTTCCTGGCGAACTGTTTTAACGCACCATTCTCTTTTTTTGCCTGCTCCAAGGCATCCTTTTGTTGTTTTATATTTCCTCCCGCATATTTATCGATAGCGACGAAGTCTTCTAACTGTTTAGCTAAATCCTGTATGTCTATATGACCCTTCAGAGAAAATAGCGCGTCTCTTGTTACCGCGTATAAGTTTTTATACATTTGCAACTCCAGAAGTTTTATCTATCTGGCCAGCAACTACTGTGATTAGTTAAATCACAGTAGACTGACTTTTCTCAGTTCAATCGGGCATGATTGCTTGAGATATTTTTTATGGCGGCATGTTGATATGGTGATAGCACACAAGGGAGTGTGTCTATCTAAGCCCCAGTCCATATCAACACACCATGACTCTTTTCTGAACTTTAAACGTTATCTGCCTTTAAACGATGAATCGCAATCTCTTCTCGAAGAATGACAACTTCTGAAGGAGCACTGAAACCCAGTGACATTTGGTTATCAACTTTATCTAAAAATGCCGTTACCGCTATTTTTATACCGTCAACGTAAATAAAAACGCGTTGCCCATTCTTTCTGTTGAGCATTAACATACCCGAATCCCCCACTGATAAATTCTTTTTTAAAGCTTGTTGCTTAACTAGATTCTTCGATGATCGATATGATTTATAATAATTATTCATTATTATTCTCCTCGTTTTTTTCTTCCGCGCACTGCATCTCACCATTTTTAAGTATCACTTTTTGAATAGTGACGTCATGACCCTTTTTTAATTCACTTATTCGCTTTTCTAACAGATCATTTAATTTTTGATGATGTGCGATCATGGTTTGGTAATAATCTTTCATAGGGAGATCGGTTTCATCTCTAAACTCACTGTGAAATCTCTCTAAATCATCTCTGCATATCATTAACTCTTGTTCTGCTTGTTGAAGCTTACTATCCAATTCAGAGATGTTGGTATGCGTGTTTTCTTTAGCAACCACAACGTTTTCAGAAGAAAATGAAAAATTACCTGTTCTGATGGCTTTAAGAATGGTATTAAGCTTGTAATTAAAAGCACTTCCTGTTTTGGTATAAAATTGTGGGCTTAAAATCGTATTGATAACTTGTTCTTTCAATAGGTTTTTATCTGGGTATAAATTCGAGTAATTAGCTAAGCGATCTAATTCTTGAGAAATTTTCAGTAGTTGATTTTGCGTTAGCTCCTCTGAAATAATTTCATCATTTTCAGCAGCAGCGCTTGTTTGCTTTGTTATTTGTTTATTTGTATATTGTTTATTATATAGTGGTGGTTTTACCCTATCGCGTTTAACCTGGTCAGGGCTTACCTGATGCGGTTTGTCCATATCGGGATTATCCGTATGAGGTGTTGAATCCACCGGAGTATCAAATACCATATATTCTGCTTTACTCAAACGACCCGATGAATCCCGAGGCCTAATATGCTGAATATAACCATATTCCTTTAATTCTTTTAGATTGGCGTATACCGCATCCCGCCCACTTGGTGCTCGGTTGATTAAGTCAGCAATAATGACTTCCCAATCCCTCGGCAGACTTAGGAGATAGATCAACATTCCCCTTGCCTGCCATGATAAACGGGAGTCTTGAACACATTTTTGATTAATTATCAAAAATGGGTGATCTTGCTTACATATTTTAATAATTGCCATTTTCCATCATCCTTCGAATACACTAAAAACGTAGGATCCATTCCCTTATTATGTTCTCGATGTTCTCGTTTGTCAACAGTAATTGAGAATTTTATCTCAAATTTTGACCTAAATTTCGTAAATCTTACTTTTTGAGTTAAACTTTTGAGAACATTGAGCGAAAAGTAGCGAAAAATAAATGAATGGTGATAAAAAAATAAGTGCACGATTGAAAGCCAGCAGAAAAGTTGCAGGCTTTACCAGTTCATATGAATTTGCACAACACTACAAAATTCCTAAATCGACTTACTCCCAGCACGAATCAGGTAGTCGTATACCGAAAGATGAAGCGTTAAAACAATATGCCGAGTATCTAAACATTAGCTTTGTTTGGCTAAAATCCGGTAAAGGAACACCCTTCTCACCAAATGATGAGCGAAATGAAAAACTACGCAAAATTAGCCAAGACCCCGAGTTTAATCTTAATTGGATCGAACAGTACAAAGAAAAGCCCTTTGCGCTAGATGAAGCTTTATTGACTGAAATACTCAAGGGCATTTTCACTTACGCTGAAAAAAATAATCTCATTATTAATTACGAAGATGTAAGCCACATAGCTGTAACCTTGTATGTGAGTCTATGCAAACTCGTTAATAACCTTTCACCCACCAATGAAATGGTTAGCTCTGCGGTTGAGACTTATTTTCGAGTGACTAGGAAATCGTAGTTGGTTCTGAGCGTAAAACGCAGCAATTCTGTGCTTAGATATCCTCGCCAATAACTGACTAACTATTACCAACCAATCGGAGAAAAATAATGTTTTCTCAGAACAGACAAACCACCTCAGCTTCTCAAAGCAGCTCAAGCAGTATATCCCAAGCTTCCAACGAGGTGGATAATTTGACTGAGCTCCCTATAGAGATGCTTACGCACATTGCCGGCTATCTACCTGATAAGCTGTCAGCTGAGAATCCGCAGTTATCACCACTACGAAGCTTTGCTAGAACCTGCGGGTTGTTCGCTGATATCGCTGCACCTAGATTATTGCCAAAACTGTTACAGTTCGTTGCTAATGGTGAACAAAAGCTGGCGGAAGCGCTTTTAGCATCAGTTCCTAATTTACTTTTCTATTCCGGTACAGTCACTGATTATGCTGGACGAACATTTACAAATATTACCCCTTTACAGCTTGCTGCGTGGTCGTGGGATATGCCCATGTGGACGATGATGTTGAATTGCTTACCTAAAAATGAGGAAGGGGAAAAAATAAGAATCGCCTTATTGCAACAATGTGAAGAGCTTGATAAAAATATTGAGTATAGCTTAGAAGATAAGCCCTATCGCAGTTCACACTTCGATTTTTTACCCCTCATTAGAGCGTATGAAAGATATTTAGCTTTGCTTGACGCCCAACCGCAAGATTTGAATGCAATACATAATCACTGGTGTACCGTGGTGGGTAAGGCGCAACGTTATCTGCCGGCAGAGCTACGCCAGCGGTTTTGCGGCAATAAATCGTTTCACCCCACCCCGACATTTACAGATAAAGATTTTAAACGCTCCTTAAAGCTTGATTCTTTGCCACCTAGGAAGGTCGTTGTCTGGGATAATAGTTTGGATGATTTAGGCGTTAATTTTGGAATTTTGCGGGGCGCGCGGCTTGGGGAAGCGGATGCGCGGCTGAGGCGACATGGCGCAGCTCACTATGCGAGCGAGCGCGTCGTCGGCGTGGGGGGAGCGGAAGCGGTGCGCGCGCATTACTGGCCGCGAGAGCCCCTTGCGGATTTAGCGGCCGTGACCGCCTATTGTAAAGTGAGAACCAAAAACTATGCGGAGCTCAAAGCACTGCTGCAAAATCCGATTCAGGTAGCTGTTCAAGCCTCATCCGAGGTTCCTCAAGAAGAGTCGCGCCGTGTGATTCCTTAACGTTGTAAATTAATCCTGCCGCCAAAACGGCAGCGGGGTTTCACTCCAACAGGCATTTAAAAACCCCTCAGAGTATTTACTGAGAATTACTGCGTAAAACTAACAATACCTGCAAATCCTTCAATATTTCAATAGTGGCGTCCGTGTCATCTAATTTTTGCTGTAATCGTTGCTGATACATATCGATGATCGCACGCTTTTTGACAATATAGGACACCAACAGTTTATTAAGACTTTGCGTTAATACAGCAGCTTCTACCAAGGAGAGAGTTTCGCCCATGCCAATAGATTGGATTTTTTTATAAACCTGATGCAGCTCAGCATCGATGCTTTCAAAGTACTCTCTATTGCTTATTTGGCTCATTTTTACTCCCTCCCATCCGTACAACCATTAACACGAATGTATTAAGAAGAAGTTAACATACATATTTTGTATTGTATTGGGCGAATTTTACGCTTATAATGCCCAGAGATTTTATACGGATAAAAATTAGGGTAAAAAATTAACAATGAGAAGACTAACTAAGTCGTATTGGCATGAAGTAAGGGAACAAATTCAGCTTTTTTCCCCTCAACTGGTTGAAATAATTGATAAATTAAGTCCTGACGCCTCATATCCTGTTTATATAGCGTCTTATCCTTTCGGCTCCATAATTGGGGATGAAACTAGACTTTACTATCCATTAGACAATGGAGAACTTGGTGCCCTGGCTGAATTACCTAAAGATATTCAGTCTGATTTAGCCTATGCTGGCGCTAGTATCCCTATGGGAATGATCTTAAGTAATGCCACCGAACTCTATATTGAAGATTTTGGTGTTTGCATTCCTCACAAACTACAAATACCTGGAACTTTCTTTGGGTTGTTTCGTGAATTAGATGCTCAACATGGATCATTTCATCCCTCCGGCTTGCTTAAAATGACTGCTGGCGCACGTTCTATGTTTATGCTGCCGAATATTGGCGACAACTTGCGATATTCAAATTTGCAGCGCGATTACAAGCTTAAAACAAAATATCCTCCTAATGACTTATATGATCATTGGAAAATTTTTAAAGATATTTATCAAAACAAAGCTACCCCTGAAAACACATGGACGGCATCACTGCTTTATTTTTCAAAAAAGTGGGTTGATAAGATTCAGAATGATAAAAAATGGAAAGAACTCAAACTTTACCTTATAGAAGAACAGTGGCGTAATAATTTGTATCAAATGAATAGTAATTTTTTTGAGTTAATTTTTTCTTTGACGCAAGCCAAACAAAATTTAAAACCTAACCCTTATTTAGCAGATATCACACGGTATTTATTATCAATGGCCGTTGGAAGTTCGCCGGGTTTTGTAGCTGCCAGCAATGAAATTGCAGCCCCAATCAAAATGATACAGAAAGCATTTCTCGACAGTTATGGCTTAAAGTATGCTCCCGTCATTATGCATATTGGATATTTAAACTCTTTATATGACCATGTTTATTATGGCCTACAATATCCAATCACCATGGCATTTTCACCCAGCTCCCGACGAGATGCTCGAACGATTATTGAGTTACGAGAGCTTAAGCACATCACCGACAAACTGTTGCATGATATCAAGAAACCAACCTCCGTATGCAAGAATACCATTGCACACAAAGTAGTAAATCAAATTGTGGTGGACTTTTTCCATAACAAATCGGACACATTAGAAGAAATCAATCTCACTTCTGCAATGCCCTTACAAGATCCGTGGTTACAAAAAAGCTTAGTGAATGATGACATCATGCCATTTGCAGATTCAGGCGCCTTTGTTAGAGGGTGTGTGAGGTTGTCGAGGAGTAAAGTTTAACTTTCAACTTCTAATTTTATTTAGGATATAATGTGATGAATGACCAAGTAAAGGAAATTTTCAAAGATTAGCTAGGCGATGTTTTACGAAATGCTTTATTAGCCAGCACCAGCACCATCCCTGGAATAGGAGGAGTTTTAAGTGAGTTTTTGAATTTTTTCATTCCTAATTTAAGGGATAAACGCTTAGAGAATTTTTTAACTAATTTTTATGCTGAGTTCCAAGCGCAAAAAAATATAACATCCGCATGGGAGAACGAAAGTTTTCAATCATTGTTTTTACAGGCTCTCCCTATTGCAATTCGTCATCATCAAACTCAAAAGCGAGAAGCATTACTCAATGCCATGATAAATGCCGCGACTAATATAAATATTTTCGAAGATTTTCAATATATTTTTATTAGCTACATTGACGAGCTAACGGTTTCGCATATTATTTTATTACGTTGTATTTTAAATAACTTAAATGCGTTAGCGCAAATGAAAAGTTACGAAGAATTGTTTTCTTTTTTTACTTCATCTACACCTATTTCTTTGGATTATGATGGCTTAAAATTGCTTTGCAATGGATTAGAGAACAGAGGATTGGTTAGGTTCAGCTCTGAGTTGGTGGATAAATCTGGCACCAAAGAACCATCTGCCTTATTACTTCTCGAAGGAAAAAATAGCAGCGATCCTATGGTGCGAATTACTGAAGTGGGATATCTATTTTTAAAGTTCATTACAAAAACAGCTTGAATAAGAGAGTTTTTTAGATTTAATGTTGCGATTCACATGCACTACTAACTTATATGTGTGATTCATTGCTTTTATACGGATTCGTTCTATTGTCTGACCTCACTCTGACTTAGGTTCAGAGTGACATCGGTAAGATAAAGTTTAAATTAATTACGACTTCCCACTGACCTCTCCCCAAAAACAGTACAAGGAAAAATTTATTAACTGCGTTTTAAAAATCTCTTTTAAAACTGTTATGCAAATATATATTTAACTCTTGATAAGAATATTGGCGTTAAGTAGCTCTTTTTTTATTTTTTCTCTCCATTGTCTCACGTCAATTACCATGTCCGGACCAGTTAATTGTCGCTCAATAGAACAGCGCAAAATTACACTAGTAGTCATAAATTAAATTTTAAAAATGAGACTTCTTTCATGATAGCAATTGATAAAATTAGTGGCACCACAATACAGATGAGAAAAGAGAAACTGCAAAAAGCTAGTCCGACTATTTTTCAATTGTACAGGGAATACATCGCAACTCCTAATTCCCATGTATTATACCATTTGGCAGATCAGTGCTTTTCAGTTAGAGCTGACTCCATGAATATTCTAGCAAACGTAAATCTGTACTTCGCATAACGAAACGACTGCGTTTACTAACAATACTATGACAATAATAACGGGCTCAAAATTTTATGGATAGTAAATACCTGCGAATTCTTTACTTTGATATTCAAAATAAGGTGTTGATATAAAAATTCATATTTTTGTACGCGTAGATATTGAGGAGCTTTCACGCCGTAAATTTGATTAATTTTTTCCATACAGACTTCATATATCTTCTTTTCCAACAAACCTTTTTTTAACAAAATTGTCATTGAATCTATCATTATCATAGCCTCTTTATTTACATTAACTCTATCTGTTGAATATAACATATTTCTTCTCTCCTTTATTCGTCAATTTTATCAAAGTATTAATCATCCAGACCAATTATTTTCAACAACTCAGCTATCTCCTCATCCGCTTTCGCAACACGTTGTAAATCTACTAATTTAAACCGAGATCCTAATATACGTGCCTCTACTGGTTTTTGATAATCAGGCCAATGTCGTTCTAACTGCTTTTTAACGTCTAATAACGTTATTTGTCGTGTTTCTTGCCCTGGGAATAGGCGTAATAATAATCCCTCATGATTTGGAAGTTGAAGACAAACATTAATTTCTGCTTGAGATGCTTTTTGTTTTAATATATCAATCGACCACCCGTCATCTCTCTCGGAACGATCAGAATCCACCATTAAGATGGTAGGAACTTTTCGTCTCTCTTTTAGTTTTCTATATCGAATAGTATTTCTCAGCATACTCTGATATCCTCCACCACCAAGTACCTGACAGTCCAAATGGTTATGTGCGTTATTTTGATCAGAAAGTTCCTGCAGCCATTTGACGAACGATTGTTCGCTTTCACCTTCAACTGCGAAAAAGAACCTTTTCCTTAGACTTATTTTTCTCATATCCTATCCAATATGGGGCACTGCGCCTAACTCACCATTAAGATACTTGCGCATCAAACTAGGTTCACGGCGTAATCCTTTAATTTCAGATGCACAGTATATTTGACTTGGTTGACCACTGGTTTTTGTTGCAAAGAAAACTTGCTCTTTTTCTAACTCATCTAATAATGCTGGATTATGGGCAGTAAAAAATAATTGTGCGCTATGAGGATTACGTATTGGGTCATTAAACCATCGTAATAATTCGGGTATTAATAGAGGATGAAGATCCGTGTCTAACTCATCAATAAATGCAACACTGCCTGTTTCCAATACATAATACAGCCTATAGAAAATCCCAATGAATCGTTGAGTGCCGACAGACTCTTCCGGTAAGAAAATAAAATCATCAAGTCCAACATGTTTAAATTTAGCAACCAAACCATTATTACTTTGCTCAATTTGCATTGATTCTAAGCCCACATCAAATCGTCTTAGTTCTCGATTTAAACGTTCCAGGTAGTTGGGGTTTTGAAAATAAACACTTTGCCATTGCACCATACTATTCTGAATTTTCTCAAAACCGATAAAGTTACTTTCATAACTCCGTATTTGATTACTCAAGAAAATAGATAGCGGATGATTTAATTTTGCGAGTGTACTGATAACGCTAGCGTTAGGACGAATAGCTTCAGTTCTTGGATCATTTTTATTAGAAATGCCAAACTCATTACCGAAATAAAAACTCTGACCTTCTCTTTTAAATAAACAACAAATTTTATTTTTCGGCGTATAATATAAGGCTTCGTATGATACTACTTTATTACTAAAACCATGATCGACATGCAATATATTCAATTCATAACGAAATTTTCTACTAGGCTCATCTTTATTTAAGCGAGCATCAAATTCAATCACAATTTTAGTAGGTTTTCCCCACCAATCTTTTCTTCGATATGCTTGAAATAACACATCTATTTCCTCTTCCCTCCAATCAAAGCTATGGCATCCAAATAGTATCGCTGCTACCATTGCGCGTAGGATAGTAGACTTACCCGCTGCATTGGATCCAAAGAAACCAACTACCACGGGTAGACGCGTAAGGCCATCTGAGCGTGAAGTTTTGAAACAGGGTAAATCCGGAGCATTTTTATCAATTTTAAAATTGAGCTCCTGATGATCGGCGATGGAAAAAAAGTTTTCTATGGCAATTTGGTATATCATAAGGCAATTATTGCAGATAATATGTTAAATGTCTACTTTAAAGTGGCATTTACCTGCATGTTAAATGGGTGTTTTGCATTTAATATGTCGATGTTGGCTTTACAGACGGTCGTCGTATGGCAGTTGTTGCATAATTTGCAACAACTGTTACCTGCTAACTGTTTGTTTTTTAATGTAGAAATTAGTCCTTTGACTCAGCATAGTATACCCTTGGCCTCAGCTATCCGGAGTTTCGGGTTAACTAAATTCCATCACCTATTTCACTTAGTTCCAAAATGGAACTAACTGAAGTAAAACTAAATTGTTTCATATCTGTTTACAATAATCGACAATTCAACGATTATCCATAAATAGAATGCAAAAATTAATTGGATCTACTAAATGTAAGACTTTTTCTAACCCCGTCTTTAGTAAGTTCGCGAATTTCACAACGGTTTTATTCACGATATAAAACTGACCCAAAAGGTAGTTTTTAGGACGGAACCATTTACCAAGCCGTACATCTTTGAACTGGCAGCCGGCAAGTTCGCTGTCTAGCCATGATTGCTTCTCATTTAATTGCTGGCCGTCGCTTTCCTTCACCTTCGTGGACTTCAACTTCCTGTTTATTGCACTCAATTCCTTCAGATCCGATCATCATTAGATAGAAGCCTGGTCCTATATCAGAAATTGTGGGTAATTGAAAGTTTTGTCGAGCGGTTACAGTTGTTGGACTTCTGCGTCGTTATGAACAATAATATAAGCATAAAAATATTTTGTAAATTTTAATGCCCTAAATATGTTATATAGGTGAAATATGACTGCTTTTGAGATTACTACCGTTATTTTTGCAGCTATTCAAACAATCACCAGCATCTTATTACTTATAATAGCCTTTTTCGCTTATCGCAGATGGCAAAAGGAGATAATTGCTAAACCAATTTATACTGCACTTACTAATATCCGCGTCTATTTAGTGAAATTTAAAGATACATATCAGTTCTATAGATTAAAAAAAATAAGCTTTATAGATTCAAGTAAAGCTGATAGTTTTATAGAGTACAAATTAACTTTTTTATCGAAAATATATCCTATTTTAACCCAACTAGCTGAAGAAATAGAGAAATTAAAAATACTAAGATTTGTTCCTGATAATTATCTTAAGGCTGAATTAGATATGCTTGAAAAATATGTTTCTGAATTGGATCTCGCGTTTAGTAATTATCCTGAACTTGTCAAACAAAAAAATAATAAAAATTCCCAACATTTTTTTAGTGAGGATGAGTTTAATAACGCAGAAAAATTTTTATATAAAAATTCCGCCTCGACAGATTGTATATCGTCTGAACTTAAAAAAACTGTTGATGGAGCTCTTAATATAGTCACACAGACTGCAAAAGAATTTTTTAATTGAACCAAACTATTTGATATATCTAATGTATGTGCAAACCCTCCTTTTTTAGTGCCAGGTCAATCTTGGCAAGCAAAAGAAAGCTCTCACCGACACCACTCCAAATTTATTCCAGCAACATACGAAACCATTTACCAAGCCGTACATCTTTGAACTGGCAGCCGGCAAGTTCGCTGTCTAACCATGATTGCTTCTCGTTTAATTGCTGGCCGTCACTTTCCTCCACCCTCGTGGACTTCAACTTCCTGTTTATTGCACTCAATTACTTCAGATCCGATCATCATTAATAGAAGCCTGCTCCTATATCAGAAATTGTGAGTAATTGAAAGGTTCGTAGATCGCTTAGGTTACTACAATACTTACCGCTACAATTTACAATGTCGTCGCATAATTCTTAAACCTCGTATACTGCCCTTGAAAGACCAACTTCACCTTCCCCGTCTCTCCATTCCGCTGTTTGGCAATAATCAGTTCGGCTAGTCCTTTATCCGGTGTATTGGGATGATAAACTTCATCTCGATAAATAAATGCGATGAGGTCAGCGTCTTGTTCAATCGCGCCAGAGTCACGTAAATCAGACATCATTGGGCGCTTATCGGTGCGTGATTCTAAACCACGGTTTAGTTGTGACAATGCAATGATAGGTACATTTAATTCTTTTGCGAGTGCCTTTAAGGAGCGAGATATTTCAGAAATTTCTAGTGTTCGATTTTCATTATTATTGCCACCACGCATTAATTGAAGGTAATCGATGACAATAAGTCCAGGTTGGCCTTTTTCGCGTGCGGCGCGGCGTACACGAGAGCGCAGTTCTATTGGTGTTAATGCTGGAGTATCATCAATCAATAATTTTTTTTGGGCTAATAAAGAATTAACCACGCTTGAGCGCTTCCAATCCGCTTCGCTAAGCTGACCTGTTCGTAACTTTTGGAAAGGAATGTCACCTAGTGATGCCATCATTCGCATAAGAAGCGTATCACTAGACATTTCCATACTAAATACCAGCACCAGTTTATCCGATTTAGTCACCACATGTTCTGCAATGTTCATCGCCAAGGTGGTTTTACCCATAGATGGGCGAGCAGCTAAAATAATGAGATCGGCTGGCTGCAATCCTGTGGTTAACCTATCTAAATCTTTAAACCCAGTACTGAGGCCCGTCAAACTTCGTTTATTTATTGATAACTCGTGTATATGGGCATTTGTACGTGTCAGAATGGTGCTAACATCTTGCAACCCATCCCCTCGATCATGCTGATTTGCAATATCAAACACTTTCCGCTCAGCTTCGTCAAGGATAGCAAGACTCGTGCGGCCATTAGGTTTATACGCATCATTAATCATATCCGTCGCAGAGCCTATCAATTGCCTTAATAAAGAACGTTCACGCACTATTTCAGCATAAGCCTCTATGTTAGCGGCACTTGGAGTATTATTGGCTAACTCGAATAAGTAGGATTCACCGCCAATTTCATTAAGTAATTTCATAGACCGTAAATGTTCGGATACGGTCACCATATCAAATGGGCATCGCCTGTTTTCAAGCTTTTCGATAGCATCAAATAGGGTTCGATGTTCATAACGATAGAAGTCTTTTCCATTAATTTGTCCGGCAATTTTTTCCCACGCACTATTATCTAGCAATAAGCCTCCTAAAATAGACTGTTCTGCCGATATGGAATGTGGCGGAATTTTTAAATCCGATTCTTTATTATTAGAAATAATCTTAATAAGCCGAGAGGATGTTTGAGCCATTAGATGTTCTCCATTGATTTGTATTGTTTTTTGATAAAAATATGCATTTGTCTACCTCTCTCGATTGGGTTAAAATGTTTCTAATAAGCAAGATAGTTCTGCAGAAAAATATGAGGTTTTCGGAATATTTGGACCGATTGTATTAGAAAAATCAAGAGCGTAATTTATTGATTTTAAACGAAATAAATGATTTTTACGGAATGATTTGTAATCATCAGGTCGCGGGTTCGATTCCCATCGCCAGCTCCAATTACTACTTTTTCTGGGTCTTTCCCATTTCAAGGGGCACACCATTCACGAACACAGCAAGCCATTGCCAGCCTGTACTTTTTTAGCTAAAATGTGCGTTTATAGTCACTCCTATTGGGAGAAGTGAGCTTATATTTTACCAATAAGTATAACGACAGTTAAGGATTTTTTATGGTACGCAGACATGGAAATAAACTACCGCCTCGGAGACGACATCGGTCTTACCCAGCGCGAAAGTGGGGACTTCCTGAGAGGCCAGAAAATAACGACAATGCAGCGTTGCTTATAGAGCATGTGAAAAAATTTTATGAGAAAACTATTCAGCTAATCCAGACGCTTCCAATATGCGACACTGAGGATTCATTACTTAAGCTCAAGAAAGACCTTAATCATTTAGCTAGTACTATTGTACTCTGGCATAAAAATGGAATTTTACTTATTAATAAGCTGGGTATTAGACAGAACGGTCAAATGAAAGCGTTAATCGAAGAGCGAAGAAACAAGGTAATTGCTGGTATTGAAACGATAATTAGCAAAAATGAACTGTTTCAACGTTTTGTTCGAGCTAATCCCAACCTACATTTGCTACAGCTCACAATACAATTTTATAATGGAATCATCTTTCGAAAACTATCTCGTAATGACAATATCCCTAAAATTAAGCAGACGGAGTATTTATCAAGCGCTAATGTCATTTTTAAAAACATGGGAAACTTGCTCGACATCGCAGTAGAGAGATTCCCATGGGATAAGAAGGACATTCATACGCTTTCAAAAGAGAAATTATTTGAGACAATTACTTATGTAGTAATAACCAAAATGAATTTTCGCAAAAAAACCGACTCTGAAGAAACGAATTGGAGGCCTGACTTTCTATCAGAACTAGTCGATGTGGAACAACCTACTGAGATGGATGACGCAGTTGCAGACTTATCTACTAGGGATATACTTGGGAAAAGAACGAGCGCTGGTGATTCAGCATCTAGAAAACGTCCTTGCGTGGAACCAACACAGCCAGTATTACCTCCTAATTTACAAATTCCACGTCTTGCACCAGTGATAAGTGATTTACCTGAGTGGGGGGCATCTGAGTCGACTACGCCCATTCCTGAGCCACTAAACTCAGACCAAACTGCAGAAACACCGCAATCTCCCGTATTAGAGACTGACCCGATGTTTAGTGAGTCGACTACACCCATTCCTGAGTCATTAAACCCAGACGAAACTGCAGAAACATCTCCATCTCAGATATTAGAGACCGACCCGATGAAGCTGAACCGTGAGCAATTAGAAGCCGATGCAAAAACGAATATACTACTTCAACTCTTGCCATTGCTCCCCCGTTGTTCAGCACCGCAGTTGCAAAATATTCTCCAGCAATTTCCTCTTCTACAAGGTCAAACATCAATGTTCGGAGCAGGTTTTAGATTATTTGCTGCCCCATTAGGTACTGAACCATCAACCAGCTCATCATCGTCCAGTCAACAGTCAGCGCCTCCAGCAAATCTAAATTTTCAACGCTGATCTGTGGTATAACCGGTATTATTTGAAATAAGCGAATTTAACTCCATGAAAGCAACATTCTTAAAAACACTATTCTTCTCGCTGGCATTGACTATTGCAACGCCGGTGATGGCTGGGCTTTCTAGCTTAACTCCCGGGTCTCAGGCTCCTGATGAAGTGAATGTCGTAATTGAAATTCCCGCTGGAAGCAGCCCGGTTAAATACGAAACCGATAAAGAAACCAATATGTTATTTGTCAATCGCTTTTTGAGTACGGCGATGTTTTACCCTTGTAATTATGGTTATGTCCCGAAAACATTAGCCAATGATGGCGACCCTGTCGATGTGCTCGTGATTACACCGACACCACTGATCTCCGGTTCAGTCATTAAAGTACGTCCGATTGGTATATTGTTTATGACTGATGAAGAAGGTGAAGATAATAAGATTCTTGCTGTTCCTGCTGATGCATTAACTTCGCTATACAGTAAGATAAAAAATACTAAAGATATTCCTGTCGATCTGTTAGATAAAATCAACTATTTCTTTAAACATTATAAAGATTTGGAAAAAGATAAATGGGTAAAAACTGACGGTTGGGGTAGTGTAAAAGACGCTAAAAAAGAGATCTCGCAGGGGATGCAGCGTTACAATGCGCCCCCCTCTTCCAAACTATCTTCATCATCAAATTAGAGAAAAAAACTCTTTCATATCGAAAATGCTAACGAGGATGATGACGTACTACTACTAGTTTTGATATCTATCAATTCATGCGCATAAACCTGCGGAAGATTAAGCCATGCGGATAAATCGGGGGCATAATACGGCGCTAATGTAGGATCGATCATTCCTAGTATCTTTTTGGCTATGGGTTTAAGAATGTGAGAGGGAGAATTGTTAATAAATTTTTTAACATCGTGATAACTTTGTACTTTACTAAAAAGTGCCTCGAAGTCTTTTTCACCCTGATAATATAATGTCATCGACTTATTATAATGGGCTAAGCCTCTATAAAAAACTGCTTCATAACACCTAGGGTGATTTGTAATAACTGATTCCAGAATTTGGATTGCTTCATCATATTCTGCATTTCTTATCTTAAATTGTGCATCAACAAGTTGAAAAAACATCTCATCGCTTTCTTCGGTTTTATAACCTCTTGCCAAATCTAAATCCTGCGTTGCTTTAGCAAAGTCATATTGTCTAGTATATTCCAATGCACGATAAAGATAAGCAAGATAATAATTACGTTTAAGTTCAATAGCTTTATCGAAATAATCTAGCGATGACATGAAATTGGCAGGAAGCATTTGCTTTCCCGATAAATTAAAAGAAGCAACTCCAATAAGAAAATATAATTCTGCGTAGTTTTCCTGTAGCAATTGTTCAGCAGGTTTAAACGGAGCCGCTTCTAAAAAAGATAATCCAACTAATAGACTTTTCATATGCTTTCCATCTTTATCCAGCATTTTTAAAGATTTCAATAGCTCTCCTATCGAAAAATTTGAATAGAAGAAGCTTGTAGTCCATTTTTCTCTAGAAGATTTTCCTGATTCCAATGGCCTTTTTCTCGAATGCTTCATATAGTATTTTATTCCTAATTTATAGGTGAAGATCAACTAAGTTGGCTATACGCTTATTGTAACCTATAAAAATTAGCAAATTATTTACGAGGCAATTTTTTATTGAAACTTCCCCCTATACTACTATCTTAAAATCCCCTAAAATCCATATAATATTACAGAGGGTTAATTGAGATGAGTCATCACATCATTCCAGGCTTTCGCGAGGTACCGCAAACCGGTGTTATTTATGTTATGCACCGCGCGATGGAAAAAGGCTATAAACATGACGATCCGGAATGGGTGAACTTAGGCCAGGGAGCACCAGAAACCGGTTGGTTAACGGGAGCGCCGGCTCGGATTGACTCGATATGTATTGATCCTGCACATCATGAATATAGCCCAGTGGTGGGTCAGCGTGCGTTACGCGAAAAAGTGGCCGCGCTTTATAACTTTCGTTATCGTCAAGGTAAAACACATCAATATACCTGGGAAAATGTCAGCATCTCCGGCGGTGGTCGCATCGCCTTAACGCGAGTTGCGGCTTCGCTCGGTAATATCAATATGGGGCACTTTTTGCCGGATTACACCGCTTACGAAGAGCTGCTCAGTATTTTTAAAGCCTTTGTGCCCATTCCTATTTTGCTCGATTCCGCATGTGATTACAAAGCCAGCTTAGATCAAGTCAAAGCTGAAATTTTAGGACGTGGATTAAAAGCATTATTATTGAGTAACCCATGTAATCCCACAGGCCAATTAATTGAAGGTGAGCGATTGCAACAATGGGTACAACATGCGCGTGACTATCGATGCTCATTGATTATGGATGAGTTCTATTCGCATTATATTTATAACGATACGGTTAAAAATGGCGTGCCTAAAATGGTTTCCGCCGCCGAATATGTGGACGATGTAAACCAGGATCCCGTGATTATTATCGATGGCCTTACCAAAAACTGGCGTTATCCCGGTTGGCGTATTAGCTGGACCTTAGCACCCAAATCCGTTATTCAAACCATTGCTAGCGCTGGATCGTTTCTTGATGGCGGCGCCAATCATCCGATTCAAAATGAAGTGATGAAATTGTTAGAGCCACAACACGTGATTCAAGAAACCTTAGCATTACAACACTGTTTCAAAGAAAAACGACAATACATGTTAGATCGACTCCAACGCATGGGCATCATTGTGGAAGCTGCACCGCAAGGCACATTTTATATTTGGGCCAATTTATCAGAACTTCCAGAGCCATTGCGTGATGGATTACATTTTTTTGAAGCCGGTTTAGAAGAAAAAGTGATTACCGTCCCTGGCGTGTTCTTCGATGTCAATCCTGAAAAACGTCGCACCTATGCCCGCTTCAGCCAATATAGCCGCATTAGCTTCGGCCCCGAAATGAGTGCTTTAGTCCGCGGGTTAGATGCGTTAGAGAGGTTGATTCAACAGCATTGTTAGAGGGTGGATTAGGCTACGCTAATCCACCCTTCTTGATTATAGCACTTGGCAGGTTAAATAATGCATAAGGCTGTCGGCCTCAAGTTTGATCATTTGCACGGGCAGTACTTGCGATGCTTCATTATTTTATCACATCTCGTATGTTCCAATTCCTACAATTTGGTGTACAATTGCGAAATAATAATAAATTGATCTGCTATAGCATCCTGTTCTGACTTACTATATTAACCTCTTCCGAGAAACTCTTATGACTACTCAAACACAAAACTGGCGCACAATGTTGCCGCTATTCATGGTTATTTTTGTTGATGTAATGGGATTATGTATTGTCTTCCCAGTACTAGCACCTTTATTTTTTGATCCTATAAATGGATTGTTACCTGCATCCATCAATATGACTTCTCGCAATTTTTTATACGGATTGCAATTAAGCCTTTGGCCTATCTGCATGTTTATCAGTGCACCTATCATTGGTGATCTCTCTGATAAACTCGGACGTAAAAAAGTATTACTATTATGCTTATTTGGTGAAGCCATGGGTTATTTAATCGGAGCCATCAGTGTTTCCACTCAAAGTTTCTTCCTCTTTATATTATCTCGTGTATTTGCTGGTGCATTTGCTGGTAGTCAGCCCATTGCACAAGCTGCGATTGCTGACATTAGTACTGCCGAAACGAAAACACGCAATATGAGTTATATCGTATTGGCCGCAACCTTAGGTGTGGTTTTGGGCCCGATTATTGGTGGTTTTATGTCAGAACAACGGCTCGCGTCATGGTTCAATTATGGGACCCCACTGCAAATAGCGGCCCTGGTATCCTTATTGAATGCTGTATTACTGATTTTCACTTTTCATGAAACGCATGCAATCAAACGCGAGCAAGTGATTCAATGGCTTAAATGTATTAACTTATTTTTTGATGCCTTCAAACAAAAATCTATACGCAACATATCATTTTCATTTTTCGCATTACAAGTAAGTTGGAGTTTATATTTTCAAATCTTAGCTTTCTTTTTAGTACAAAATTATCATTATACCACCGCTCAAATCGGCATATTTTATACCGTGCTCGGCATTGCTTCTGCTATTACCTTAAGCTGGGGAATTAAGGCATTAATTAAGTACTATAAACGTGATGAAATTCTGTATATTCAAGGTGGCATTTTTCTAGCGGCGGGTGGTTTATGTGCTGGGATATTCACTAACGAAGCGTGGCAATATTGTGCGGTTATTTTGGGCGCTATTGGAATTTCCTTGTCATATACCGTTGGTCTTTCCATTTATTCCAAAGCGGTGGGTGAGGCATCGCAAGGCTGGATTATGGGAATATCCGCGGCTATTGCAGGCGCAGCATGGGGTATCACCGCGATTGCCACCGGGCCATTAAGCTCAATTAGCTTAACGATGCCATTTTTTGTGGTAACCGGTTTTAGTATCCTCTCTGCCGTAATTATGTGGCATTTTTCAAAACAAACTGCGTCAACTGCTGTAGAAACAGAGTAACGGCTTGATTAGTGGCTTGTATGCATGCTAATGTGAATTACATTCCATTTGTTGAGGTTAAACTTATGCGATATCAAATTAATTTAGGCCCCTTAGGAAAATATATTTTAAAAAACCCACAATATGAAGAAATAAAACGTTGCCTTGAAGAATCATCTTTACCTTTGCGGGCGAGTAAACCTATACCTATCAAAAAAGGCTTAAAAGCAGATTTTATTAGGCTGGTCACCACTAAATCTCAACTTACCAAAGTTGAATATAACTTCAATACAACGGGAACATTAATCATTGAGCTTTTCTTTACAAGCGGAGCACATATTACTTTAGAAAATTCATCTAAGGCAAGCACATCTAGCTCAAGCACATCCCACAGAGGTGCATCATCGAATACATTAGATAAAGATAGTATTGAACTATTAGAATATATCGGGAGTATAGCTGAACAAAAAATCGATGTGTCACCATGTAGTGCAATGCTGTTTAAACCTGTTAAACGAATATCAAAAGTTAATCAAGCAAAAGTAGAGCTTAATATTCCTAAACTTGTTCTTAGCAAGCCTACTTCAAACGAGCAACTCGCCGCTGCAGAAAAAAAACAATTTTTTTACCAACTTATGATAGAAATAAAAAATAATTTCCCCTCTGATAGTATTGAGCATTTTGAAATGCTTTCATTATATGATTGGTTATACCAAGCTGATTATAATGATGCAATTACTTTTTTAAATAGCTCAACGAAACATTCTATTTATCCTCCATTAAGTTTTATGTCAATTTTGTTGAAGAAATATGTCAATATGCGCTTCGGTACTAAGGAGAACGCTGATGCGCTTTATAAACTAACATGTGAAAAATATTCAGATTCACCACAAGAAGAACTCGATATTTTTGCAAGTAGTTATTTATTAGTATTTCATTTTCATCAACCACATACTGAATTGAGAAAGTTGCGAGATTTATATAATAAGAATGTCAGTATTGCGACTTTTAATAGCTTATTAAAAATACACCTGGGGAAACTGGAAAAACTAAAAAAAAGCAAAGCCAATTCAGAAGTTATTGAAAGTGAAATAAATAATTTATTTTTAGAAAACGCCCCAGGCTTTAACAGTGGAACTTATAAGCTTAGATTACAATTTATTGCTTACACTAAATCTGTTGATGGAATTAAAAAATATTTTAAATCAATACCTCGAGCGTTGTTGACGGATGAAATATGTCAAGACTTCTTGAAAATTCTAATTCGAAAAAAGCAACCCCATGATGAGGTGGTAAAGTCTTACAATGAGTTGCCCTTGTTTCTACAAGAAACTTTACTAGTCAAAATTGCACTTATTGAAAATTATGCAAAAAATGACCTATTAGAAGTTGCATTAGACGAATTTATAAAAATTCAAGAACCTACCGAAGAGGCTTTTAGAATTATACTTTCTGCGCTGGCACAACAAAAGAAATATGAAGCTGCCACTCGTCTATATGAATATGCATTATCGATAGGGCTGTATAAAACAACTAAGATTAGCCTGATAGAAAACGTCATGAAAATAAATTTCCATCATTTTTCTGTCTCTCGTGATGGTATTCCTCAATATGGAACTTATTCTCGCTTAGAGATGGAGGTGTTTTTACATCGAGCGTATAATGAGATATGCCGAAATTACAACGATAAAAAATTAAGCTTTCCCCTATCTTTTTATTGTGTTTGTGGTGTTGGAACCGGCAAAACTCGCGAAGCAGCTATAGATATTTTAACAACCTTTCACTGGAAAGCAGAAATTGATCCTCACAATCCAGGGCAAGTTGTTTTTGAAATCAATGAGAAAAAAGTTAAAAGCATGCTTAAATACACTCCCTCATCAACTTCTAGTATAAACGAGATACTCCTAACTAAAGTTCAAGCATATATTGAGCAAAAATATTCTGATATAGACGAAGCTAAAACCTCAGCACCCTCGCTACATTAAAGCGCATTTTTCAAAACAAACTGCGTCAACTGCTGTAAAAACAGAGTAACGGCTTGATTGGCGGCTTGCACGCCGCCATAAGGTGTTTCATAGGGCACTGGGGCTTGCACTGCGAAACGTTGGCTAGCGACAACTTCTTGCGTGCTCGTGCGTATCAAACGAGCATACACCACTAAATCTTCTTCACCAGGTTTAGTCATAAAATTTTGACGTAATGCTAATACGGTCGTATCTAAACGTAAATCAGACGCACCGCTAAACGGTGCACCCACTACTGCTTTAAAACGATGTGTATTTTGTAGCGTTTGCACCATCAAAGGCAATAACATATCGGCGGGTTTGTCTACCCATTGATTTTTAGTGAAATATTGTAATTGATAGGCTTCTTCCACATACGCCATTTTCTGTGTATTAGCACCTGGCGCTGCATCGGGTTGCGATACAAATAAAATACGATTCGTCGCTGGAAGGCTTGCAACATTTACTGGCTGCGGTGGCAAAGTTAAAATATAGGTATTGGTATCGGGAAGTTTCACTGCGCAAGCACTGATAACTAATCCACATAGCATCAATAACATCATTGTAACAATAGACTTCCCTCGTAACATACTATTCTCCAGGGCCTGGTGGTGAAGATTGTCGACCACGAATAATCACTGCGGGATTTTCTTCCATTTGTTGGCTGACATGGGTCAGATTATTTAATAACGTTTGCACGGAATACATTGAACTTACCGCTTGCGGCATCAGTTGATTATTCACTGTTTCTAATGTCACCGCGCCGTTTCGAACAATAGCTTCAGCTTGACGACTAGCACTGGCAAAACTATCCGCTGCTTTATCAATAGATTCCGCACTATGCTGCACTTTCGTCATAATGTTAGGTAGTTGTTTACTCGCATTGGCTGTGTTTTGTAATGTAATTTGTGCATCATCTATCAATTGATCTAGCTTGCCAGTTTTATCTCGTAAGTTAGTCGAAATAGCTGAAAAATTTTCTAACGTGGTCGAGATCGCTTGTGCATTTTTATCATTAATAATCACTTGCAAATTACGAGTAATATTTTCCACATTTTTCGTTAGATTATCTACTGCAGAGCCTAAACGAAATAATAGTGACGGTGCCGATTTAATCACTGGATACCGTTCACCTGGACGTACTTTTAGTTTACCTTCCTTGATTTCACCGCCTTGAAGTTCAATATAAGAAATCCCGGTAATACCTTGTGTTTCTAACACGGCTCGCGTGCCATTATAAATAGGAACGGTATCTTCAATTTCTAAAAGAATCTGTACTTGCTGCGGATTTTTCTGATACAGATCGATATCCTGCACAAAACCGACATCGACACCATTATATTTTACAGCTGATCGCAAGCTTAAACCAGCGACGGATTCATGCATGTAAACAAAGTAGTACTTATAGGCTTTACCATTCAAGCCAAACGATAACCACAGCAAACCAATAATTAAAAAGATGGTAAAAATAATAACGAATATACCCACGCGTATGTAATGTGCTGTCGTTTCCATTACATTTTATCCTCAGATAACGCTGCCATGGCTGTATGCGCACGGGGGCTATTGAAGTATTGCTTGATGATGGGATTATCGTTATGAATCAGTTCACGGATAGGTGCCACTGCTAACACACGCTTATCGCCTAAAAAAGCTATGCGATCGGGCACACGCCACAATGTATCCATATCGTGGGTAATAATCACTATCGTTAAACCTAAATTTGCTTGAAGTTGTAATACCAACTCGTCAAAATCTCCTGCACTTTCGGGATCAAGCCCTGAGGTCGGTTCATCTAAAAATAATACCTCCGGATCCATAGCAATAGCCCGCGCCACCGCTGCTCGTTTAACCATACCACCACTTAGCTCAGATGGATAGAGGTAAGCAGATTTTGTAGGAAAATTAGCCAATCGCATTTTGAGCATGGCAATATCTTTAATCATAGATTCGGATAATTGGGTAAACTCTCGCAATGGAAATGAAACATTTTCAAGTATAGTCAAACCGCTAAATAATGCACCAAATTGAAACATCACGCCCCAACGTCGGCGGATGCTGCTTTTATTTTTTACTGTTTCAGTCACTATCTCTTGATCAAACACTTTAATCGAACCGGATGAGGGACGTTCCAGCATGAGGATATCACGTAACAATGTGGTTTTGCCTGAGCCACTACCGCCAACGATAGCAAAAATTTCACTTTTGTTAATGGTGAGTGATAAATTTTCGTGCACAACATTATCGCCAAAACGAGTGCTGAGGTTGTTAATTTCTATAATGGGCGTGCTCTCCAAGATCTACACCCCCAACTTACTGTAAATGATTGAGAACACGGCATCAGCAACAATAATCATAAATATCGATTGCACTACGCTGATGGTGGTGTGTTCGCCCACACTCGCCGCACTTCCACTAACACGAAAACCCTGAAAACAACCGATAGAAGCGATCAAGATAGCGAACACCGGCGTTTTTATCATGCCCAAAACTAAGGTTTTAACTTCGATCACTTCGCCAAATCGACTGATAAAATCCAGATACGTGATATTAAATAACACCTTGGCCATATACATACCGCCCATCAAACCGGCACAAATCGCTAACACTGATAATAAAGGCAGTGCAATGCAAAGCGCTGTCACGCGAGGTAACACTAACAACTCGATCGGAGATAGCCCCATGGTATTTAACGCATCAATTTCTTGATTTAATTTCATGGTGCCTAATTGTGCGGCGAAAGCAGAGCCGGTACGGCCAGCGATAATAATGGCGGTAATCAGCGGACCGAATTCGCGTAATATCGATAAACCCAGTAAATCGACAACATAAATGCTAGCGCCGTAATTGGCCAGCTGGATCCCCATTTGATAGCACAACACCACGCCGATTAAAAAAGAAAGCAATGCTACGATGGGCATAGCTCTGTAGCCGGTGCTATCAATGCCATCAAATACGGCAATCCAGCGGATACGGCGCGGATCTTTGATCCATAACCAAGCAACCAGGCTCAGCTCACCGATAAATTCAAAAAATTGCAACAGCTGTTGATAATGCTCTATCGCTTTTTGTCCTACCCAAGCCAACGTTGGCATAGTCTTGACATGGTTGGTGGGAGCGATTTTAGATTCATTTTCGCTGATTAAATCGAGTAAATGCTGATAATCCTCTGGCAAATTACGGGTAACAACATCGATGCCTTGATCGCGTAGTTGTATTAAAAATTGGTTGATAAGACAAGCGCCATTCGTATCTAAACGCTGCAGTTGAGAGAAATCGACGATATAAGGCGACGTGATGGTAGGCTGAGATCCATAAACCGGCCGCATCGTTTGAGTTGTTAGCTGCGCTGTGACCCAGCCACCTAAGAAATACCCCACCCCATCGTCATAGTGATAACCCGGAGACCGCGCGTGTTTTAGATCAATCTCATCCTGCATGTAATGGACTATTCCTTGTGGAGTGATATTGAGAGGATATACAAAATTAGGCAGGAGGTAAAGGGCGGGATACCTTTACTCTGCATTCTACTCTGAACACCTAGACAGTCGAGTAGGTTCAGAGTAGAATGCAGAGCTATGGATCTTATCGATTTATTAAAAAGCCCCGAGGGCAAAACGCTAGAGTTCAAGCGAGATTTATCTTCGCACATGGGCATTATTCGTACAATGGTGGCATTTGCCAATACCGCCGGAGGTACCATTATTCTCGGTGTGGAAGATAAGACAAAGCATATCTGTGGCGTAAAAGACCCTTTATTTTTAGAGGAAAAACTTGCTAACTTGGTGAATGATCTTATTACACCACAACTTTTGCCTGAAATTGAAGTTGTTCCTTGGCGAAATGTATATTTGCTGGTTATTCAAATTTTCCCCAGCTCAATTAGACCTCATTTTTTGAAACAAAGCGGAGCAGAAAAAGGGACTTATATTCGAGTCGGCTCAACCAATAGACTCGCTGATAAAATCATGCTAACCGAGTTACAACGTCTAAAAATTGCAGATTCATTTGATAGACAGTCTATACCGGAATTAAGCTCTGAAGCAATTGACTTCAGAGTAGCTTCAGAGTTGTTTGCACCGATTAGAACGCTAACTAAGGCTGATTTAGAGTCTATGGACTTTGTTACTGTATATCAACAAAAGACTGTACCTACTGTCGGAGGTATGATTTTATTTGGAAAAGATAGACTTAAATATTTTCCCGATGCTTGGATTCAAGTTGGGCGTTTTGCGGGGACCTCCAAAAATACTATTAGCGATACCCGTGAAATCACTTCTTACCCTATATTAGCCATTGATGAAGTTATGGAATTTGTTAAAAAACACGCTATGCATGGGATAGAGATAAAAGGCACTCGAAATACGGAGACATGGAACTTACCACTAACTGCGATTCGAGAGGCGATCATCAATGCTGTTGTACATGCAGACTATGCACAACAAGGAGCTCCCATTCGCTTGGCCATTTTTGATGATCGCATTGAAATTGAAAATCCCGGATTATTATTGTTTGGTTTAACTATTGATGAAATCAAACGCGGTGTTTCCAAATTGAGAAATCGTAGCATTGGTCAAATATTTTACCGGTTAGGTCTCATTGAGCGATGGGGTAGTGGAATAAAACGTATTATAGATTCTTGCAAAGATTCTGGTTTTGCTGAGCCCTTTTTTGAAGAAATTGGCATACATTTCAGAGTTACCATTTTTACGCAAAAAATCACCACTCCCTTACTAAGTAGTACCGAACAATCAATTATTGATGTTTTAAAAAATGCAGATGGTTTATCAACTAAGGAAATCGCTGATGCAATTAAGAAATCTCAAAGGACAACACGTACCCGTTTAATCCATTTAATTGAGGAAGGATGGGTAGTTGAGATAAGTAAAGGCATGCATGATCCTGGACGTAAATATTTCTATAAAGCTGGTAGGTAATTGCTGCCCGGACTTTGCTAGAGACAGAAACGGGCAATTAGTGAATTGCCCCTACCGTGGTTTGATCTTTTCTGTTGTATCTAAATTAGAAAAAACCCGGATTTCGCTAACGCTCCATCCGGGCTACATTTCTAAGAATTAGAAGGAGAAGGACCCGGGGTTTTGCCTGCAGTTGCTTGTGATGCTTTCTCTTCCGCCAGTTTCGCTTCTTGTTCTTTCCTTTGTGTCTCAGAAGCGGCTGTTAAAAAATCCTGTCTTGAGTAAGAGGGTTTTAAAACACCTGCTTCGGTTAAAACTTGCGTGACATCTTGTTTCACTTGATCCACTTTATCTACAGGCACTTTATCAAACTCCAATCCCCATACACCATTTTGTTGTACCAATTCAACTTCTGGTGATATTTCACGGACTTTATTCATAACTTCGGTGCTAATATCCGGCGCAGGTGTGTGACCAGCCCCTACTCCAAACTTGAATTGATCTTCATGACCTGCACCCACCTCAAATTTAAATTGATCATCAATGTTTTTCAATTTGTTATCAAATTCTTTGTCATCTTCATGTGGTGTCAAACTTATATTCGCATCTGGTTTAGATGAATCGTCATGTGGCGAAAGTGTCACTTTTCCATTAATATCAGCTTCTAAAAATTCTTTCTCTTTTACATAGGCCGCTTCAAGTCGTTGAATTTCAGCTAACCGTGATAACTCCCGCTGTTCCATTGCTGCTAATTGATCATAGAGTCTTTGCCATTTGAAATCAGGACCAACAAGTAAAGCTAGAAATAAAGTTACAATACTTCCATTTTGAGCACCATGAATAAAAGAACCGGGTCTTAAATTGGGTACGATCCCTTTCTTTTCACCAATTATCTCTTCTAAACGTTTTTTTGCACCTTTAATTTCTTTATTAAGCTCTTTATGATGACCACCATCTCGTTCTGCTTTCAAGTCATGTAATTTATCATCGATTTGGGCAAGTCGTGCCTTCTTTTGTTTGATTTCTTCGCTTTCAGGTTTTGGAGGCTCTGGAGTATCTGCATTCTTAGTGGTTTTCTCAGGCGTGTTGTTTTGCGCCAACTCCTCTTTTATGTGATTAAATTTATTCTTTCCTGATGTTATTTTTTCTAATTTTTCCTCTGCCGCTAGACGAGCAGTTTCTGCTGCTGCACTGAGAGGATCTTCTGGAACAATCCTCCTGCGAGATTTATTAATATTATCTTGTTCGTTTTTTATTTTTTCTTGCTCACTAATTGCCGCATTAAACAACCCATCCACATGTTCAATAGAATAAACCGTCTTTTTATCGTGCGTCGATACAATTTCATCCTCATGGACTTTGGCATTAACAACAGCCAAGCTATCGTTCAAGCTTTTTTCTAGCTCGTTTCGCTTCTCTTCACTTAAATTTTTCAATCCTAGTGGCATGATACACCTCGTTGTTTCAAAAAAAGAATTCTGTACTCTACTTCACATCGTTCCGCGGCCATGCCTTTTCTCCGTTTCCTGGATCCCGCGGACAAGCCGCGGGACGACGGGATTTGGAGAGACGCACTAACATCTAATACAGTACTTAATTATACCAAAATAACCTTAACAATTTATTAACGCGAACATAACCAATCTAAATATTTGGCAGTACCCTCTTCCACCGAGTGGAATGGGGCATCGTAACCGGCTTGGCGCAAGGCGCTGATATCGGCTTCAGTAAAGCTTTGATAACGTCCCTTCAGACTATCTGGAAACGGAATATAATGCAATTTTGCTTTAGTATGCGTTTTTAACACCGTGTGGGCTACATCATTAAAGCTTTGGCTGCGGCCGGTGCCGACGTTAAAAATACCACTGATTTTAGGGTGTTTCGCCAACCATAAATTCACATTCACTACATCATCAACATACACAAAATCGCGCCGTTGTTCACCATTCCCGTAACCATCACAACCTTCAAACAATTTTATAATACCGTCGTTTTTGGCTTGGTTATGTAAATGAAAGGCAACGCTAGCCATGCCACCTTTATGTTGTTCGCGCGGTCCGTAAACATTAAAATAACGTAAACCCACAATCTGACTCTGCGCAGTAGGTAAATATTGTCTAACATACTGATCAAACGCCAACTTAGAATAGCCATACACATTTAATGGCAATTCCGCTTCGGGCGTTTCTTTAAATACTTGCCCTGCACCGTACACTGCCGCGCTGGAGGCGTAAATTAATGCGATACGTTGATCCAAGCAATAATGCAATAACGCTTTCGAATAAGAAAAATTATTTTGCATCATGAAGCGGCCATTCCATTCGGTGGTGGTGGAACACGCGCCTTCATGGAATATCGTTTCAATACTTTTTGCAAATGATTTTTTTGCTGTGACCAATGTTAGAAATTCGTCTTTATCAAGATAATCGGCAATCACACAATTGGCAAGATTTTGAAACCGCGTGCCATCGGTTAAATCATCAACAACAATAATATCCTGACGTCCTTGCTGATTTAATTCATACACAATATTGCTGCCAATAAATCCCGCGCCACCGGTTACAATAATCATACTAATTCACCCTCTTTCGCTTTGTTGATAATCAACGTAGTTGAAATGCCTTCTTCAAAACCCAATACCTTAACTTCACCGCCATTGGCTAGCACTTCCATTGCACCAGCAATTTGCTCAATTTTCCAATCGCCGCCTTTAACTAAGACATCCGGTAATACTTCAGCAATTAAATTTTGTGGTGTATCTTCATGAAATGGTACTACCCAATCTACTACGTTTAATGCTGCTAACACGGCCATACGTCGAGTTAATGTATTCAATGGACGCGTCGGACCTTTTAATCGTTGCACGGATTCATCATCATTCATGGCGATGATTAATCTATCACCCAAACTTTTCGCTTGTTTCAAATACATGATATGGCCTGAATGCAATATATCAAAACATCCATTGGTCATGACGATACGTTCACCCGCCGCTCTCGCTTGCTTCACAGCAGCTAATAATGTGGCCTTATCCACAGCACCCAGGGTCATCGCCGGACTTTGGCCAGTTGCATGCAATAATTCCTCTACCGTCACCGATGCCGTA
>CAZULF010000012.1:0-31530 GCA_964621215.1 uncultured Legionellales bacterium | reverse complement strand
GCCAATTAAAGAGATTTTCAAAAAATTATATAATTTTGATTTTTCTTCAGTTTTATCAGACAACATCCTAACCAAAGAGACTGCATTTCAAACATTGAGCTTATTAGTAAGCTCATTAAAATTGCTTGTTCCTCATCTTGGCATGGTTGTGGGTATATTATGGAATACTTTATTATTATCAATAAATATACCGAGAATTACCAGTGAGGTACGTCATCTTTATAATAATTGGGAAAAAGTACAACTAAGAGATATTATACCGGTTGCAGTAGGGTTTAAAAATTTAATTATTCAAACGGTTGGTGTTGCAGTTGCCGGCGTAACCTCTATCGAAGAATTTATTTCTACAGGCCTTTTTCTATCAGATCCAATAGCGCTATCGGGGCAAGATGCTGTGCAAGTTGTTGAAATGCTTGCTTCAATGTTTGGCCCATCTATTTCAAGAGATTCATTGTTTTCTGTTGTTTTTGGGGCTGATTTTACTGGCAATAATTCAAGTCGTGCTATAGCTTCTTTTGAAGCCAATGTGCAATTATCTCAAAATACAAATCAAACATCAGTCTACAGTTGTCAAGCAAGTTTAATAAGAACGAATACATTGATTCAAGAGGGCGTGAGAGCTGATAGTTACTCAGACACTAGAGCCAATAGTGTAAATATTACAGAAGTAGGTAGTTATAATCAACATAGTCATAGCCGCATGCGAGCTAACCAAGGTGTAGCTATGGTAGGCGATTTAAAACAGTCAGGGAAAATGGAATTTAAAACAGGGAGCGTAAATGTTCGTTCGCGGCACAATATTGATAAAGAGGGACAATATAAACAAGATGGTGGGAGTTATCAATCAGATGAAACGCAAGACAGTGGGATAGTGCAAGTTAATACTACAGCGATGAAAGTTAATAAAATGGAGGTAGAAAAAGATGCTAAGTTGACTATGAATAATAGCACAATGACAGGTAGAACTTTCATTGTTGATGGACAGAGTAACTTAAAAAATGTTGAAATGAAATTATCCGGCGATTATTGTTCTACTGCATCAAGCAATAATGATGTCGATAATGTAGATATGCGGGTCAATAATGCACAATTCGGTGGACGTAATGCGCTGAGTAACGTTACAGTTCAGGCAACCAACACAGTCGATATTTCCCCTAACTCGTCTATGAAGATTACCAATATTGTTGGAGTTGATTGCCAGGAGTTTAAACAAAGTTCACCAGAGTTAACGATAGATGGACAATTAGTAGTTAAAGCACAAGAGGTGAGTTTTTCTGAGGATAGTAATACTCAGGCATCTGCTGGAGAGATATATTTGGAAACTCCAACTATAGATTTTAGTGGTAAAATTGATGCTGCCGTATTAGTGGCAGAAACTAAAAATATAAGCCAATCTGAGCCAAGTGAAATATCAGCCCAGCAACTATCATTTAAAGCAGAAGAAGAAATGCTTCAAGAAGGTTATATTGAAGCTATTGAAGGATTTTTTGATATAAGCACACATGAGATGGCTTCTACGGCCCATTTGAAAACTGACTCTGGCTATTATAAAGCAAAAGAATTAAACAATCGCGGGCTAGTAGAAATAAAAAATCAGAATAATAAAATTGATAAAATAACTAACGAAGGCACAATAAAGTTTACCAATACAAATACAACAGTAGATGAAACGATAACAAACAAACCTAATAGCACAATGAGCTTTGTGCATGCCAACGTTACAACTGATCGCATTGATAATAAAGGGTTGCTTGACTTCGATGATTTCTATTTAATGGCCAACAATGTAAACAATGAAAAAGGCGCAGAAATACATTTCCAAAATGGGAAATTAACCGTTGCGGGAGATTTGTCCAGTGATGGCCTGGCATCATTTGATTTTGTTGACGCTGAGATGTCAAGTTTACAAAATACAGATCAACTCGTAGCTGAAAAAACACACTTAAATGTCCGTGACGAGATTAAGAGTGCAGGAGTCATGACTACCAATCAATCGCAAGTTGATACGAGAATGCTGGTTAATGTGGATACTTTAAATACTTCCGAAACGATACTTAACGTAAAGGATGAATTTGTCAGTACGGTTGATTCGACCACGACAACAAACAAAACAGAAATTAATGTACAAAGCGCCAAAATTTCTGGAGAAACCTCTTTAAATGAGACTGTTTTGGATGTGGAGGATGAATTAACGTTAAGTGGAATTTTTTCCACAAACTCAGCAGACATTTCTGCAAAGAACATAACAAGTGATTCTGAATGCAATTCAACAAAGACGAGCTTTCATGCGGAAGGTGATTTTCTGAATACAAAGTCATTCACAGGAAGAGATACATATGTTGAAACAAAAAACTTTGAAAATCAGGATAAAATGGATTTAGATAATTCTGCAGTAAAAACTGAAATATTTCAAACAACAGACGATAACAATATGAGAATGAAAAATGTTGAGGTTGAGTCAATCGTCACCACTATCTCGGGTGTGTTGTCAACAGATACTACGCAAATTAAAAGCGCAGATAGTTTAACTTTAACTGAGCATGCGACGGTGAATGTGGCTGGAGATACTAGTTTACTCTCAAAAACCATTCATGATAGCGCATCGACTTTCATAGCAGATTCAGCAGCCGTTGTATTTCAAACAGAAGGGGATGGCAATATTATTGCAGACTCAACGTCTTCATTTAATGGAGAAAACGGCACGCTTATAATGAGCTCTAACAACACCATAACTTTGGATTCTCACGGTGATGTTGATAGTGTTTATCTAAAAGCAGATAAGGTTAACAATCTTGTTGAAGTGGTTGCGGGTAGTGGTGAACATGAAGGACTATCTATAGAAAGTGCGCTAGTTGTTGAAACCAAGCAGGATATAAATTTAAATCAAAAAATTCAGCGAGACAGTGCGGTCCAACTTTCCGCTAATAACCTTGCTATTACAGAAGATCAAGATATGTCAAAATCATTTCTTGTTAACGCAAATGGCAATTTAGATGTTCACGCAAATGTGCATGCTGATGAAGATGTTTCTCTACAAGCGACAGAAAATATCACTACCGATGCACATAAAGTTTCTGCAGGACATGATCTTAATATCAATGCGGCTAAGAGTTATGTGGCTAGTAATAGCAAATTATCTGCAGGACATGATCTTTATGCGAATGCAGATACTCAGATGCATCTAATTGGTTCAGAGGTGCAAGGCAATAATTATGTACAGATGACCAGTCATGGCGATATAACTAATGAGGCTCTAGCTAAGCAGGTACAGGGGCGATATGACACGATGTATCAATATACAAGCACGCAGGTGATTGGTGGACAGGGTGAAGGTCATGATGGAAATGGATTAGTTATTCAAACCGAAGGCCAATTTGTTAATACTGCCTCAAATATTAGTGCTCAAGGAAATGCTGTTATTTCAGCGGATAAGGGTGTGCAAGTTAACGCGTTAACTCACACCTATGTATCAAATAAAAAAACTAAAAAACACGGCTTTTTAAAACAAAAAACGAGTAAAGTAGAAACTCGCACTACGCAAGTTCAATGTAGTGATATCTCTTCTAAGCAGGGAAGTGTTTATATGTCCAGCAAAGATGGTGGCATGAAAATAGATGCAGCACATTTATCAGCTGCAAAAGATGTGGAATTAGATGCAAAAAAAGATATTGTTGTACGTGACGTTATTGCAAAACAAACTACTAAAAAAACTAGCAAATCGTTATTTGGCCACAGTAAGTCTAAACGTAGTGATGAATACTCAGTTCCAACAAAAATTAGTAGTCATGATAATATAAAAATGAGCTCGCACTCGGGCGATGTTTCATTACGAAGTGTTGTTATGGCATCGCCTGGACCCGTTACTATCGAAGGCAGGAATGTTAATATTGATGTCAGTATTTTAAAGCATACCTATAGCTGTGAAAGTTCAGGTTTTGGAGTTAGTGTTATGGGGCAGGAAGTTGCTCATACTCACCTACCCCAACAAACTGGATCAGGTGTGCATTTACCAGCAACACCGATTATAGATCAAGCTAAAAATCTACACGATGCTCAAGGTCTTGTCGAAACTACCACTGAAACGTTTAATAGTGCTATTACGTTAGCGAATACGACCAATAATATTGTGAATGGGTTAGTTAACGATAATCTTCCTTCACAAATATTCAAAACGCATGGGATTGGTTTAGATATACCAACTACGAAAATTTCTTATACACACACATCCAGTAAGGAAAGCCAAGAGACAAAAGGCCCTGGTGTCATCGCTGCCGGGTCATTAACTATTAATGCAAAAGAGTCTGTAAATATCACCGGGGTAACAGTCGCTGTTGCTCAAGATATGACTGTTAATGCCAAGGATTTTAAAGCAGAAGGAGTGAAATTACACAGTGAGTCCGAACAAAAAACACAAAATGTTTCTGTTGCCACTTCGATCAAAGGCAGTAATTCTCAAGTAGGTGTCAGCGGAAGTGTCGTTAAAATGGAGGCCGATACAGTACTTAACCAACATACTTATGTGGGTGGTACTCTGCATGTGAATGTGAACAACATGGAATTGATAGGTGCCAATATTGATGCTGAAAAAGTTGATATACATGTCAAAGACACGCTGACTATTACTTCTATGACTGATAGTATGACGAGTTCTTCTACCCATGCTTCTTTGTCAACAGATCAAAGTTTTAGTTGTGGGCATGATACTTCATCGAGTAGTATAGTCAATGAAAAAGCAGGTATTCATACACACGAGGCTATTACAAAAAATAATTTTCAAGCGGATACTTTACATACGCTCAGTGGAGATGTCGTTAGTGATACATCGGTTGAACTTAATGTTAATACTATTATCAGTGAATCAATTCATGAAGAAAAGCGAGGCAGTGGTTTTAGTATCGCAGGTAATATCCATGATCTTATTCCACAGAAGCCTAGCTCCAATCGGTTGCCAGCGGATATGGATATGGCCAGACAAATTCATACCGTTGATGTTGGTATAAAGAGCGAGCATTATGATGCCAACTTAGTGCCGGTCGTGCATGGGCATGAAGCGACGATCATTAATGCCAACTCTATCCAAGGTGAAATTCATACGGGAAGTCTCGATGGACGCAGTGTACAGCGAGATACAAAACATAATATTAATGTAAAAATACCAGTTTATGATAAACAAACTATAGATCAAATGAAGCATAATTTTAATTATGCATTAGAAGAACTTGGGCTGGTTACACCTTCAATCGACACGATTGCGTATCGCTCTTTTGAAAGTATGAAAACATCGCAAGATGTTGAGCAATACCTTAAAGAGCTTAATGTAAGTTTAATGCTAAGTAAGGCTTCTTACGACCCTGACGCTCCAATGCCAGAGGGTTATGCCCTACTCGAAGATGGTGGTTATTATGATTCAACCACAGGAACGAAGGTAGAGACATTTATTAATGAAGAAAGTCATGAAATAGTTATTGCATTTCGTGGAACGGCTAATGTCGCTAATTTAGCTACTGCTGATGTAGATATTGCAACTCGCCAAGCACCGCGTAGCTATAATGCGGATATGGAGGCTTATATTAAAGAAACCATGACGGATTATCCAGATTATCAAGTTTCCTTTACCGGACATTCTTTAGGTGCAGCTGAAGCAGCATTGGCGTCGAGTCAATTCAACAAGCCGGCTTATGTTTTTGATAACCCAGGAATATATAATCCAAATAATCAATATGATTTTTCTAAAGTGACCGATTTTGAATCACGACCTAATGTTGTTAATGGTGCAGGAAGTTTAACAGGAACAACATACGATAAAGGAAAAGTCCTGGAGTTGCCGAGTACAGCCAAATATGATGTGGAAATGGAGCTGGGTAAGCTACTTCCAGCTCCTTCTGAAATTATTATTTCTACTACTTCCCACCAACTAAAAACTATTGAAGAAGAAGTACATCAATATACTGACACGATACGTTCACAACTTGAGTACAACAATGCACATGCAAATTTGAGTGTGGTAACTAAGCAGCCAAAAACAATAAATAACAATCGATTTACATTGTTTTCAGTATCGTCAGAAAATCCGAATAAAACAGCAAATGAACATAGAACGAGAAGGATGAGTATTTAATTATTTTTTTATAAGTTTATATTTTTAATTTAATGGGGGTGTATTATGAAAAAAGAAAGATTAGCAATTATTGTTTATAGAAATTCGGTTGGGACATATTTATTAAATTTTGACGCGGTGACTGACAGAGAACGCGTGTTTGAGGTGTTAAGTTTAGGTTATTTCCTTGAGTTTATAGATGGGATGAATGGAAGATGTCTTGGTTTAATGAAATTAAAAGAGAAAATGCTCACGTTAAAAATCATTAATCAAACTGACAGTTATATGCTTGATTTTAATGTTGAAAAATATTGGGATATCAAAAAATTTTCAATAATGGCTACAGGGGAAAACGTTTTTTTAAATAAAAAAATATACACGGAAGCTCTTTATGTCGATGCCAAGAGATTGGCCTGCACATCAGAATCAGAAATCTATACCAAAAACATAACAAAAATTTTTAATGCTGAAGAGGTGATACTTCAAGGCCGAATCTCCTCTGATTATAATGTTATTGTTTTGTGTAAAGGTAATATATATTTAAGAGGATTGGTGTTGAACGCAACTTACAGTTTATTAAATACAGCCAGCAGAGTGATTAATGAATATAATGTTACATTTTCGTTGCGAAATTTTGTGATACGCGCAGCTGAGCTTGATCATTGCAGCAGTTGGTGTTTAAATGAAAGTTGTTTTGTTGATATGAAAGTGCATAACAGAGGTGTTTTTGGCCTCCTTCCCTCTCCTATCAATGTTCCCACAAGTACAAATATCGGTGAATTTTTAAATGCAATAAAATGCAACACACCAATTACTGTAGATGGGAATGTGTCTGATACTGATTCAGTAGTATCGTTTGAATTTATTGATGATGATGAAGATGATTCTGAAAATATATTACCATTCACTGAAGAGAATACTGCTGAAGCTGGGGTAAATCAAGTATTTTATTACAATGGGGTTGCCCAACCTACATTGTTTCATCCTCAGCAGCCCAGACGCGTTCCTAGTGTTTCATGTAAGCCAGCTAAGCCAGCACAAAAATTAGATTTATAAAAATGGAGATAAAATTTCCGGCAATATCATTATTGCCGGAAGGTATTATTTGATACGGTTTAGAAATTAATTATTACGTTTATTTTTAGAAAATACTAATGACTCTGGAATTCTATCAAAATAACCTAGGCTAATAGCTTTTTCGATAAGTTGAGATTTGTTAATACAGTTAAACTTATGTTTAAGTTGTTCCAAATAAAACTCCACTGTTTTGGGGGAGAGGTCTAATTGATTAGCGATCGCTTTCGCACTTTTTCCTCGTAAAGTATAAAACAAGCATTCAGCTTCACGGTTAGATACAGCAACGTTATCTTCATTCAGCATATTAAAACCAAAACGCATTTTTGCTGGATTTTTATAAAACTCATCAAAAATACCTAGTGAAATAGTTAAGGATTTAAGCCAATTTGCGTCTAAAATTTTCATTGCTTGGCCAAAGCTACCTACGATTTGACCTTTATTATTAACTACAGCTTGTTTTTGTACAAGTAAACACACTAATTGGTGATTCCAAAAGCTTGGTTCCATACCATACCAATTGTGCTGTTCGTGAGCAATTTTATCGCGGTTGAGGTATAACATGGCTAAATCACGATGTTCTTTTTTGTATAAATCAAATTCATGTTTATTAATAATATCGGCAGATGTTTTAATTTTATTTGCTGTCCATAAATGATGCGCTTTTGGCATCGACAATAAATGATATCCTTCCAGGTTTTTATACCAACACACAAGATTTTCTGCTGAGGGGGAGCTGAACAAGGAGTATACTTCATCTTCTGCAAGATTATGATTGCTGATGTTACAATTTATAAACTCAACCATAATATTTACTCCTATAGGCTGTTATTTAATGCTAGATTTAGACCGTGAGAGCTGAGAGATTATAAAAGACCCTACCGTAAAACTCAAATTTTAACCATGCATTTACCTGGGTGTAAAGCTAGATCAGTAATACTCCCGGGTCGTTACCCGCCTCAAAATCACCCTATTTAATTGCGCTATACCTATTCCAGCTAAAAGCATGAAAAAGAGTCTGGAGATGAGTATAAAACGACAACTTTATTCCAATTGAAAGACCTCCCTATTCATGTTACTGTAAATAACGTGGACAATTAATGGGTATGAAAAGCAAGGATTGCGATTTATGTCATCTCGGGGCAGCCCCAATATTTATATCTTAGTCGTCAGCCTATCGCTGTTGGCAGGTTGTATGGTGGGCCCTGATTTTCACTCCCCTGCTGCGCCAAAAACACAATCGTATACAAAAGATCCATTGCCGGCTAAAACGGTGGATACTCCTACGGCAGGCAAATCTGGCAAAGCACAAGAATTTGTTTCTGGTGCGGATATTTCAGCTCAATGGTGGGCACTATTTCATTCGGAAAGCTTAAATCAATTAATCGAAGCTGGATTGGCGCATAGTCCTAATTATGCTGCAGCTGAAGCTGCTTTAAAGCAGGCACAGTATACTTTGTATTCAGAAATTGGTGCATTATTGATTCCAGCAGTGACAGGACAAGCGACTGGCGAACGGCAGCGGTTTTCGGGTTCTACTTTTGGATTTGGTACTGCTCCCAATATATTTAGTTTGTATAATACCTCAGTGAATGTATCTTATACCTTAGATGTATTTGGCGGATTGCGCCGACAAATCGAAGCGCAACAAGCGCAAGTCACTTATCAACAATATCAATTAGCCGCAGCCTATCTTACATTGACGTCAAATATTGTGACCACAGCTATTGCTGCTGCTTCTTATCAAGCACAAATCGTAGCAACGAAAGAGTTAATAGAAGAAGAAAGTAAATCTTTGACTATCGTTAGACAACAATTTGAGTTGGGTGGCATTTCAGGCGCAGATGTCTACTCACAACAAACGCAATTAGAGCAAACACGAGCAACGTTACCACCGCTACAACAACAGCTTGCACAAGCAAATCATGCATTGGCAGTTTTAATCGGCGAATTGCCGAGCGAAAGTAGTATTCCTACTTTCGAGTTAGCAAAATTAAATTTACCCACTAAGTTGCCATTAAGTTTGCCATCTTCCTTTGTACGACAACGACCTGATGTGCAAGCAGCGGAAGCTTTATTACATCAAGCCAGTGCTCAAATCGGTGTAGCAACTGCAAATTTGTTACCACAATTTACATTAAATGCCGCCTATGGTGCTGTCGCCAGTAGCCCAGGACAATTATTTAAATCGAGGGCAAATGTGTGGGATTATACCGGTCAAATAACACAACCGATATTTGAAGGCGGCTCATTATACTTTCAGCGTAAGGCAGCGATTGCCGCATATCAACAATCTTATGAGCAATATAAACAAACCGTATTGGTAGCATTTCAAAATGTAGCGGATGTGCTGAGAGCATTAGAAAATGACGCTAGAACGTTACATGCGCAAAAAACAGCAGAAACAGCCGCTAAAAAAGGCTTATATATCACACAAAAACAATTTGCGTTAGGCGGTATAAGTTATTTATCTTTATTATCTGCTGAACAACAATATCAGCAAACATTAATTAATCTGATTCAGGCTCAGGCTGCACGTTATGCCGATACTGCGGCATTGTTTCAAGCCTTAGGAGGTGGATGGTGGAATTATCATCCCGAAAATGCCAATGCAGAAAAAAAGCAAAATAAAAATGAGGTGACTCAAATATGAGAAAACGCATGATAGTGATGCTAATAAGTATGGGTATACTTTTTGGATTAGTCTTTTTCATAAAATTAGTGACGGGATTAATTGGACGTTATTTTATTACGATTAACCAATCACAAATTGTTACAGTATCAGCGATGCCAGCAAAATATGAGTTATGGGAGTCAAAATATAATGCTGCGGGAAGTCTACGAGCAATAAAAGGGGTTAATGTTACCACTGAACTAGCTGGAATGGTTGATACTATTTATTTTACGCCGGGTGCGGTTGTTAAAAAAGATGAGTTATTAGTGCAACTCAATATTAAACCAGATGTAGCACAATTAGAAGCATTAGAAGCCTCTGAGGCTCTAGCCGAAATAAATTATAAACGTGATCAAGCCCAATATCTTATACAAGGGGTGAGTAAAGCAGTGGTTGATGCTGACCTGGCTAATTTAAAAAGTTACAAAGCACAAGTAGAGGAGCAAAAAGCTAATATCGATAAAAAAACTATACGCGCACCATTCACTGGTCATTTAGGTATTTCTGCAGTTAACCCCGGTCAATATATTAATCCAGGCGATAAAATTGTGACGTTACAACAACTTGATCCAATTTATGCCGATTTCTATTTGCCCCAGCAAGCGTTAGCTGTATTGAAAGTAGGTATGCCAGTGACGCTGACAGTCGATACTTATGGCAATCAACTTTTTAAAGGTAAAGTCACAACAATTGATCCGCTGGTTGATGTAAATACGCGAAATGTACAAATCGAAGCGACAGTAGATAATCCAAAATCAAAGCTCATTCCGGGTATGTTTTCTAATGTGATAGTTAACACTGAACAAGCAACAAAGTATTTAACGGTGCCAGAAACGGCAATTAGTTATAACTCTTTTGGGAATGTTGTTTTTATTGTTAATAACAAAGGTAAAGATAGGAAAGGTAAACCTATATTAACAGTAACACAATCATTTGTGACGACGGGAGAAACGCGCGGTGATCAAATTGCCATTTTGAAAGGAATAAAAGCAGGTCAAATGGTAGTGACCAGCGGCCAATTAAAATTAAAAAATGGTAGTTATATTACTATTAATAATAAAGTTGAACCGCCAAATAATCCAAACCCAAATTTAACAGATCAATAAAAAGGAATCTGCATGAAAATTACGGATATTTTCATAAAAAGACCGGTTTTAGCGACTGTAGTTAGTCTCGTCATTTTAACTCTAGGTATACGATCGCTTAGCATGCTTCCTATTCGAGAATATCCTTTTACTGAAAATGCAGTTATCACAGTTTCAACCGTCTATGTAGGAGCGGCACCAGAAGTTGTCGCAGGATTTATTACGACTCCTTTAGAAACTTCAATCGCTCAAGCGACAGGGATAGATTATTTGGTATCAAGCAGCACGCAAGGCGTCAGTACAATTCAAGCTTATTTGCAGCTAAACTATGATTCAAACAAAGCGCTGTCGGATATAAACACTAAAGTGAATGCAGTGTTAAATCAACTACCAAAACAATCGCAACTACCCGTGATTACTATTGCAGTAGGCGAGAGTATTGATTCTATGTATATAGGATTTTATAGCAACGATTTAGATTCGAATCAAATAACCGATTATTTGATTCGCGTGGTGCAACCAAAGCTACAAGCTGTTAATGGCGTGCAGTTAGCTGAAATAATCGGTAATCGCCAATTCGCTATGCGAGCCTGGTTAGATCCGATGAAATTAACGTCTTATGGTATTACATCACAAGATGTGGCAAATGCTTTAGCCGTCAATGATTTTATTTCTGCCATCGGCCGTACCGATGGACAAGCATTTACGGTTAACATGACTGCAGCAACAGGATTACATTCTGTGGATGAATTCAAAAAAATGGTCATAAAAGCAAAAGATGGAGCCATCGTTCGTTTATCTGATGTGGCAAAAATAGAATTGGGTGCGCAGAACTATGATACATCGGTTAAATTCGATAATTTGCCTGCGGTATATATAGGCATTAAAGTCGCACCAGCGGCAAATCTGCTTGAAGTAGTGAGTGATGTCAGAAAGGCTTTTCCTGAAATAGAATCACAGCTGCCACAAGGTTTAAATGGTCGCATAGTGTATGATGCTACAAAATATGTTAATGCAGCTATTAATGAAGTAGAAAGCTCGTTGATAGAAGCTCTGCTTATCGTTACCTTTGTTATATTTATCTTTCTAGGCTCAATGCAATCAGTTTTAATTGCATTAGTTGCCATTCCTCTTTCGTTGGTAGGCGCTTTTTTTATAATGTATATGCTACATTATACTGTTAACTTATTAACGTTGTTGGCCATGGTCTTAGCTATTGGTTTGGTGGTTGATGATGCCATTATTATTATAGAAAATATTCACCGACATATGGAAAGCGGAATGAGTAAACTGGATGCTGCAATTCAGGGGGCTCGTGAGTTAGCTAATCCTATTATTGCTATTACCATAGTGTTGATAGCAGTATACCTTCCCATTGGCTTTATGGGCGGATTAACTGGAGCATTATTTACTGAGTTCGCTTTTACTTTAGCGGGGACAGTAACTATTTCTGCCATAGTCGCGCTGACGTTGTCGCCAATGATGTGTTCAAAGTTATTAAAAATAACCGAAAAAGACAGTGGGCGTTTTGTTCGTTATATCGATGATAAATTTGAACGAGTCAAAAAAAGATATGCTTATTTATTATCGGATTCACTCAATTATTTACCCGTTACAGCAGTGTTTGCCATTATTATATTTTGTAGTATTTATTTTTTGTATATTACCTCAAAAACAGAACTTGCCCCACAAGAAGATCAAGGAATTGTTATTGCCCAAATTACTGGAGCTCCTAACGCAACGTTAGCCCAAACTGAAGCTAATTCTCAACAGGTAAACGACATATTTGCCAGTTTCTCAGAAATGGATCATACATTTCAATTAAATGGTATTGGTGGTCTTAATGCCGCTATTGCAGGTATGGTAATGAAACCTTGGAATGAACGTAGTCGTACCACCAATCAATTACAACCTAAAATTCAAGCAATGTTTAATACCATTGCAGGAGCGAAAGTAGTTGCATTTCAGCGCCCTTCTCTGCCCGGTGGCGGAAGTGGATTACCAATTCAATTTGTGATTAAAACCACAGATACTTTCGCTAAACTTAATACTCTTACACGAGAAGTTATCGATAAATCACTAGCTTCAGGATTGTTTATGTATATGGATTCTGATCTCAAAATCGATAAAGCACAGACTAGTTTTCAATTAGATAGAGATAAAGCGGCGCAGCTAGGGCTCACCATGCAAGATATTGCGAATGTGTTGGCGAGTTCGGTCAGTCAAAATTATATTAATTATTTCAACTTTGATGGACGTTCCTATCAGGTTATTCCACAAACCATACGTGATACGCGTTTAAACAGCGATCAACTACTCGATTATTATATTACTACAGCGGATGGATCAACTATTCCCTTCTCAACCTTTGCAACAATGAAAACTAACGTCGTTCCTGAATCCCTAAATCATTTTCAACAGTTAAACTCATCAACTGTTTCGGCGATAGCCGCGCCAGGAGTGACTATGGGGCAAGCTTTACAAACGTTAAATAGTATTGCAATCGAAGTACTGCCTCAAGGATTCACTATCGATTATGCGGGACAATCGCGTCAATTTGAGCAAGAAGGTCGTAATTTGATGATTACATTTCTTTTCTCGCTTATTGTCATTTTTCTCGCATTAGCGGCATTATTTGAGAGTTTTCGGGATCCTTTAATTGTGTTAATTAGTGTTCCCATGTCAATTTGTGGCGCATTAATTTTTATTAGCTTAGGGTTTGGTGGATTAAGTTTAAATATTTATTCAGAGGTAGGTTTAATAACGTTAATGGGTTTAATCAGCAAACATGGAATTTTGATCGTGCAATTTGCCAACGATCTACAAGCTGAAGGAAAGTCAAAACGTGAAGCGATTGAAACAGCGGCCGCTATTCGTTTAAGACCTATCATCATGACCTCAGCAGCCATGATTCTTGGCGTTTTTCCTTTAATTATTGCCACGGGAGCGGGTGCTGTAAGTCGATTTAATATCGGCATAGTCATTTGCTCTGGTATTGCTATCGGCACGCTGTTTACTTTGTTTGTTGTGCCGGCAATGTATTTATTCTTGGCGAAAGAGCATGTGAGGGAGATAAATTCTTAAAAATCCTTGCCCATAAAAAACCACAAGCCACGATGAAGCCGGTTAAGAAGCCGAGTCGTAATCCAATAGGGCCGCCATGTAGTGTGAAACCAATTATGTAGCTGGCCGGTAAAGATACGAGCCACATACACATAACCCCTATTCGCATCGGTGAATGTGAGTCATGTAATCCGCGTAATTCGCCAGAAAATAAATTCCGCATCCCGTCAAAAAATAACATAATTCCAGCGAGAACAAAGAATATATTGGTTAAATGTATAAGCTCAGCATTCATGGGATCATGAATATTGATATAGGGTTGCATTAGCCAATGTGGTAAAAACAGGAAGGCAGTAAAAATACCTATAAAAACTAATGATAAAATTAATTTCCCCGAGATAATATATTGCTTAATCAAGCTCATATTTTTTTGCGCATAGGCCTCGCTAATTAATACAGATAACGCTTGCGATAAACCCAAAATAATCATCACTACAAACATAGCATATTGCGACACAATTTGTGATGCAGCTAACGGAATCACGCCAAAATATCCCATCATATAGGTTGCTACAGTCATAGCCGCTAACTCAGCGCCAAATTGAATGCCAATCGGCAAACCTAAAGTAAAGATAGATTTACACAATCGAATATTAGGAATAAATGAGCCTGAAAAAATAGCATACTGTTTTAGATTTTTGTTGATATAAATATAGATGAACAAAGCAAAACACATACTTGACTGTACAATCAATGCCGCACAAGAAATACCAGCCAAACCCATTTGTGGTAGTCCCAGCTTTCCTAAAATAAGCACATAGGAAACTAAGATAATCAAGGGCAAGCTAATCGAAGCCACAGCCATAGTAAATTTGGGTTTGCCAATGCCCATATAAAATTGTGAAATGACAGAAAATAATAAGGTAGGCAACATCACCCATGCGGCATAATGAAAGTAGGGTCTTGCGATGTGTATTAAATCGATCGGTTGATGAAAGGCTAACAACAGTTTATCGATATGCCACAGCAACAATCCTGCTGGAATGGTGAGTAACAAAGCTAAATAAAGCCCATTTTTTACTAATTGTCCGATGTGGGTGCTTGCTTGCTCTTGACCACGTTGATGGCTGACTAAAATGCCAATAGCATAAAAAATAGTGCCAAATACCGTTAAAAATGTAATAAAAGTAGGAATAGCGAGAGCTCCAGCGGCCAGTTCTGTCTGCCCTAATTGAGCCACCATGAGCATGGCTGCAAAGCTAGACAGCATATTAATTAAGGCACCAGCAGTGATCGGAATAGCAAAGCGCGTTACTTTTTTCATATTACTTAACTGGTTAGAATACTTCATTTCTCAATGCTCCATTTGATCTAGCAGAAACCGCTGTTCATTTAAATGCGAAATCTGTTCTTGCCAATAATGTGGTGTGTTAAACCAAGGAAAATGGTGTGGAAAAGCTGGATCTTCCCAACGACGCGCAATCCACGCTGAATAATGCAGCATACGTAATGTGCGTAATGCTTCAATTAAATGTATTTCGCGCGGATTAAAATCATGAAATTCACGATAGCCTTGTAATATATGCTCTAACTGTAAACGCATATGCATTTCATCACCGGAAAGCAACATCCAAATATCTTGAATTGCAGGCCCCATGACACAATCATCTAAATCAACAATGTGCGGTCCATTATCATTCCATAACACATTACCTGCGTGAATGTCACCGTGTAAGCGAATATAATCCACGTTTCCTGCCTTGGCAAAACAAAGCTCGATTTTTTTTAATAAGTCTTCAACGATACCGCAGTAACTTGCTTTTAGATGATCTGGAATGAAATTATTTTCAATTAAAAAATTATAAGTATTGTAGCCATAGGTTTTTACATTTAAAGGCATACGATGCTCAAAAGGATGGCTTGCGCCGACAGCGTGCAGCCGGCCAATAAATCGCCCCATCCACTCTAATTGTTCGAAGTTATCACCCTCAAATGCGCGACCACCCCAACGTGGAAATAAAGCAAACCGATAACCCTGATGTTCATGCAAGGTTTTTTCGTCGGCTGTTTTCAATGGCGCAACAAAGAATATATTGGTTAAATGTATAAGCTCAGCATTCATGGGATCATGAATATTGATATAGGGTTGCATTAGCCAATGTGGTAAAAACAGGAAGGCAGTAAAAATACCTATAAAAACTAATGATAAAATTAATTTCCCCGAGATAATATATTGCTTAATCAAGCTCATATTTTTTTGCGCATAGGCCTCGCTAATTAATACAGATAACGCTTGCGATAAACCCAAAATAATCATCACTACAAACATAGCATATTGCGACACAATTTGTGATGCAGCTAACGGAATCACGCCAAAATATCCCATCATATAGGTTGCTACAGTCATAGCCGCTAACTCAGCGCCAAATTGAATGCCAATCGGCAAACCTAAAGTAAAGATAGATTTACACAATCGAATATTAGGAATAAATGAGCCTGAAAAAATAGCATACTGTTTTAGATTTTTGTTGATATAAATATAGATGAACAAAGCAAAACACATACTTGACTGTACAATCAATGCCGCACAAGAAATACCAGCCAAACCCATTTGTGGTAGTCCCAGCTTTCCTAAAATAAGCACATAGGAAACTAAGATAATCAAGGGCAAGCTAATCGAAGCCACAGCCATAGTAAATTTGGGTTTGCCAATGCCCATATAAAATTGTGAAATGACAGAAAATAATAAGGTAGGCAACATCACCCATGCGGCATAATGAAAGTAGGGTCTTGCGATGTGTATTAAATCGATCGGTTGATGAAAGGCTAACAACAGTTTATCGATATGCCACAGCAACAATCCTGCTGGAATGGTGAGTAACAAAGCTAAATAAAGCCCATTTTTTACTAATTGTCCGATGTGGGTGCTTGCTTGCTCTTGACCACGTTGATGGCTGACTAAAATGCCAATAGCATAAAAAATAGTGCCAAATACCGTTAAAAATGTAATAAAAGTAGGAATAGCGAGAGCTCCAGCGGCCAGTTCTGTCTGCCCTAATTGAGCCACCATGAGCATGGCTGCAAAGCTAGACAGCATATTAATTAAGGCACCAGCAGTGATCGGAATAGCAAAGCGCGTTACTTTTTTCATATTACTTAACTGGTTAGAATACTTCATTTCTCAATGCTCCATTTGATCTAGCAGAAACCGCTGTTCATTTAAATGCGAAATCTGTTCTTGCCAATAATGTGGTGTGTTAAACCAAGGAAAATGGTGTGGAAAAGCTGGATCTTCCCAACGACGCGCAATCCACGCTGAATAATGCAGCATACGTAATGTGCGTAATGCTTCAATTAAATGTATTTCGCGCGGATTAAAATCATGAAATTCACGATAGCCTTGTAATATATGCTCTAACTGTAAACGCATATGCATTTCATCACCGGAAAGCAACATCCAAATATCTTGAATTGCAGGCCCCATGACACAATCATCTAAATCAACAATGTGCGGTCCATTATCATTCCATAACACATTACCTGCGTGAATGTCACCGTGTAAGCGAATATAATCCACGTTTCCTGCCTTGGCAAAACAAAGCTCGATTTTTTTTAATAAGTCTTCAACGATACCGCAGTAACTTGCTTTTAGATGATCTGGAATGAAATTATTTTCAATTAAAAAATTATAAGTATTGTAGCCATAGGTTTTTACATTTAAAGGCATACGATGCTCAAAAGGATGGCTTGCGCCGACAGCGTGCAGCCGGCCAATAAATCGCCCCATCCACTCTAATTGTTCGAAGTTATCACCCTCAAATGCGCGACCACCCCAACGTGGAAATAAAGCAAACCGATAACCCTGATGTTCATGCAAGGTTTTTTCGTCGGCTGTTTTCAATGGCGCAACAACAGGAATTTCTAAATCCTGTAGTTCGTGTGCGAATTGATGTTCTTCTAAAATAGCCTCGTTAGTCCAGCGATGTGGTCGATAAAATTTAGCAATCAATGGTGCTGTATCTTCAATGCCAACTTGATACACACGATTCTCATAACTGTTTAACGTGTGTAAGCTGCCAGAACAGATAAATCCTAAACTCTCAATCGCGTCTAAAATCAACGCTGGGTCTAGATTTTCATACGGGGTCGCTTTATTGCTGCACATTTTTTGAACTTCAATAAGGGTAAACATCGGCTATGATAAAGCAATTCGGACTAATAGTCTTTTTAAATTGCTCTTATTGTTGTAAAAATTGACAAATATCTATACAAAACCTAGAAACAAGGACAAAAATAAGTCATAATGGTCAAGTTTTAATAATAACGCCATAACAATATTGCCTGGAGTATCAAGATGCGAATTCAATCTGTTCTATTAATGTCCTTGTTGGGCGTGACGATAGCACAAGCAACACAGGCGGCGAGCCTGACGAATAAAATCGAGGGAGTGGGTCCCAACGATGCGAAGATAAATCCTTACGTTTGTATCCAAGGATCAAATGGAATCCAGACATTAAAATATGGTGAAACAACAAGCATTCCATCTGGATATATCGGCGCAGCTTTACGTTTTGGCGGATGTACAGAGGCCGATACTTATCTTGGTTATATCGGCATTAACAACGGCCAAGTGAGTTATTCTCCTTTTGAAGGTGTGCATGTGGCTTATGAGGATCGTGCCTTAGATGGCGCGGGTAATTTAACAGGCCGCATTGTTTATACGGAGATAAAACCTAATTTTAATTTATTAGGTATGGCGCCAAGTAAAAATGTTAACTGGCCTTTTGTAGGCGCAAATCTTTCGGGACTAGAATTTGGCAAGGTGATTGATCCGGTGGTTGTTCCCAATTTATCAGTGGAAGATGCAGGTGGAGAGCGCAGTGATTTAGTGGATACACAAGCCTTTTTACAATCGGGAATGAATACATTTCGGGTACCAGTCAGCTGGGGTTATTTACAATTAAATTTAAAATTTGATGATAAAGGTTATTTAGCCAGCGGATCGAATGATGAAATCAATGAAGATTATTATAACGCTTATTTAAAGCCGCTATTAGAAACTTTAACCTCTGCTAAAGTGTATACCATTGTGGATTTACACGCTTATATGCGCTATTCAAGGTTTGGAAAAGAGTATTCTGGATGTTCAGGCATTGGCGGTTCGGGTTGCCCAGACGGACAACTGGTGTTAGATGAGCATGCCTATCAAAATGTGTGGACGCAATTATATAACCGCATGAAAAAAGACAATGATATTAATATGGATTACATTATGCTGGATCTTATGAATGAACCGGTTGATGTGCCAGATGACAAAGTCTTTACACTGCAGGCTGCGATGATTAAAGCGCTACGCGAAGCGGGTTTTAATGGTTATATTCTGGTAGAAGGTAATTCGTGGTCTGGCTTACATTCATGGACTGATCAAAGTTGGGCTTCTAAAGATGGAAGCAAAACTTATACCAATGCATCGCTTTTTTCTCGTGAAAACTTTAAAAATGCAGGGATTGTTGACCTCGATAAAATTCTGATTAATGCACATCAGTATTTGGATAGCAATTATAGTGGTACACATGATCAATGTGTGACAGACTTGACTACGACTGGTCCGAACGGATTCAATTTGGATGCGTTTACGCAATATCTGAAAGTGAATAAGTTGAAAGCGATTGTGACAGAGTTGGGTACAGGAACAGACAGTGCAACCTGTGGTCCAGCATTAAATCAGTTTTTAGCTTACATGCAAAATAACTCGGCTAATAATAAAGATTATGGTTTTGTTGGCTGGACGATTTGGAGTACAGGTCACGGATGGGGAAATTACAATCTACGGGTCTTGCCTAACTCCTATCATAGTGAAATAATGAAACCTTATTTAAAAGCAGAGTAAGCGTAAAATTCACAATGATTGAAATAACGTCGACCATTCAACTCAACGACACGGAAGTCGTATTAAACTTTATTCGCTCTCCCGGTCCTGGCGGACAAAATGTTAATAAAGTTGCTACAGCAGTAGAATTGCGCTTCGATGTATTGCATTCCCTTTCATTGCCTGACGATGTGCGCCAACGCGTATTAGCGCTAGCCGGCAATCGCCTAACTACTCAAGGTGAGTTAATCATCAAAGCTTCGCGTTATCGCACTCAAGAAAGAAATAAACAAGATGCAATAGCGAGATTACGTGACTTAATTATACGCGCTACCTTTGTGCCGAAAAAACGAAAAAAAACCAAACCCACCTATGCCTCTGTGCAAAAACGATTAGAAGGTAAAAAGCTAGTTTCTAAAAATAAATCACTGCGTCGACGTAAACCGGAAATCGATTAGGCATGTAGCCTGGATGGAGCGAAGCGGAATCCGGGGAACGTTCCGACCTGGTGGACATGAACGACCTTCGCGAAGGCATTCATGCCACAAGGTCAAAAACCAGTTTCCGCATCGATCTACTGATTCTCTTAGACAAATTGCCCTGCGGCCCACCCAGACGCCCACGCCCATTGAAAATTATATCCACCCAGCCAACCCGTCACATCCACGACTTCGCCAATAAAATATAAACCCGGCACCGTATTCACCTCCATCGTTTTCGATGACAAGGCATCACAATCCACGCCGCCCAGCGTGACTTCGGCGGTACGATAACCCTCAGTTCCATTCGGTTTTATTTTCCATTGATGTAGTTGAGCCGCGAGAGAATCAAATTGTTTGTGTGATAAAGTTTGTAGAGGTTGCTCAGCCAGATCAACATGAATCAGTTTGCTAATCACATTTTTCGGTAAATATTCAGCTAGAAAGTTTTTCAATAAAACCTGCGGTCGTTTCTTTTGTGTGGTTTTGAATACCGTGGCCATTTCTAATGAGGGTAACAGATTAATTGCAATCTCTTCACCAGGTTGCCAATAGGATGAAATTTGTAAGATAGCGGGGCCACTTAAACCACGATGAGTAAATAAGATATTTTCATGAAAATCACGGCGTATGCTACTGACGATACTATTCACGGAAATCCCCGATAATATTTCAAAATGGGCTTTATCTTCGGCATGTAATGTGAGCGGCACTAAGCCCGCGCGTGTTGGCCATACCTTCAAGCCAAATTGCTCAGCGATTTTATATCCAAAAGGCGATGCGCCCATGGTGGGAATCGATAAACCACCGGTAGCAATCACTAGCGATTCACATTCAAATGTACTCTGCTCACCCTGCAAAATATAAAGGCGATCGCCTTTTTTAGTAATACGAGCAATACTCGTATTTAATTGAATAGTGACTCCAGCTTGCTTACACTCGAGCAATAACATATCGACAATGTCTTGTGATTTATTATCACAAAATAATTGCCCTAACGTTTTTTCATGAAAGGGAATGTGATGTTTTTTTACCAGGTCAATAAAATGCTGAGGTAAATAGCGACTCAATGCTGACTTATGAAAATGTCGATTGTGGGAGATGTAACAATCTGGGGTGATATTATAATTGGTAAAATTACAGCGCCCCCCGCCTGACATCAAAATCTTTTTGCCAGCTTTATTCGCATGATCCAGCACCAATACCCGCCGCCCGCGCTTTCCGGCTTCAATAGCACACATGAGGCCCGCTGCGCCGGCGCCGATTATAATAACATCTGCGGTTTTCATAAGAACGTTAATGTCTCAATATTGCATTTCCTTCTTTCTGCACAGACACAGAGCCAGCTTTTTATGAAAGAAGGATATTTCTCATTAAAGGATAATTTATCGGCCCATGCTATGGCTTGAACTTAACGATGGCGCAGTGATTGCAGCGACGATATTCCCCTGCATATCTGCAGATGCAGCTAATTGTAAGTTGTTTTCAAGCCAGCCAGTAAGTAAAACTTCAAGTTGGTCAGTCTCTCCTACTTTAGGTGGCTGAGTTATTAAATAACAAGAAATTAAACGATTTCCAGTCACTGCATGGTGGTAAACATCATGTAGTATGAGTGAAGTAAAATAAGCTGCAGCAGCTGCCGCACCAGTTTCACCGGGCATAAAAGCATTTTGCTGCAATAGCTCAGTAAATTTTGCAGGGTTGTTTTTAATCACTTCATAAACCCGAGTAAACAAGGCGGGAGTATAGGTTGGTGTAGGCGTTGTTGAAGAAGTTAGAAAGTTATTATAATTTTGTAATAAGGATTGCCCGGTTGCGGTTGTTTTTATTCGAGCATAACTATCAACAATACCTTGTCGTTCTTCGATGCTTAATTGACCCTTAGTATAAAACCAAGCTAAATGTGCTACCCATCTTTTATCTTCATCAGTAAAGTCGGCTGGAATAGTTAAGCCATCTAATGTCAAAGCCATCACGCGAGCAAAATGGTTTTGTAAGGCAGTTTCGGGATGTTGATTTAAATCGGTAAATAAAGGTTCCCACTGGTTGAACAGCGTTTGGGTAACAGCCTGGCTGGGATTAAATCCAAATAAGTTAAGCCACCAACGCATTTCCCAAACACGAACAGCCTGCACATGACGTTGTTTTAATGCTTGGATAGGAATACCTAGATCTTTTCCTTCTAAATAGTAAAAGTGTCGTGCATGAGCTCCAGGCCAGTAGGCGGATTGTAATGCAGATAAAACTGTATCATTAATATGATCTTGCTTGAATAAAGGAAATAATGCTTTTAATTCTTCTACAGATAGCAAGGACATTTCTGATAAAAAGATTTCGCTATCATTGGTATATTTAACTCTCTGGTTTTGTAACCGTGTTTTAGCTAAATCGGATAAAGTAAAAAAGCAAGTTATTCTAAGTGATACTTTTTCTGATTCAGATAAGTCCTGTAATTGGTCGGCTAAAATGATAAATGACTCTTCAGAAAGTAGATCGGTAGAATTGCTCCGTAGATTAGCGAAGATCGGATAACTTCCGATAGAATTTGCTATCAGAAGTTGAAAACCCGCTAAACGTGCTAATGCTCGTTTGATTTCATAATTTAAATCGCTCTTTAATGATGTAGTCGACGCCTGTGGCGTTGTCGTCGCATTCACCTGTAACCACATTAACTGTTTGAGCTCTTGTCGAGTTAAGCCACTCTCAATTTCTGGATATTTCTCATTCCAGTACGTCTGTACTTTTATGGTAAATTGTTCCAATGCATCAGGTTCAAAAAATGTAGAGGTAAATTTCCCCATGAGAATGCTCCTTACATAAAAGAAGTTTAAACTTACTTATTGATAGCTTTTCGTTGCGAGATTATACTATTTTTAGCGGTTTAGAACAATCAAAAAGTATGGTAAACTTCCGATATCAATGCACTTCTTTGTAAGAAACAATTAAATAGCCTGAAAAAACAGTATGTTATTTAACACTCCGCGCCCTTTTCGAAAAATTATTCACGTCGACATGGATTGCTTTTATGCCGCGATTGAAATGCGCGATAATCCTGCTTTAGTGAATAAACCGATTGCCGTCGGCGGTGAGTCTGACCGCCGAGGCGTATTATGCACATGCAATTATATCGCACGTCAATTTGGCGTGCGTTCAGCGATGCCGACAGCGTTTGCGTATCGATTATGTCCGGATCTGATAGTCTTGCCCGTTAATATGGCTAAGTACCGTCAAGTGGCGCGTACAGTGCATGACATTTTCCACGAATTTACTGTGCAGGTTGAACCATTATCATTGGATGAAGCTTTTCTTGATGTGTCAGATATATCTGAATATCACGGTAGTGCCACATTGATTGCAAAGGCCATTCGCGAACGCATTTGGAAAACAGAAAAATTAACCGCCTCCGCCGGAGTAGCGCCGAATAAACTATTAGCCAAGATTGCCAGTGGCTGGAAAAAACCGAATGGCTTATTTGTTATTACGCCAGATCAGATTAATGTATTCATGAAAGAGTTGCCTATCGAACAACTGTGGGGAGTGGGTAAAGTCACCGCGGGGAAATTACATCGCATGAATTTTAACACCTGTGAAGATTTACAAAAGCTGTCGTTGTTTGAATTAGTGAATACCTTTGGTAAGTTAGGACAACATTTGTATGACCAATGCCGCGGTATTGATCATCGAGAAGTGAAATCAACACGAACCAGAAAATCATTAAGTGTCGAAGAAACCTTTGCCTTCGATATAGAAAATTTGTCACATTGCATACCACCTCTCACCGAGCTATATGCGAGATTATTACATCGTCTTCAAGCTATGAAATCTTATCTCTCTATTAAAAATCAGTTTGTGAAATTAAAATTTGCCGATTTCACATTAAAAACGGCAGAAATTGTTTCTCATGAAATTAATTTTGAAACGTTTTGGGATTTATTAGCGAAATCATTTACACAATCGAATAAGCCTATTCGCCTTTTAGGCATCGGCGTGCATTTTGATAGTGAGGCAGATACGGGATGTTATTTACAGCAGGAGTTGGAGCTTTAACATTGTTAATACTCTTTCTTACTGTATTATCTGAGAACTCTCTATCTCAGGAAATAATGAGGCACTAAAATTTTTTACCAAATTAAAGTCGTTAGACACTCTCTCGTGGCCAGCCTGAATAATGCTATCCCGTTCCTCCGATGTTAAGCCGAGAATATGAAGTGCTTTGTTGATCGCATCGTCAATCTGTTCTTCCCCACGTTTACCATAGTGAAAAACAAACCCATCCACGCCGTGTTCAACTATTTCCTTCATTCCGCCGCGGTCGGACACTAATAAAATAGCTTTATTAGGAGCAAGCCTAGCTTCTAATGCCACAAGACCAAACGCTTCATCACGTGAAAACATAGCGATAATTTGTGTTTGCTCATGCTGTAAAATAACCTTAGGAAGCTCCGTTTCAAACGTGGTGATTAAAGTGACATGATTTTTTAAATTTTTTTCGTTAATAATCTGTGTAAGTAATTCGGGATATTCAGGATCTTCTTGCATTTTGGGTGCAAGTAATACTAAATGTAACTGAGGATGATGTGATAATAAAGCCTCAACGCAATGAATAACTTGATCATGACCTTTAATAGAAACGCCGCGCCCCATAGAAAAAATAAGCGGTTTATTTTGAGGGATATCGAATTTTTTTAGCGTTTTTATAATATATTCTGAGGATAGTTTTTTAGAGAAACGCTCAAAAGTAATCCCGCCTTTAAAGGGAATGAGCCGCTCTGCTTTTACAGCATAATGTAGAACCCATTCATTTTTCATGGTTTGATTGATATATCCAAGCATGATGGTTGGATTTTTACTATCATTGATGATGTTTACTATTTCTTTTTCGTAGTTTAACCAAGCCGTTTGAAATGTATCGAGATTATCTAAAGAAGTATAGTAAATTCGAGCAGAAGTATGTGGTACCCAAATAAATTGACAATGTGCCGGAATGTTTGTAGAAAGCTTCGCATAATATTTAGGAATGTGAGAAAAGCTAAAATCGTGGAATATAATTTTTATAGCATCAAAATACATTCCATTAGCAGCTAAAAAATCGCTTAATAAAACAGCGCCTTTTTGCGATAAATAAGCAAACTGCTCGGCACCGCCTAGAATATGCAGAGGCATGTTGTTGTCAATTTCAAAAAGCTTTCCGTTAGTTATTTCACAATGCTGGAGGCTTCGATTTTTACAGGCAATATTATATTCCGAGATAGATGGATCGTATTGTGGCGTAACTAGAATAGATGTTAGTTGAATACTATTTTGTTGCTTGTTAATCGACTCGATCGCAGATAAGGTATTTTGTACCGCATAACCAACACCACCCATTAGCGTCTGAATTCCATCGAAACTAAATTGAATAATCGCGATTTTTTTTGTCATGTTAACCTTTAATAGCAAAATTAGCATCACTGTCAGTTTGCTCGTAAATGACCTGTGAAAGCTCTTTCTCGGTTTCAGATAATTTTTTTTGAGCAGATATTCGCTCTGCTTCAAGTAAACATTGTTCAATCAGTTCTGCACGTCGAGTTTGGATGGCGAAATAAGTTTGAGCAAAAGCAATTTCGGGTTTTTGAGGATCGCCATTTTGAGCAATGAGATAACAGGCGTAACGGGGGAGCATAAAATCATCAATCTCGCGCTGGCATGACAACATTGAAGAAAACAATCTTAAAACCGCGTCGTCCGGCGGCTTGTCCGCGGTATCCAGAACGCATCGATATACCCTGGGTCCCGCGAATAAATCGCGGGACGACGAGAGTTTTAATAAAATATCCCCTGCAGAGTTTATTGGCGATCAAAATCTAGCACTTATGGAGCGCTAGATAGCGTTGTTGTTGGTGCAACGGCAGCTTCAGGCTGTACTTCTTTTGTAAAAGTACCAAAAGGCAAACTTTCACAAATGCGGAATATACGGCTGAGTTCGGAGCTTTGCTTTAAATCGCCGCCCGTGTTCTTTTGTATAAACCTTTCTAGCGCATGTTTAACGCTATCAACAAAATAAAGATCGTCAGGTTTTGACGGTATATAAAAATCTAAGAACTGCTTGACCTGAGCTTGATATGACACTCCAGTGGTGGCCGCTTCAACAAACCAAGGTCTTGGTTTTGCAAACGCAGCTAGCATATTCAAACACGTTTGTGCATCGTTCCCTTCGCCATCTAAATACTTCAGTGCTTCTGGCGGCCAACTTGATAACGTCTTATCCAATATAGCCCCTTCGAAATTTTTGAAACCGACTTTTCGTAAATTTTCAACCGTCTTCCGGTCTAGCTTTAAGCCGTCTACAGAAAGATTGTTAAGGGCAGCTTTATCAAAAGAGACATTCTCAAAGCTGTAATCTCTCAAATTATAAACTTTTTGGTCATTGGGATTTCCAATCAACTTCATATGGCTAAAGCGTCTTGTATCTGGAAATGCAGCGAAAATAGAGAAATCTGTTTCTTGGATATTGCTTAAGTATTCAGTTCCTTGTGGAGATGGACCGGGCTGTAAATCACGGAAGCTAGCCTTGCTAAAATCAGCGAACCCAAGATTTGTGTCAGCGAAACTGACATTAGTAAAAGGACCGACAAATTTAACTGAATTAAAACTTTTCTGTCCTGCATTATAGAAAGTTTGATAGGTTTCTTGAGTGAGAGAGCTACCAGATAGATAAATATATTCTAATGCAGATATACTCCATACTTCTTTTTGACCTTTATCATTTTCAACGGGAAAAAGCCAAGGTGGGTCGAACTCAGGTAATTTTATACCCTCTAGTTCACATGCATGAAATGTAACTTGGCGTAAGAATGAGCGTCTAAAATCAGCATTAGTTAAATTAGTGTTAGAGAATACTACGCTCTCAAGCTTCCACCGGTCCTTCCAAAAATTATTTACTACTCGTGACGTTGCTATAGGCGGAAAACAAACGCCGGTAAAATCGGTGCCACTAAACTGGCTTCCTTGACAGCCTTCTACGATATAAAATTGATGATCTCTAAAATCTACAGCATCCACATTTGCCTCAGCAAAATTTTTATAACCGTTTTTAAGAAAATAGAGTAAAGACGCTGTATCAAACTTGGCGCCTTTTAATGAAGTGATTTGGTTAAGGTCCACGTTTCTTAAAGAAACACCGCAAAAATCTGCATTAGAAAAATCGCCTTGAAGTGTAACTGAATTAAAATCACGTTGACCCTGAGTATACAGTTTCATATAAGTGACTTGGTCAAGAACGGAATTAGCCATGATGATCACCTCAATCTGTTATTAAATGAAAGTTAGTTTTGTAATTTAGTTTGTGGATTGTACTCCCCTCGGTAAAATAAACTGAAACTCTGAGCGGGTCAACTATTATGAACGTTATGACGAAAGTTAGTGTTTTTCCATATGCCAAATGAAATTTTCAGTGCAAAATATACACACCTCATGATATGAGCTGAGGTGAATGGTTATCCGTGGAATTAAGGTATAAACTGAGAAAAGACACTCAATAGACTAGTTAGCTTATCTAGGTGATAGAGAGAGGTATTTTATGTCAATAAAAGTCAAAGGTGCGTTACTTTGGATTGCCGTTTTTCAGGTCATTGGTTATTGCTTGGGTAGAGTTACGCAACAAGGTATTTTATCATGGTATCCTACCTTGCATAAATCGAGCCTGACGCCACCGGATATTGTTTTTCCCATCGTCTGGTTTGTTTTATATTGTATGCTCGCCGTATCAGGCTATTTACTTTGGCAATATCGCCACCAGCCAATGGCTAAATTAGCACTGGTGTTTTACGTGTTACAACTTTTACTGAACTGGGCATGGTCGCCACTCTTCTTTTATTTTCACTGGGTTGGCGCAAGCCTTGTTTGTCTCGCAGCGATTATTCTTTTTACGTTGATCACGATGATCATCACACGCAATACCTATAAATGGAGTTGCGTCATGCTGATTCCTTATTTTATATGGTTGCTTTTTGCTGGGTATTTAAATGCAGTGATATGGATGCTCAATGTTTAGTATGATTATCCTTATATTTGTTCTCTTAAATGCACAGATACTATTTCAATAGTATTAAGGATTGGCAAATTCTTTACCTCGATATTGTACTGTCGCCAGCAATCGAAAACTGATCCCCTTTTGTTAAAAACAGCAATTGAAAATTGATCCCCCCACCCATAAACGATTAAAATTTAAATATTATTTTTTATATTGATGATATCTCCTCATTTTCAAACATCCCAGCCTTTTTCTTCTCCTTCAAACGGTAGCTATCGCCGCGACATTGCAAGATATGAGAGTGATGCAGCAACCTATCTAACATAGCTGCGGTTAATACCTTATCATTGGCAAAAGTAGTATCCCATTGGCCAAAAGTGAGGTTAGATGTGACAATAACAGAGCCGTGTTCATAGCGTTGTGCAATCACTTGAAAAAAATGGTTGGCTTGCTCTAATGCTAATAATGCTTCTAAAAAATCACAAAAACTATATTCTTTATCAGCTACTTCCTGTGCTTTGACACTATATTGTTGTGCTATGGAATTGAGATTAAGTTGCTCACACAAATGCACAATACGTTCATGTTGAATATTCATGCGCTTGCTCCTTCTTGCAGTAAATCATCATAAATACTCAAAGCATGTTGTAGGGACATCTCTGAGATAGACAACGTTTCACTAGAATAACAATTTTGTGAAGTTGCCCTGCTGCCCAGTAAATAACTAACAGGAATTTCTTGCAAAGCCAGTTGTTCCTGTTGTAAACGTACGAAAGGGATAGCACTCGTAGTGCCGTGACAGTGTTGATTTGCCACCTCATTTAACCATGGCTTGACTTTATAATTTGCTGTGGCGACACCGATTACCATGCCACAAGCTTTTAACTCACCTACTAAAGGAAAATAAAAGCTGTAATCGAATAACCTCTTCTCCGACAAGGGGTTTTTGTTGACGTAGGTAGTTACGAAGCATCGATATCTTGCCTACATACCCACGAGATTTTATTTCCCGGTAAATCACCGTGGCTGGAACCCAATGCGGGTACGCATCTTCTATGCGTTTTTTTACATACTCCCGGTAAGGATCCAATTTCATTGGTTTGAATTCTCTTTTACGGTAAACCGGGTGACTGGCTGTCTGAATATATTTTCTTACTGTATTAATCGAAATGCCCAACTCCCTTGCAATACGTTTCTTACTATACCCTTGCTTATGCATGACCTGAATCATAATTGACTCCTCTTGCCTTATCATAACTGTCCTCTTTTTTAACAATATCTGAGGACAAGTTTAAACCAGGGGGATCAATTTTCAATTGCTGGGGGGGAGCAGTTTACAACTGCTGGCGACAGTACACCGTATTGCTGTAAACGAGGCAAATGGTATGTCACCATTCGGTCGTAAAAATTATGCCAGTTACGACGTAAACCAGCTTGATTATCACTTGTTAGGGCACAGGTTCCTGGTGTCCAAGCTACCCCCTACAAGCTCTATTGAACCACGTGAAAAAGCCGCGGAAGTCAATTAATCAACACTTGGACTGTGCGGGGTTTTATTGTACATTACAATATATTCGAGATATATTATATGAATCGAGAGCTAGCGGAGATTGAAAAGTGACCGTTCCTATACAACCCAAGATTTACCATTTCACCACTTGATATTGACTTCGAAGGAAGGCTACACGTCGTGTTGTGATTTTTGGGGGCACGGTCTGGTGAACGCTCTCCGTAATTAGCTATTTTAGTACAATCATCTTGTGTGTTAAAGGAATAATCATCGATGATAAACTCGGAAACGACCGGAATAAATCCCTCTGCGCCAATGGGATGGCACAATTTAAAATTTGATTTGATTTCAGCTATTGTAGTCACTTGTGTTGCCATTCCTTTATGCTTAGGAATCGCATTAGCTTCCGGCGTCCCTTTATTCTCAGGTTTGATCTCTGGCATCATTGGAGGAATAGTCGTCGGGGCAATTAGCCAATCGCGTCTCAGTGTCAGCGGTCCTGCTGCAGGCATGGTAACCGTCGTTGCTGCTTCATTGGCACAATTAGGTAGCTTTGAAGCCTTCCTCCTCGCTTTACTTGTTGCGGGTTCGGTGCAGTTGCTGATCGGAGGTTTACGACTGGGATTTATTGCTGATTATATTCCTATCACTGTTATTCAGGGGTTACTGTGCGCCATTGGGCTACTGATCGCTATCAAGCAAATTCCCCTTATTTTTGGCTATACTCAATCGCAATTTGATTCTGTTTTCTTGGCAGAACAGGCACAACAAGATTACCAAGTGCTGCGTCCTTTACAGCATTTATTTAATCATATTTATCTGGGACCAACACTTATCGGATTCATATCTCTATTTATCTTATTTTATTCACCCAAAATAAAATCATTCAAATGGATACCTGCTCCTATTCTAGTGATTATTGCTGGCATCGGGATTAATGAAATTTTAAAATATGTCTCGCCTTCCCTTTACCTTGATGAATCAACCTTTCTTGTTAACATTCAAACTATTCATACTTGGGTTGATTTCAAAAATATTTTTGTTTCACCGGCCTTTTCAGCGTGGAAAAATATCGATGTGTATGTGGTTGCCTTTACTATTGCCGCGGTAGCTTCATTAGAAACATTACTCAATTTAGAGGCCATCGAAAAGCTGGATCCGAAAAAACGGTATTGTAACCGTAATCAAGAACTCGTCGCGCAAGGCTTAGGAAACATGGTTGCGGGTTTAGTCGGTGGATTACCGGTGACTTCGGTAATCGTTCGCAGCTCGATTAACTTAGAAAGCGGTGCACGCTCCAAATTTTCAACTATATTTCACGGTATTTATTTGCTTGCTGCTATTCTCTTTTTAGCAAAATGGATAAACTACATTCCGCTCGCATCGTTAGCTGCTATTCTGTTTTATACTGGGTGCAAGCTTTCTAGCCCTGCTCGATACATCGCTATGTATAAATTAGGATTTAACAATTTTTTCCCCTTTATTGTCACCGTCATTGCGATTATCACAACTAATTTATTACAAGGGACGCTCTTAGGATTATGTGTTTCTTTATTTTTCATATTGAAAAAGAATAGTCAACGAGGCTTTAAAATTATTAAAGAGAAATACCCCGGCGGTAACGTTCTACATATTATGTTCCCCGAGCAAGTCAGCTTTTTAAATAAG
>CAZULF010000011.1:12223-31936 GCA_964621215.1 uncultured Legionellales bacterium | reverse complement strand
TGTTGAATTTTTAACAGATATAGCCAGTCGCCTCTTTCAAATTGCGTTCGCGCTAGCGCGTATCTAGCCATTAATATTTCAATCTTATTATCTGTTTGGCATAGATTTTCCAATGCTTGATTAAAAAATTTAGTTGCCTTCTCTGTATCATTAGCTAATAAAGCAATTTCACCCAAATTATAAAAACCTCGCCCTTGACATAAATTAGATTGTTTCAAATCAGGTATTGTTTTAGCTATTTCTAGTGCGACGCCATAATGTTTTTCAGCAATTTCCAATTTTCCAGACAGCCGATTTACCTCACTCAATGCTAAGTAAATTCTACATCGTTCATGTAGGTGCTGCTTATTATTAGGAAAAATTCTATTGAAATTCTGTTCTGCTCTAACTAAATGTGTTTTTGCTCTGATTAAGTCGCCTTGCCAAAAAAGTGCTTGAGCGCATTGACCGTCCGCATATAAAAAGGCCAAATTATTTTCGTCATAATGTCTTTCAAAGATTTTTTTTGCTCTATTATATGTTTTATAAATGCTATGACTACTTGAATATGTCCGCATTAATTGTAATTGATTTACTAAAATCTTAGCAATCTCAACATGGTCTTTCCCTAAAATATTCGTTAAAATAATTTCAGCCTTAGCAAGATACTCTTGCGCAGGCGCAGCATTTTTGTCTGTTGCCATGATCATTAACGCAAGTTTTTCATAGCACTTTGCTAAAGCTATGCTTTGTTTTACAATTGGATTTTTATCTGAAAAAAGCTTGCTTTCCCAGTCAGCGATCAATCCATCAGCGGCTTTCCGACCTAAAAAAACCTCCAATAAATTTAGATTTAGTTCAATTTCATATTTTAATGCCAAATCTGAAATATCATAATTAAGTGCTAGAATTAAAAAATCTGTTGCTTTTGGATAATCACCTATAATTTTATATAATTTTGCTATTCGAAAATAATGTCGTGCTTTTTCAATAGTGTTTTCTTGAAAAGCATCAATTAATTTACTTGCCACTTTATATTTTTCTTTTGCTTGTTCAAAATCATTTTCTCGAGAAAATATTTTTCCTAATAACGTATTAAATTTGAATTTAAACAATGGCGGCAAAGAAGGCCACTCTAAAGCTTTTTCACATAATGCATGAGATGATTTTAGATCAATTGCATAATATAAATAATATGATACCAACTTATGATACAGCTCATATATCATCATAATATCAATACTACCTAAATCTAGAGCCAAATCTGCTATTCTTTTTGCATGTTGATGAAAGATGGAAGCCTCTTCGTATGAATAAAAATCTAATTCATGAAATTTGAATTTTTCATTAAAAAAATGCAACAGACGTGTTATTTCTTCTTTGTATTTAACAGGACTGTCTCGTCTAAATATCCGTTGTACATTAGCAAGAAATTCGTCGGAAATAACCGTTATATTTTTATTACCTTCTCTTTTTATTAGAAAAACTTTCTCCAAAAATCGTATCAACTCATCAATATGATTGTCTTCACCTTTCAACAACAGATTATAAGGAATAGCATGGCCATCGAGTAATGAAAGCGTACCCAATAAATGAAATGTACCTCCTTTTTTACAATCGGGAATAATTGCATCTTTTTTTTTATTGCGGGTAAGTTATCCCAAATCAGTTGACATCTATCAATAAATCCACGTTTTTTTTCATGCTGATAGATTATGCCTCTACATGCCTCTAAAAGCAAACGATGTGCCTCCTCATTCGGAATAAAAACCGTCGTTGTTTCTGATGCATTGATATCATGTAATATTGATAAACAACCATAGGTTAACATAGCGTTTAGCGTAGTGTCTGTTGCGTCAAGTATCACTGTATTATTGTTAAATAGCGTAATAAGCTTAGTTTTCGACGCTGAAACTATACTATTCATTTTTGCAATGATATTGTCCATGACATATTGAGGAACATGTAATTTTATTTGATTTGCATTTGGCGTATTCACGTTATTAAGTAGCTCTGCAACTATTCCAGGATGATAAAGAAAGGTATCATCGCAAAAATAATACCCTGCATACACAGTCAATCGCTCAATAATATCGGGGTATTCAAAAATGTTCGGTATAACAGCTATTTCATCTCGCGTAAACCCAAACGTTGTTGAAAACACCCGAGTATTCTGTAATATATCTATTGAACTGTCGATGTGATCACAATGCGATGATTCTTTAATTAAAGCCGTCACGCCCATGATGAGCGCGCAATTAAAAGAGATATTCTCTGTATTTAATAAAGGGGTGATAACTGCTTTAATCATAGCTCTTGTTTTATTTAAACACTCTTCCCCCATATTCTCAGCTGCAATTAAAGCAGTATCGTAACCATCCACAAAAATAAATGGCTTTTGATGTATTAAAAGGACCTTTTCCTTTTTATTGTATTCTAGAACAAATTCCGAGAGTTTAATTAATGCATTTGGATGAAATTTTGATTGATCATAAACCTCATCAAAATATTGCTGATCTATTGGCTGTAGTTTATCCCGTATACGATAATAATTTCGATATAAATCTGCAAACTTTGTCTGTAAGCTCTGCTGAATGTGTTGATAAGTCTCGCCTATCACCTCTTTCATGCTGAACCTAATCACAGTATACCGTCCCTGATGCCGTCCGATAAAATCCTTATCGTCACTGATGGCTAAACCATCAAATAAACCCTCGGCAGTTTGCTTTTCTTTCGCTAAAAAACATTCCAGCATATTCAGAAAAAGGGATTTACCAAATTGAGGTGGACGTAGAATTATTTTGCATCGATTATGAGTAGGGTCAATTGCATTTTTGATATAAGCCGTCTTATCAACGTAATGTTGTCCACTACGCCTAATCTGCGTAAAATCACTCGTTCGGACCGGAAAACCGACCACGATTACTCCTAAAAGCGCAGAGCGCTACAATACACAATCTTTATGCGTTATTAATGGATAAATTCAATACTTAGTCATTAATAAGCCTTAATCTTAATTAAGGATATCAAACCATTTGATTGGTTTCAATAGTGAGCCTGCAGATCGAGTTGACTCATATTCTGCTGTTAGTGTTGAAAACCGATGCCGTATACCAGATATTTTGGCGTGCTACTAACACTAAATCGCATCTTACTTATAATGAAGGTAATAATTCTCTCATATCAGACACCCTAAAAATCCTTAACTATTTAAATTGAAACAACTTCTGGCTCAACTAATTTGGCATAAAGCAGCAACAATCGCCATTCTGCATAGTGTATTTGCTTTTCTCCGCCAACATAGCGACGTATTGTTCTTCCTGTGACTCCGATGATTTTGGCAGCTTCGCCCCCTGTTAGGTTCGCCAATTTTAATAACGCCCTTACTTCATCCGTAGACGGAGGTACCCAACCTTGAGCAAAGGTTAATAGGGTTTCTGGTGAAAGCGGCGTATCTTTACCTGTTTGGTAATGGGGACTACTTTCCATTCTCTATTCCTCCTCAGCAAAGAGAAGGGCTATATAAGCCCTTCCTCCGCAAAACTAAACGTTTTACTATTACTTACAATAATATGATCTAGCAATTTAATATCCAACAGCTTAAGTGCTTTTAACAATTTATCTGTCAGGATCTTATCTGCATGACTAGGCTCAACATGGCCGCTTGGGTGATTGTGACATATAATAACAGCAGAAGCATCTAACAAAAGAGCTTCTTTTGCAATGACTCGGGGATATACCGCAGATTCGGCAATTGAACCCCAAAAAAGTTTCTTGAAAGTAATCAGCTCATTTTTAATATTCAGGAAACAAATAGAAAAAACTTCTCTCCATTCTGCAGCCAATTGTAAAGAGAAATAATTTTTCGCATATTCGCCGTCAGTAAATTGGATATCACGTGAATTAAAATGACTATTAAGGATTGATAATGCGTGCTCGATAACTTGCTTTTCTTGTTCATTCATCGGTAGTAACTCCGGTTAATTGACCAGACAAAACGTCGGCCTTCAGATTTAATTATATCATAATTTATTAAAAAAATACAAATTTTCTCGGTATTTTTGTTGGGTTTCTTCACGTCTTTACTAAAAGTAGCAATTAAGTTTTTTTAGCACTGACGATTACAATCAACTAAAGTTTGTTGATAATTCAAGAAGCTTAAAATCATTTTGCTGATTATTTTTGACGTAATCCGCAAAATGATTTTTGTCCAATAAATAATGATTAATTAATATCTTCTGCGTGTATACGACGGGTTTGAGCTAGCAGAAACACTTTCACTGCTTGCAGTAACATCTTGCTGTGCTAATGAAAATAATCGTGGCGAATGTTTGGATATTGCTGCTATTGTAACTCCCGAATTGCCCAAAGCTCTCTCTCTTGGATTATCGTTTATCCCGTTTGTATGTACAGCAACAACCGTATGATCGCTACCGCCAACAGGTGAGCCAGAAGAGCCACCTTCTGTATCTAAATAATAATACATTTTACTCCCTCTGATAGCCGTAACATTACCTTCAGCAATTTTTTTGGGCTCTCCCAGTGGATGTTGAACAACAATAACAGACTCTCCGTTTTGAGGCATTCTCGCAGAAAGAGGAGCGAAGCCAAACTGATCTGTAGTCATGTTATAATTTGATTGCTTAACTTTTATAATTGCATAGTCTAAGTCACCAATACGATGCTCCAATAATGACGTTAACTCAAATTTGGCCTCGTAGGCTTCAGGAGTAACTGAATACAACTTACCTGCATCACAGAAAGGATTTTGATAATTAAAATTAATCGTCATGTAGTATGGTATTTCTTTAGGAGTTATCGCTTCGTCTGTTCCAGCATGGCGTAAGTACCAACCAGTTGAACTATCCTGTTCATCAAAACAGTGCCCTGCTGATAACAACATTTCTCCGCTAATTAACACCCCTGTTCCCCACCGCTGTAATGATACATTTTGCATCAGATCTTGATTAGCACTTAAATCTTTCCACTGTAATTGCCCGGTGGGTTTTGCTAGCCAGGGTTGTTCACATGCAACATCTCTCCAGCTTGTATCCGGTTGAATAGATAACGATGAGAGAGATGAATGAAGTGGTGGTAATCGTGTGCCTCCTGTCCTGCGAACTGACACAGATACAGGTTTACTTTCTCTTGATTGCCAGAACTGGCGTGTGTAATGTTCTATTAATCGAATAGATTCTCTATCTTGCATGTTTAAAGCAATATCATAAGGGGTCAGACCATTGCTGTTTTTAGTTTCACTTTCAGGAAGATAATCATGTTGAGCTATAATATCTTTACTCATGATAAAGATCATTGCATCATAGCTTCCATATTTAACTGCAATATGCAATGGAGTGTTGTTCGCGCTATCTTTAATATTAAAAAGTGCTCCCTGAGCAACAAGATCGCGCATAATATCTGATTGATTATTTGCAGCAAGCCAATGTAAAAAGTTACCTCCTTTGTTAATTGCTTTTACTAAAACTCCTTTAATTTCATCTAGATTGCTAATAGATGGGTTTTGAAAAAAGCCAATGATCATTTTGATGTTGTCGGGTGTGTTTTCACTCAATAACCTCTGAATATATATGGGATTAACTCTCATCTTTACTCTCCTTGGTCGTGCATTAACAAAATGAAATAAACCTGCTTTTTCTCTAATGGTGTGTATTTAAACTATCAAAAAACACTTCATTATAGCATAAATATCTGTTAGCTAACGCTTTAAGGTTTTTATTATTCAGTGGGCAACTCGGTTAGGGAAAATTAATACTATTCGGTGATATACTTTCATGCCTTATAATCCGCCCTTCTCCAATTGCGTTTTCAAAATCTTCCTTCGTTTTAATAAGAATGTATGAGGGGAAAGGGGTATCTGCCATTCTTTTTAAAGAATGCTCTTTTGTCTGAAAGTACGCGTACCTATGTGCCGTACTATCTTTATCAAGTTTTATATACTCAAAATATTCCCCAATGGAATTAAGACACAGAGTCAGCACATCTCTTCTTGTAGATAAAACCACTAAATCTAAAAATGCTTGCCGATATTCGCCGTTAGATGCAGACAAAAGCGTATTTGCTTTCTCCACCTGACTACCTTCCTTTATTGGGCACTTGGGGTCGTCAATAACCTTTATTGAGTAATCCTTGATTAGAGACTGATAATTTGAAAACGCACATAATTTACTGTTAAAGTCAGTAGCATAATTAAATGTATCCCACGTCTTCTGCCCGCTTTCTCCGTGATATGAAGCGATAACTGTTTCATTATTCACAAAGCATCCAAGAAAAAAAGAAACATTATGTTGAAAAGGCACCACGTATTCCTCTCCATGCTTTTCTTTGATATATTCTTGTATTAAAATAGAAAAATTTTCTATTGCACTTATTTTACTTCTTACACTATCCTCATCTTTTTTCTCTATTTCTTTAAAGAATTCTTCTAGTACATAACTGACTGATAAGGTCTTCTGACTATTTGTTGGATCGCTTGAAGCAGGTAACATAGCCTCGCCAGCAATACAAAGACCAAGCATATGCCTTTTAGAATAAAAAATCTTTTTTGTATTATCAGTAAAGCTCCAGTCATCAACATCTAGAGTTCTTGTATCAGTTATCATATAAAAACTATCTTCACACGCTACTATTACAGCAAGTGTCATATTTTCATTCCTTCTCTAAATGATGGTAGTTGCAATACGCAGCTCAAATCCAATATATCTCGAGCCCCTCTTTATGAGCTAGTAATGACTAAAAACTCGTTCACTAATCAGTCCATCAAATATAGCCAGTGCAACTCTGTCAAGCTTGACTTCTGTGCAACCATAAAAATCTATTTCTGCACAGAGCGACAAGAATAACCTGGAGACGATTAAAAACAATAGTGCTGTCAATTGCTATACTTACAAGCACTACTGCCGAATCTTCAGTCAGGCAACGGCTGCAACCCAAACAATTCCCGATCCTTAGCTCTGATCAAAAATGGATCTATGGCTTTAACTAACTCTGTCATAGTGTTTTGTTTAACTGTTTGATCTAAATAATACGAGCCGATCAAAATTTTGCGGCGGGTATCATCTTTTCGTTCTTGATGGCGAGCTAGGGATTCTGCTTTGCGAATTCTGGCTTCCAGCTCTTCACGTTGCTTCTTCATGCGTTCGATTCTAGATAATTCTTTCATATCAATATTCCTATTGTTAATTCATTTATCTAGGGCTATGAAATGAATTGTAACACACCTCTTGATCGACTCAAATAAAAATCTTGCGTAGCAAGCACAAAAAACAAGGCCTCTCTGGCCCGAAGAGCGCGCTTATACGTTGCTTTGCAACGCGCTTGTTTTTTGCTACAATCGCATGATTAGCCCTAATGTAGAATATGGAATAAAAACATTATGGCTATCTATCATTTTTTCCGGTCAAGTCATCTCAAGAAGTCAAGGACGCTCCGTAGTCGCGGCGGCAGCGTATCGTTCCGCCTCCATCATGCAGGATGAAACTTACGGACAATCATTTGATTACACTAATAAAAATCATGTCGTACACACTGAAATTCTATTACCTCAGAGGGCGCCTGTCTGGATGGCTGATAGGGAAGTACTCTGGAATGCTGTTGAGAAAAATGAAAAACGCAAAGATGCTCAGCTTGCTCGTGAATTTGTTGCCGCCCTTCCTAAAGAATTGTCACTCACACAAAATATCGAGTTGATTCGAGAGTTCGTTATAACGGAGTTCACTAAATTAGGTATGGTGGCTGATGTGTGTATCCATAATGAAACAGACAAAAATGGAGAGCCTCAGCCGCATGCCCATATTATGCTAACGATGCGAAAAGTTACCTCTACAGGCTTTGGGCAAAAAGTCAGGGAGTGGAATCAAAAACCGTTGCTCGAGAGCTGGCGGCAGGCTTGGGCCGAGAGAGTAAACGTACAGTTAGCGAAATATGATTTTGATGTTCGGATTGATCACAGAAGCTACGCTGAACAAGGCATTCCTCTAATTCCTCAAAACAAAATAGGCACCCCTTCTGCCAGAAAATTTTTTCATGACAAAGTCATGCAACATGTTGATATCGCCAAAGAAAACGGACGTCGTCTATTGGCAAATCCGTTGATTGCGCTTGACGCTTTAACCAAACAGCAATCGACGTTTACTAAACGTGAGTTAGCCTGTTTTATCACAAGGCACACAACAGATACAGAACAATTTGATATCGTGTATGCAAAATTACTTGCCTCACAGGAGTTAAAACAAGTTGGAGCCGATGCAAACGGTGTAGAACGTTTTACTAGCCTCGCCCTTTTGAGCTTAGAAAAGCAAATGCTTCTTGATGCTAAAGCCATGGCAAAAATGGCTAGTTTTTCCGTATCTCACCATTCCGTTGACAATGCTGCCGAAAAGAAAAATCTTACCCTACAGCAAAAAGAGGTCTTGGATTTTATAACGGATGCCGGCGCTTTAAAATGTGTTATTGGCTATGCAGGAAGTGGAAAAAGCTATTTGCTTGGAGCAGCCAGAGAAGCTTGGGAAGCGAAAGGCTATCATGTACAGGGAGTGACTTTAGCAGGCATTGCTGCTGAAAATCTTGAAGCGAATAGCGGTATTACCAGTCGAACATTTGCTAGTCACTGCTGGTTCTGGGACAGAGGCGAACAGAAATTAACAAATAAAGATATTATCGTCGTTGATGAAGCCGGAATGTTAGGTTCTAGACAAGTTGCACGCCTATTAACTGAAGCCAAACAGGCTGGAGCCAAAGTCATCCTAATTGGAGATACGCAACAATTACAAGCTATTGAAGCTGGCGCTGCTTTTCGAGCTATTAGCGAAGTCGTCCCGACCATTCAATTAACTGAAATTTGGCGGCAAAAAGAAGCATGGCAACGTAAGGCTACTCGAGACTTTGCTAATGGCAAAGTTGAGAGTGCGCTTTCTGCTTATCATCAGCATCACCACTTACATCACTATGATTCAGAATCCGAAGCTAAGAGTGCTTTGATTGCCCAATGGCAAGACGTTCGAGCGACCTCGCCTGAAACGACTCAAATTATATTGAGTTATAAACGTAGTGATGTGGCTGAACTCAATGCCCTCGCACGAGAATTGCGAAAATCACTCGGTGAACTGAAAAACGATATTCTCGTGTCAACCGCGTCGGGTAATAAATCATTGGCTATTGGCGAACGACTCTACTTCTTAGAAAATAATCGAACGTTGGGCGTTAAAAATGGGACATTAGGAACGCTACTGGATATTAACCGACATATCCTAAATGGTCATACCTTAAAAATTCAGCTGGATGGTCATGGCTCAGATAAATCGCGAATCATTACCGTAGATACCCGAGAATATAATCATTTTACTCATGGTTACGCTGCCACTATCCATAAAGGGCAAGGCGTGACTGTGGATAGAGCTTACCTCTATGCCAGTAAAGCCATGGATGCACATGCAGCCTATGTCGGCATGTCACGACATCGCTACAGTGTCGATGTGTTTTGGAGTCAGTCTGAATTTTCAACCTATAACGATCTTATAAAACAATTTAGTCGACAAAGGCGGAAAGATGTTTCGTTAGATTATGGTGTGCTTGCAAAAGAGCAGAGGGAATTTAATAAGCAGTATAAAACCAATAACCTTATTTCTAAAGATAAAAAAATTTCATCTCCCGATGCAAATAGCCACTATAATCTCCCTGCCGATAGAGATAAGCACAATAAGATATATCCTGAGACGATTCATGCAAACGCGTCTATCGACTGGCTTTCTGAATCCATCATCTCAGATATGACAGAATTAGCTGATAGCCAATATGAACTGACCCAAAGTTTAGTACGATTACATAACATCGCTAAAAACAAACGTGTCGTCAGTCACGTGTTAAATAAAGGCCTGCTCGATACGGTGTCCGTGATAATGAATAACCCGCTCACAGCAAAAGAACTTCAAAATAAAGCTTCTTACTTACATGATATTGGACAAAAATTAAGGCAATATCAAAAACACGCTTGTTATCATTGAGTTAAGCGATCATACAGATCAACCGATGTTGAGCCCTCAACTTGAAAGGTGAAATGATCTTGCCCTGCCCAACATAGGGCAATATCTTGACATACTTCCCATGGAGGTATAAAAATAACACCATAAGCAGTCAATTCACATTAAGGTCAACGCAATGTGGGCAACTTTGGTTAAGACACTGCGAGTTCAAACAACATCACAGACTGAATGGTTAGAGCGTCCTATTGCGGGAGAAAACTGGAAAATAGCTGATTCATTTATCAACTTGGCATTATTGTTATCGCAAAAAGAAGAAAATTGTAAAGATAAAGAGAAAAACAAAAATTCAGAAAATACTCAAATCGAATGGCACGACTTACATGTCAACCAAGCAGAGAAAGTCTACGAAAATAAACAACCACTGCATTATCAAGAGTTGTTCAAACCACTAGCAGAGGATGAAAAAGGAAGACAAAGAAATAAGGTTTGGTTAGTCGGTGCTGCCGGTAGCGGCAAAACTACATTAGCACAGCGTATAGCCTACGATTGGAGTATCAGCCAAGAACAGTCACTAAGCATTTCTGTCCCGACTCTATCCCCAGACATACACACGGAACCTCAAATTAGCTCGAATAGCACCATACCTCACTCTTCTTCTGGAAGTAACGCATGTGAAACAGGTAATCCATCAAACCGCTTTCTAGGTCATACCGCTTCCGCAATAGAATTAGTCATCTGGATTAAACTGCGAGAGTTGGCCGCGGATTTGGAAAAAAACATAGAGAAAGATAACAAAAATGACAAATTAACCTGCGATATTACAGGGGAAATCCTGCCAGAAAAACATTTTAGTTTATCTTTTTTACGATTATTAACGAAACAGCGTTTAAAAATTCAAGCCTTAGGCGATATAGACAGCGTTACTGAATTATTGGAAACCCACGCTAAAAATATACTCTATCTAATAGATGGCTACGACGAAATCGCCAGTTTCCCCCCAACGCATGCGATTCATGTGATTTTTATGTATTTATTAGACCAACCCCATGTACTAGTCACCTCGAGACCTTATTACGATATCCCTGCTGCAATAAAGAATCGCGATGAATTTCGACGTGTTGAATTGTTAGGATTTGGTCTAACGGATATGGAGCGTTATGTTGATAAACACTTTAACAATGACACAGCCCATCCAGGTTTCTTATTATTGAAACGCGCTATTCGTGAAAATTTAACTCTAAGAGGGATAGGTCACATCCCAGTTAACTTAGAAATTTTGTGTACGATAATAGGCTCTGGGCTTATTCAAGCTGAAGAATTAGACAATATCAGTGTCACCCGCTTATACAGCCATATGATAGGTTATTTAATCCGCCGGGCATTAGAGCCCGGTAGAGAGCGCCAATTATCTGGCGCTGCACTGAAAGAATTTGAAGGAGAAGAATTAGCGGATGATATAGCGATATTGAAGATAGCAACGGAATTAGGTTGGTTACCTGCATTAGGTAGTTTAGCCCTACAAGGATTAATAGATAAACAAGTCAGCATCCCCTCAAACACTTTCACAAAGCACATGCTTAACCATAAAACAGATACTCAAACAGAAACAGATTTTTTAAAAGATATGATGTTATTAGGGTTTATGCAAGGTCTCGTACGAAGTCAAGATAATAGAAGATATATAGGGCATGGAGAGTTTTTACATTTAACGTTACAAGAGTATTTTGCGGCATGGTTCATCGCGGAGAGTTGGATGCAGTCACCTGAGATGGAATTACCTCAGATTACAACACCCAAAACTAAGGTGAAATTGACTGCACGGCAATTACTGCAAAAGTACAAATACAACCCGCAGTTTATCTTGGTGTGGCCCTTTGTGGCGGGGCTATTAGGTCAAAGTGGAGCGCATCATGTTGAGAATTTCGCAAAAGCATTTGAGAGATTGCCGTTAGATGTATTGAGTACCCGACATTATCCACTGGTATTGAGATGTATAGAAGAATTACCGAAGGTTGAGCAAGTTCCTCGGAATTGGCAAGCGTTCGTAGCGAATTTACAAGCAATACTTCAACAGTGGCAACCTGATAATTACCCACCATCAATTCGACCTCAACCTGCCGTTATTGTGGCATTAGGCAACAGCCCGCGTTGGAATCAGTGTTATTTGGCTCCGTTGCTGATAGCGAAATTAAGCGAAAGAGGGCTAGAGAAAGAAGCGGAGAAAAAACGAGATAGCGCTAGTGCTTGTGTATTAGATATTTTGGGGGTAATTGGGCCTGCGGCGGCAACGCCGGCGATTTTTTCAGCGTTAGTACTGTGTTTGCAGGATACCGACCGAGGAGTTAACTACAAAGCGAGGGGGATATTCAGTCAATTAGGTTCTTTGGTGGCACCTGAGATTTTGCCCGGGCTGGCAGCGTGTTTGCGGAATGATGACAGCAACGAGCGCGGTCATGCGCTGGATGCCGTTGACGTATTAGGATCTGCGGCGGCAACGCCTGAGTTTTTGTTAGTGTTAATCACATATTTGCAGCGGGATAGCGACAAAGACATTCGTGTCACTGCGCTGGGTGCAATCTGTTGCTTAAAGTCTGCGGCGGCAACGCCTGAGATTTTGTCAGCGTTAGTGCTGTGTTTGCGGGATAGCGACAAAGACATTCGTGGCACTGCGCTGGGTGCAATCTGTAGCTTAGGGCCTGCGGCGGCAAAGCCTGAGATTTTGTCAGCATTAGTGCTGTGTTTGCGAGATAGTGATGAAGACATTCGCTCCGGTGCGGTGTGGGCAGTCGGTTACTTAGGGCCTGCGGTGGCAACGCCGGAGATTTTATCATTGCTAGTCACGTGCTTGCGGGATAGTAACAGCGACGTTCGTAAGAGCACGGTGGAGGCAGTCTATCAATTAGGGTCTGTGGTGGCGAGACCGGAGTTTTTATCAGTGCTAGCCACGTATTTTGGGGATAGTGATGCAGATATTCGCGACCGTGCGAGGCGGGTAGCCGGTGCATTAGGGGCTGCGGCGGCAACGCCTGAGATTTTGTCAGCATTAGTCACGTGTTTGCAGGATGCTAATGAATACATCCGCGACTCTGCGATGTCGGCAGTCGGTCAATTAGGGGCTGCAGCGGCAACGCCAGCGGTTTTGTCGGTGCTAGCCACGTATTTACGGGATAATGACAACCACCTTCGCTGCAATGCGATGGAGGCGATCAATGCATTAGGAACTGCGGCAGTGACACCTGAAATTTTGTCAGCGTTAGTCACGTGGTTGCGGGATAGTGACGCGGACATTCGCCGCTGCTCAGTGTGGGGAGTCCGTGGATTAGGCTCTGCGATGGCGACGCCAGCGTTTTTGTCAGAGTTAGTGTTGTGTTTGAAGGATACCAATGAGGGGATTCGCGACCGTGCGATGCGGATAGTTGGTGGATTAGGCTCTGCTGCAGCGACACCTGAAATTTTGTCAGCGTTAGTGCCATATTTGCGAGATGGTAGCAGCAACGTTCGCGACTGTGCCGTGGTGGTGGTTGGCCAATTAGCCTCTAGGGCGACGACACCTAGGGTTTTGTCAAAATTAGTGCCATATTTGCGGGATGATGATGCAGGCATTCGTCGCTGTGTACTGGAGGCAATACGTCAATTAGGGCTTGCAGCGGTGACGCCGGCGGGTTTGCCGGATTTAATACCATGTTCAGGCGATAGTGATGGAGGCATTCATTACTTTGAGGTGGGGAATAATGTTGGTCGATTAGACCCTGATGTGACAACGCCTGAATTTTTGTCAGCATTAGTGCCGTGTTTGAAGGATGCTAATGAAGGCATTCGCGCCAGTGCGCTGGATGCAGTCGGTGCATTAAGGTCTGCCGCGGCAAAGCCTGAGATTTTGTCAGCATTAATCATGTGCTTGAAGGATGCTCATGAGTGCATTCGTAACCGTGTGGTGTGGGTAATCGGCCAATTAGGGCCTACGGCGGCAAAGCCTGAGATTTTGTCAGCGTTAATGACGTGTTTGAAGGATGCTAATGAGCGCATCCGGGACCGTGCGATAGAGGCAGTCCGTTACTTAGGGTCTGTGGCAGCGACGCCGGAATTTTTGCAAAAACTATTAGAGGTATTTAACGTGCGGGATATAGAGCCGGCTAGTCGTGATAGTATCTTAGCAACGTTTTGTGTTTTTGATATGGAAAATCTAGCGCATTATCCGCCAGTACTGAGCTCGATGCTACAACACCCTGCATATTTACGTAGGCTTTTTGATAAACCAGAAACCGTCGTTCTCGGTGCTCTTCAGGAGAGTTGTCCATCGGATTATCGACTCATGCCTCTTAATCGTCGCGGTGAAGTGATAAGTGAGATTCCTCTCACACAAGGGGAGTTACACAGTTTCTTGCAGATTGTAACCCAGGCAAGGAAAGAGCGAGGCATGGAGGTTCTCTCTGAAGAAAAGATAGTAGAGCAAGATTCAGATACAGCGCGTGTTTCAGAAGACAAAAGTAATTCTGATAAACAGAAATCGGCACCCGCGCCGCAGACAAATCAAACGAGCGATGGAACGAATACAACCGTATATTGTAATACCTATGTAGCCACATTAAGTTCACAGTTAACTGCATTAGGTGGGGGACAAATTTCATATTTTAATCATCCATCTCCTATCCAGGCTATAGTATCAGATACCGCTCATGCCATCAGCTCTAGTTCAAATACCAATCTCATTTCATCAACCGGAGGAAGTACCATGACCAACAAAACCTTAAATGATTTTAATCTGTTTTGGAAAGATGCGACAGAAGTGCAGCGAAATAAGCATCTCCAACACTGTGCTCAGCTATTTGCTGCTGAGCCCGCTCCGACGAAAGCGGCGGTAGAAGAGATGGTGCTACTGGCTTTGTATGCGCAAACCCGTGAGTCGTATTTAGCCTTGCTCAGCACTTACTTAGTTAAATTAGCCAATTTAACGCCGAAGAGCAGCTACCATTTTACTGGATGCGCACAGCTACTGATGATAGGTTTTCAGAAATATCCGAAGATAGAATTTGAAAAGGGCGAAATCGAGCAGTTATTAATGGTGTTTGTCACATTGTGGGATAAAGTTAATCTAGAGAATCAAGCGCCGCAAGAAATAGATAAGGGATTATCCTCTTTACGTCAATTATTAAAGTTAATATACACATCCAATGTTGTATTAGACGTTGCTCAATTGGCAGCGATACAGGGATTAACAAGTGGTTATAAAAGATGTATTACTAAACGTCCCGATGCGGTTGAACAAAAATGGTTGTTGGATGAGATAGAACAAATCATCAATCGCCTTACCAGACCCAGAGCTAAGGATGCTGCGCTGGAAAGTGGTGGGCATTTACTGACATCGCTAAAGCACTTTGTGCTGATGGCCAGCAATGGCATGACCGGGGCGGCAACGCCGTTTTTTATTGGTACGGTGGGTGCCGTACCGGATGCTCTCAAGGGATTATGGCATTTAATGTTAACCGCGACACCTTTTGTCGATTACATCAAAAGAACCCAGTTTGATATTAAGGATTGGTATGATACTGCAACCGCATTAGAAACCCGATTGCTAGGCTTAATGCAGTGTACTTTGTTAGATAATAGCGCTGAATCTGAATATGCCTTTGCGAACGGCATCAACACCTTGTTTGAGAATGCAAGTTTTTGGTCAAAACAGGCCATACCGGTGCAGCAGTCGATAGTAGACCTATTGACGGCTATCGTACGCAGTAACTATTATGTTGAAGCAAAAGGAGCCGCAGAAGAAAGACGCGTTGGCCTGCAAAAAGCGGCCTTGCACGGGTTGGTGCATATTTTTCGTCATAGCCAAGGGGTAAAACCTCGTGGTTTAGTATTAACGTATTTACTGCAGCTACATGCAGAGCTTCCCGGCTTAAGAGAAACCGTTCAGCGTTGTTTTAATGAGTTGCTCACGCCGACGCCGCTAGTGTTAGACGGGATTAGTCTGCTGAGTGAGTTTTCTGCCTTAAACATCGAGCCGTCGCAGCTCGAGTTAGCGGTACTCCTCGCGCAAGTAGGTTGTTATATTAGTGAAGAGCAGTCTAAACCCTGGAGCATTTTATATTCAGCCTTACAGTCTAACCACGGATTCAGCGCGCTAAGCGAAACAATCAAAGAGCAGATGAAGCCATGTAAAGAACAATTAAAATTAGCGATAGTTCAGTGTTTTTTACATCATGCAGAGAAAGTACCAAACTACCCTGGAGAACAAGAGTTAGCTAAAGTGCTGGGGAATAAGCTAACTAGGTATCAATCTCACGGCAAGATTTTTACTCAGTACGATGAAGTGATGACATGGTTACAACAGCTTTGGGAAAGTTTGGTACTCAGAGAAACTGAAACGATTAACTTGCCATTATGGTCAATGACATTTGAAAAACCTGCTGAGCAAAAATTCCTAACCTATATTAAAAAACAATACAATTTAAATTTGATAGGGAAAGATGCAGTCATGACGAATGCGAAAACAACTCAGGACGTCGATGTGGCGATGCATGCCGCCGAGAAGATGCGTAAACTCAATAAAGAGTTACCCCCCAGCAACGATAGTGTCCAAATTGATGAGCAAACGAATGTTAATAATGTTCAAGGAGGTGGGTTAATTCATATATTTAATGAAGAAGATTTTTTTATGGGCGCAGCGAAAGCGCTGTTGCAGCTTAAAAGGGAGCTAGGCATCACTGACAAAGGGACTGATGAGAAAAAACTTCCTGAGAGCCCGCCATCAGATGACAGCGTAGCTCCACACACTAGCTCTGCATTGGTACCGGTCGGGGCAAATCCTGCGACCTTGTTTTCATCTTCTCACAGCGGAAGTAGTAGCTCATCATCGTCTTCATCTAGCCCTCTGTCAGGAGTTGCCGCACTGGGAAAACCCTCGCCTCACCGTTAGCTGCGTTAGCGCCGCAATTAAGAGGTGAGGCCGGCGGAATAGAAGTGAATGGTATGAAATTTGCAGCGGGCTCTGCAGCCTACTTCTTTACTGCACCTCCTTCCACGCCTGAGAGCATTCAAAAGTCGGAACTCATCTCTGATACGGCGAACATAAGCTTATTAAACGAAAAGCTATGCGAATATTATCGCTCCCCTGAACATAACGCGATGCATTATTTATTGTTAGACAGTAGTGAAAGCAGCTTACAGGCTAGTTACATTAACTTGACCTTGATAACACGAGAGGAGCTGCGGGGTCATGAAGATGAGTTTGTCCAAGAAAAGCAACCCCAGCCTATAGATAAGCCAAGCACCAATGATACGGCATCAAACAGCAGCTATGAGCCCTTATATCGCCAAGAGCGACCTATAGCGTTGTCGCAATTATGGCAAGAGGATGTGTATCAGAATCAGGGCCAGAGCGATAAGAGCCTATCAAAGCGTCAATCACCACAGCAGATAGTGATACAAGGTCCTGCAGGAGTGGGCAAGACAACCACCTTGAAGTACCTCGCCACCCTGTGGGCCAATCCTCTGTGCAGCACGACCTCACTGAGCGAAGCCCCGGAAGCAGCAGTAGACCTGACTGACTGGCATCAACGCTTTTCTGCGGTAGTGTATTTACCCTTGGTGGAAGTGACTCGTTATGAGCTTGATAAAGGTGAGCGTAATGACGTGGCATCGGTAACGAAGTGGCTGAAGAGCATACCACTATATCACACGTTACCTTCTGCTATATTCTCTGGTCTTGCAGAGATAATGGTTAATTCAACAGAAACAAACTTATTAGCAAGAAAACCTGCCTTGTTGTTGCTCGATGGTTTTGATGAGGTGAGTTATCTGGCTGAAGAATTTATTGCCACTCAAGAAGATACAGAAGAGTTACAACAAAACAAACGTTATCAACACCAAGCCAGGCAGTGGTTATTAAGACAATTGTTCGCCTGCCCTTATTGGATAAGCAGTACCCGACCGCATTTAGCCGACCATCGTTGTTTTAATCAAAAATATCACTTAGCATTAACGGGTTTAACCCGAGACAATGTTGAAGAATACATAGAAAGATTTTTCAAGGCATTTAACCAGCCTGGGCATGTGGAGCCGGTCAAGCAATGGTTATCAAAGTCGGAACTGGCTGATTTAGCGCGCATTCCTTTACAGTTGGAATTGCTGTGCACTGTAGCCTCAGGACAAAAAGTAGACCAATTGTCGCAAGAGGAGTTGAGCTTAACGGGATTGTATAGCAAAATGCTGATTCACCTGTGTCGCCGTTATTTACTTAAACCGCCGCATAGCCAGCCCCAGGAACTTATCTCTACTTTTAGCGAAGAAGAAATACTGAAAGAAGCGAGCCTACCCTTATCTTTTTTATCTGACATCGCGTTACAGAGTATGCTGCAAAAAACACAGCAATTTAGCGTGAATAAATTGATTCAGGATTGCAAGAGCGTCAAGGACCAACGACTGGATGAAAACTTAAAGACAATTCGTACAGAGGAACGAGAGGAATTTTATCGCTGTCTATTCACAACGTTTGGCTTTTTATACCCCCTAGGGATAACACATAAAAACGTATTGGAGCAAACCTATTATTTTCAGCATTTGACTTATCAAGAATTTTTAGCTGCTTATGCTCTGGTCCAGCAATTATTAACATTAGAATGTAAGAAAAATTTTCATAAGATCAAAGAATTATTGTTTAAAGAAAATCATAAAAAGATAAAACAAAAATTACAACAGGTGCAAGGACCTTATTACTATCGGATGCAGCTATTTATGGCCGGGTTGTTGGGAGCAGATAGGCAAGTGCAAGCATTTTGCCCACCACAAATAACCATGGCGCAGCGAGAAGCTGTGTTAGAAAAACTACTTCTCTCTCATTGGCGTACAGCAGGAAAACCTGGGGCGAAATTATTGTTGGGCGAGTGGCCTATGATAGGATATGATGTTAAGCTGATAGCCCGAAATGATTTTATTCAGGCGCTGCGATTGATAGACGCATCGATTTTAGCTGATAGTCAACTAGGAATGAGTAGCTTGTTATTAAACCAGTTAGCTGCAATAATAAAGAAATACCCTGAAGGCCATAGTTATGATTATGAAAATGAGGAAGTTAGTCGCTATTTTTTTTCAACTCGGTTGTTAGAGTATCCTCGAATTCGTACCGTGTGGTTAGCGAAATATAAAACTTATCCCTTTGAGTCCATTCGATTAATCGAACATATACGCTGCGTTTTACCAGGTTATCTGGAGACAGTTTTACAAGACGCATTACGAAATTTGTCCGCCGTAGAGATGCAACAAGTTGCTATTGAAACGATAGGTTGGTTAGGCCCATATGCGAGTAACTCATTAAAAGCAGAGCTACTGCGACTAACTGGAACGGGTACGCCAGAGGTTCAGTCCGTAGCGGCTGAAGCAATTGGTAGGCTAGGTGCGAATGCGAATAGTGAATTACAGTTAGCTTTAGTGAGATTATTGGAAACTGGTACACCAAAAGTTCAGTCTGCAGCGGCTCAAGCAATTGGTTGGTTAGGCGCGAATGCGAATAGTGAATTACAGTTAGCTTTAGTGAGATTATTGGAAACTGGTACACCAGAAGTTCAGTCTGCAGCGGCTCAAGCAATTGGTTGGTTAGGCGCGAATGCGAGTAGTGAACTAAAGGCAAAGCTACTGCGACTAACTCGAGCCAATCCACCAGCGGTTCAGTCCGTAGCGGCTAATGCAATTGGTAGGTTAGGTGCGAATGCGAATAGTGAATTACAGTTAGCTTTAGTGA
>CAZULF010000011.1:0-12123 GCA_964621215.1 uncultured Legionellales bacterium | reverse complement strand
GTTAGCTTTAGTGAGATTATTGGAAACTGGTACACCAGAAGTTCAGTCTGCAGCGCTTGATGCAATCACTTATACGGGAATAGGCTCGAGTAATTTGAGTAACGAATTACAATTGGCAATCATTAATTTATTTCAAGATAAGATATGGTCGATAAGACATTCTGCATTAGCGAAGTCAAAAATGTTCATAGATTTGTGGGATAAAGCTCGTTTAACTCTTTCTTTGGATGCACAAACAGCGCTGATAGGTTTCCTTAACAATAAAAATGATTTGCTAGCGTATTATACCGCAGCACGATTTGTTGATGTAATGGGTATTTTATTAAGACCAGAATTACAGCAAGCAGCCCAAGAACCCATCGACCGAATAAAACGTTATGAGGGATTAAGGGCTCAAGCCAATAAAGAGTGGGAAAAAGCGCACATAGATACAGCCGAAACATGCTACCTAGAAGCATTAGAGTTGATTCCCGATGAGATATATCCAGACAAAAGTAGAGGTATCTATCACAATTTGGGATGTTATTATCATGTTCAGTCTCAGCTAGAGGAAGCTGAGCGCTGTTTTCAGCTAGCTTTGCGATTATTACCTGCAAGTAACGCACATTGTGATTATGGACTGTTGCTACTATCGCGTGGTAAATGGCCTGAGGCTTATGAGCAATTTAAGTTAGCTAAGGAGAGAAATGATAGTAGTGGGTTAAGTTATTCTTCGCTAGAAAAAGCGGGGTTAGATAAACTATTGCAAAAAGAATTTGCCTATGTACCTTCTGGACAAAATTATTTTTCTATCAGTGCGCGGCTGATGTGCCGTTATCAGCTGGTCTATTGTCATTGCTTGTTGGGTAACATCGAACAACAACAAGAGGCGTTACAGGAGCTAATTAACTATTCAGAAACATGTAGTGACGACGAAAAAGCCCAAGCTCAACGCTCGATTGGGTACGCTAAACAGCATATTCAAGAATTCGTGAATAAAAATGAAAGTGCGCCAGCAATAGAGATTGAGCAGGCAATCAATACGGCCGGTCTTTCCATAGATAGGCCACCATCTCCTTCTTTTTTCCAACCAGTGAATCATCACCCTACCCCACAAGGACGAGTGACTGAATCTGGACCATCAGCGGGTTGTCTCATTAAATCCCAGAAATAACGCCCTATTTAGACCTTTTTGCCCTGAAAAATCACCCTCCCAATATGGAGTTTTTCTGTCATTTATAATATAATTAGGAGATATTATTAGGAGTCATAAAAATGGCTATTGCACGAAAAGTTGCCCCTAGTGTTGAACAAAAACCCTTAAGTAAAAACATGCGAGCCTCTCTCGCCAGTTTACATTTGGAAGGTATCACCCTGCCTGCTGCAGATATTCATGATTTACAAGAATATGACGCGGGCCATATTTCTGAAGAAGAATGCTTAAAAAGGATTTTTAGTCGTGACAAATCGTCAGCGAAGTGATCCTTACGTTTATCCCAACTCGACCGTTCTCATTAATAAATTCGATATTCATGACCAAGACGAGTTATCCCGTAGAGAAGGTGCTATTTTCGTTATTCAAAATAGCAAGCCGTTGCCTGCCGGTCATTTTGATTACGATCATCTCAAAGCCATTCATCATCATTTTTTTCACTTGATTTACGAATGGGCTGGAAAAGAGCGTACGGTTGATATCGCCAAAGGCGAGAGTTATTTTGCTAATTCACACTACATTAGCAATGAACTTCATAAGTTATTCAATAAACTAAAGCAAGAGCAGTATTTATTGCATTTAACCAAACCGGCATTTTGCGAAAAACTTTCCTTTTATTTTAATGAGCTAAATGCTATTCATCCCTTTCGCGAGGGCAATGGTAGAACACAGCGCGCATTCTACACCGAGCTGGCAAAACAAGCGAAATATGACTTGGACTGGGAAAAGACCACTGTACACAAGTATATTCAAGCCAGCATAGAGGGCTTTAGCGGTCATTACTCACCTATGACCTCTATTTTTAACAAAATAATCGTGCCGCACAGTAAAGATATCGAACTCCCAACGATGAAAAAGGTACTTCCCTATAAGAATTTACGTGGAATGGCCATCAATAATTCCGATAACGCTATTGAACAACTCCTAAACTCAGATAATGTTACCTTCAATCAGTTATTAGGCTCTCTAATACAACGAGCCGGACAAACTTCTGATGCAAAAGAAGCAGAAAAAATAGCGTATCTAGCTAATAAACTAGTAGAAAGCATTATAAATAACCCCATCCAAAATAAACTACTTGAAAATACAGCGCCAACATTATCTGAGCATGCAAAAGCTCAGTTTTTAAAAAACGATTTAATCCGTAAGAAACCGTGAATTATATTGCTTGAATAAGTGACGATAGCTTAGCTCTTTAAAATAAAAACATTTTCTCGCTTTGATGGGCGGATGTCCCTCCACTAAAATAATGGCATTTTCACTCGGTAATCGCATTATCTCTTCTGGCCGCATTAAAGGTCTTAGTTGCTCGCTATAGTGAGTCCCCACACTGCTGCCAGAATGGCGGCTACTGATATTACGTGAGCGCATACGAACGGTCGTTTGGCCAATGCATTCCGAGAAATATTTTGCATCCTGTATATCATTGAGTGTGAAAGCCATTTTTATTTTCATATTTAAAAAACTTCTTGCGTCGGTCTTGCCATAAACAGACTCCACTTGTCCGATGTATTGAACGATAATCATTAGAACAATGTGAAAGCTTCTGACAAAACTGGCGCCATTTTTTAATTTATCTATCTTAGCTAACGATCCAAATTCATCCATAATGGCCAGTACTGAATAGGGCTCCTCCATTATATCCGGCTCTTTTATGGTTAAATTATCAATAAGCTGAGCCCAGAACAGTGTGAGCAGTGGAGATAGCCGTTCTTTTTCTCTGGCAGGAATATGGATATAAACACTCATTTTTTGTTTACGAATTTGTCGAATATCAAAGTCGGTGGTGGCGGTGTTTTTTTGAATAATCGGATCGCCAAATAAGGTAATACGCGAATAAAAGTCTTGCAATATATTTGAGCGTGTTTCATTATTTGCGTTGATCAACGCGAGCGCGTTCCTCAGCAGCATATCAGGATAACTATTTTCGCCTGTTTCAATAACCTCCGTCAGCCATCCTACAAAATTGCTTTGCTTAGCTAAATCGTAAATTTCCGCTAGCGTTGCCATACCCTTAGTCTCGAAGAGGTACATCGCAAGAAATAAAAATAAATCGCGCGAAGATTGAATCCAGAAATTCGTTTCATGACTTCCCGTCGGAATAAGCGATTGTGCAATAAGCTGCAAATCACGATACCATTCGTTTTTATTATGGCTGACGTAAAAAAAGGGGTTCTGTCGATGTGCGCTTTTCTCTTCACTCGGTGACCAACAATAACAAGCATTGTGTAAATGCTGCTGTCGAAACCCCGACGTTTTCGTCCATAACTCGCCTTTCAAATCATTCACCACCACTGAGCCTTGCCACTCTAGCAAATTAGGAATGGCAACCGCGGCGGTTTTACCTGAGCCCATCGGTGCGACGACCAGCATGCCTTCATGCCCTTGTACACGTAAAATCTGGTGATACGCTTTAGCAATCACAATGCCGGTTTGATTAAATAACTTGGCTTTATAGACTTCAAACTGAGAAGCAAAATGGGCATCCCCAAGTTTATTCCGATGCGGATTCACATAAAGCCAGCCATACAGCACGAGCATGACAAAACCGGCCAAGCCAGAAAATACCCACAGACTCGTTGGCGATGAAATCATGGGACGGTTGTAAACCGCCAAATGATACCAATCCCACGGCCACAGTGGCATAGGACTGATGTGATACAAACTTCCATAAGCCGCTAAACTTAAACTCATCGCCGCTGCGATAGCGACAATAAAAATTCCTATTTGTTCTGCCATAATGCGATAGAGACTGCCCTGTAACCACATCCAAAACAGTAAGGGCATAAGGCTCATGAATAAAAATGAAAAACTGGCAACACCTTCACAGCCGGCTTGCCATACCAGAAAAAGATTCGTAAAGCCCCACGTCGGTGTAAAGCCTAATAAACTCACGGCAAGTAATCCCCCTGCCCACCACGCAAAGAAAAGCGCGAGTAAAAAGTAAGGTAATCGTTCGATTAGTTTTGCTTTGTGTGTTAATTGACTCAAACGGTGTATGAAGTTCATCTGAATACCCACTTCTATTTTTTCTCACAGTAAATTCATCAATGAAAAACCAGGTATAATTTCTATTCATAAGTTATGTGCCCGAGAGAGAACCATAACGATAAAAAATACTTTGTACTTGCCGCCCTTCTGCCGTTTTTTCTAATTGTACGATAATATCAATCACCGCTTTTAACTCACGGTAGATATCTTCATCCGTCATGGACGGTACATTATTTAGCTTGACCATTTGCGCCATTCGCATAAAAGCAATCCCTGGATTATTAGCATGAATACTGGTCATGCTGCCGTCATGGCCGGTGGAGGCCGCGGCAAGAAAATCCAAAATCTCTTTACCTCGAATTTCTCCCACAATAATGCGGTCGGGTCTTAGCCTAAGCGAGGCTTGCACCAAATCTTGCATGGTGACTTTTGCAACGCCTTGCTCACCTTTACTGGCCAATAGCTGTAATTGATTAGGATGAGGCGCCTCAATTTCCCGCGTATCTTCTAATATCACTAATCGCTCATCGAGTGGGATATGGCGTAAACAAGCATTGAGATAGGTGGTTTTCCCGCTGGACGTGCCGCCTGATATGATAATAGTTTTTTTCAGTTGCACCGCGAGTTTAATAAAAGCAGACCACTTTTGTGCTTGATATAAATTCACCAAGGCTTGCTCATGAGCGGGTAAATCCAGAATGCCTTTCATCTCCACATGAAAATGTCTCGTGTTGTCGTAAAACCCTTCGGTCTCATAATCGCCAAGCTCTCGCTGTTGCACCACTTTACGTCGAATGGATAGCGCGGGATGTTTCGCCGTAGGGGACAATACGAGCTGAACCCGCGAACCATCCAATAAACTTCCTGATAAAAGAGGTCTTGCTTCTCCAATGTCCTGATGATTTTCATTCGCAATCAATTGAAAAAGTGTTAACAGCATTCGTTCATCAAAAGCAACCACCTCGTGTCGCTCCATTCTGCCGTGCTTTTCGACATACACTTCTTTAGGTTTATTAATCAAGATTTCTGATATCAACGGGTCCTCTAAGAAAGAAGACAAGGGTGCAAGCAATCCCGTAGAAGATGGCGCGTAGTGATTCATGGCTTTTCTCTTAATGCCCACGAAAAATCGAGGTCTCTCGCAACAAACACATTAATTTTCGCGCCTTGATGTACAACCAATGTAGGTTGCATTGATGCCGTACTACCCAGCGACTCATTCGCTGCATCGGAAAAAGACTGCGCCACCGCGCTGCGGTAAGCTGCGGAAGAGTTGTATTCTGAACTCCCTGAGACGCCCACGTTCGCAGCGCCTGCACCAATGATAGATAAGAGAGAAGCTTCGCCAAAACGCGCCCCAAAATGCCGGTTAATGCTATCCGCGCCCTGCCCTGATATGCCCTGACTATCGGTTCCTGGGCTATTCACCTGTGCTGAAGTACCATCCGGCAATATCACGCGATTCCACACCACTAAAATGCGAGATTGTCCTTGCACAATGCCTGATGAATATTGCCCAATTAAACGTGAGCCCGCAGGGATAATAACAATATTACCGGTATAGGCATAAACCGGTTGTGAGGTAATGGCGCGTAACATGCCAGGCAAATCGGAGTTAATCGGCGTTTCCAATACCGCTTGAATAAGCTCGCCAGAGGCCACGGTAAAATCGGGATGCGATAACTTGGTCGCACTCACCGTCTCCACGCCTGTCGATTGATTCATGAAGTTTTGATTTGCACCCTGCCCTGAAACCACGGCATTATTACGACCTTGACTGCTAGATTCGGTATTGGATGTTCGTGATGAACCACTACTTAATAATGAGGTTGGTGCATTGACTCGCATTTGATAAGCGCGCAACTCGTCTGCTTGAGCCTGTTGCTGACTAGCACGCAGCATGTGTTGTCGCTCTATGTCTTCCGGCGTTGGCTCTCCTTGCTTACTTGCCAGGGTCTTGTTTTCATGAGCTGAAACAGCGCTCACTTCCGTTTTGAGACGCTTGATAGCCTCTAAATTACCGCGCAACTCTTCTTGATAATTATTCATCATGGCTTTTGTCGTGTCTTGCCGAGAAGCCTCCTGTTTTGGCCGAAACAGTAAGCCCACCAACAGTACTATGCCAACGACACCCACCGTACCCCAGGTCATCCACTGTTTGATCCCCCACGACACTTTGGGTGTGACTTTGGATATCGTATCAAGCGATGCTATAGTGGAGTGAGCACCTTTATGATCCGGTATGGGTGTGTCATTATTGACAGTCATGATCTCACTCCATTCGTCCATAACTTTTTCGTCACATCATCGTTAAATACACTGACCACAGCATATTGACCATTACGCAGAGTGAACTGGGGTGCAATCCGCTCAATCACTAAGTAGTCTCCTTGTTTTCGTGTGTTGACTACAGACTCTTCGCCTCTCGTATTGTCCACGGCAAATACCGCCGGGATAGCTTGATTCGGACGCAGCTGCATATACGTAAAAGTACCATCATCAAACACATGCAAAGGCAAAATGGTCTTATCTCCGCTGTAACTGTAATGCCAATTGTAGGCGTTAGGATCTTTAGAAAGATTTAACATCGCCGTTTCTTCTCGTAACATGCGAGCTTTTTCTTCGTCAGGGTAAATAAATCGAACCACATAGGTCGATGTGTTGGCGTTCGTTTCTGCTGAACTGTACAAATGGAAATAATACATACGCTTATCGGTCACTACCGTAGCGTTAGTAGTAGAGTCGGCTATCGTGGGTTTTAAAAAAAACATATTCGCGGGAACGTTTTTATTATCGAAAATCCAGGCTACCGCGTCACCCGTCTGCACATCCAACACTCTTTCATCTTCATTGAGAATAAACTGTGTGGCTGTCATCAAATTGAGGTTGACATTCACTATGTTATTTTGGTCAAACGCAATGACTTTAATTCTTCCATCTGAACTTAATCCCTGTGGGTTTTTTGCAGCAAATCCTGTCGTTGTAAATAAAACCAACGCAAGCCCATAACCTATCATTAAACTTCGTCGAGTCATCAATCTGCTCCTGAGTGGGTAATATTTCTTTGTGTGACTACATAGTGAGTGATGGTAAAGCCATCCCAATTTTTCCATTTGGCAATCGGGTCGCTGGGTGTCCCTCGATAGGTCCAGGATAGCAGCGCCGTATAAGGCGTCACAGTAATGCGATTGCCTTCATCCGTGGTCACTTCAAAATTAACCTGGGCTCTATTTTCGTGCTTTTTCTTTGCCTCGTCTTTCTTATTCAGTGATTCATTATCTAAAAAGACCACATTATCGATTTGAACCGTTTTCATTCCGTCCTCTCCAAGCTCATGAATAGGCGAGGTTTCATTGAGTGCATCTTGCCCTCTTCGATAGACTTTTGCGATAGATTCGCTGCTCATGAGGTTCACCGTTTCATATTGCGTGTCAAATGAAAAAGCACTATAGCTTTCTCGATTAATAATATAGTTAACGATTTCACTCTCCAGTAGCGCTGTACTGGGTGATTGTAATGAGTCGGGGGGCTCAACCCAAACGACGCCATTATGGGATTTATGCACAACGACTAATTCGGTTTTTTTCAAAGGCAGTAAAAAAACTATTCCCAAGCTCAATATCATGCATAGCACTAACAAACCTACCGAGGCTAATTGAAACACATGAGCTTTGGCCACCTGCGAACTATAAATATCATCTGCCCAACTTCTCGCTGTCTCAAATAGGTTTCCTGTCTCGGGTGTGTTGTTGGCTTTTTTCACACTCAAAAAATCTTTTATTCTTTTCAACTTGTTCTCCTTTTATCATCGTAATAATTGCCTGGCTTTATTGGCCACATTTTTACTGATGTCATAACCGTGACTCAGTGCTTCTTTACTTGCGCCATAAGCACTGCGAATACTGCCCGGCGTTCTCATTGCCCCTTTAAGTAAGGAAGACCCCATGGCAGCGCCACCTAGCGCTGAACCCACAGCGACAGAAAGCGCCATTTTTTCAGCAATGGATGCGGGAGCACCGCCAATATCGCGCCCGATATTGGCCGCTTTTAACAGCAATACTATGCCCACCATGGCAATAATAATGGGTGCAATAGCACTGGTCAGGGTGATGGTTTCTGGCGGTTTTATCGGTAAAGACGCGTTCAATAAATTGATAAGAAAACCCATCGTCGCTGAGATGAAAATGATCGCCATGGCGTTCCCAGTAATTTGACCCAACCATCTATCGAAAAATGAACGTGTCGGATGAAATAAGGTAAATACGATCATCATCGGTGCAAAAGCGAATAAAACAGATAAAAATACTTTGGAAATGATTAACAGTGCAGCGCCCAGGCCAATTAAGGCAATATTTAAAATGAGCAGTATTGCTCCTATAAGAACAGGGCTGATATTAGTTAATCCCCCGTCTGTAAAAAATTGGTTTGCCAAGGTGACAGCTCGATTTAACGCCAACTGCAGTGCGTTACCCACACCGTCTTTACCCTGCATGACAGAAGCGTCTCCCATATTCATCGTGGCCTGACTAACAACGTCAATCGTTGCCGTAATGAGCGTAATAAAATAGGTATTAAACCAGTCCCAATGCATGGAGAACGTGTACACCAATCCGATGGTCAGTGAGGACTTAGCAAAATTTTTCATCGATAGCGCCACCCACCCTTGCGCGAGTGCGATACCGAGTAGAACGATATAGAGCATAATGGCGGCACCCAATGGCACCTCTACCACACTCACTAAAGCTTGAAACCCGTGTTGGGTATAGTCTGTTAGCAGATGATTTATCTCTTCAAACAAATCGGTTATGCACGTATTGGCATCAAATAAAGCCGACATTATTTTTTGTTCCAATGGGAAAAATAATCTCTTGATAAAAGTAGCCACATCGTTTGATCACTGATATTGTCCGATGTGACTTTTTTATAAGGTGATTTTTGGTGGTGCGCTATTTCTGCCATGGCAGAAAACACTTTTCCACATGAGTTGTGTTCCTCTGGTGTGAGATTAAATCCTGTTGGATCATTCATACAACGCTGGTATGCTTTCTTTCCATAAACCCCAGGCTCTTTTTCATTCAGCTGCGTGATGGCTTGTTGTGAAATATCGAATAAAAAGGACGCTGCAGCCGCTCTGTTATCAGCATCTTGTTGTCGCGTTAATGGATTTTGCTTATCCTCGGAACAGGCGCTTAATAACACCATACTTCCCATTAAAATAAACCCTATGACTTTTTTCATGAACATCACGCTTCTCCTTCAGAATTAACTGACTGTTTGAAAATCCCAACTGTTGATGGGTTTTTTAGCACAACTTGCACCATAATTGGGACAAGGCGCTTTTAAAGTGGTGGTGTTTGAGCATCCTATCAAGGAAAACATCAAGCAAACCACCAAAAATAGGACTCTAGTTTTTTTCATCTTATCTCCTTTATTCCGTTGTCAAACTAATGGTGTTGAAATCACTCATTTCTTTATTAGCGACTAAGGTGGCCGCTTGCGCATGTCCCACTTGCTGATTGACTAACGTTTGCATGCGCAGCATAGAAAGTTGAATGTAGGCCATTTCTGATAATATTTTTGAATTCAAATCGACGGCCTCTTTGGTTGTCTCTGCAAGATTGATTTGCTTAGAGAGGTCATTCACTTCTTTTAAATGCTTTTCGATATCATCAAACTGCTTTGTGGTATCCGCAATCACGGCTTTATTGATGGTCACGCCACGGCTATACACACTAGCCGCATCCTGGGTGGCACCCAGCTGATAACTCTCTTTTGATTTTGATGGGTAGTAAGTATCGTATTGCTTTTCTAACTGTGCATAACGTGCAGGGTTTCCACCCGACAAGTCTTGGAGCTCCTTCTCCCATGTCTCTGCCGTCCAGTTCCAGGTATTCACCCCGCGCATAATATCATTGTAGATATCACCGACCCCACCTTTACCTATCTTAAAATGGCCATTCAAATCTGAATGCAGCGTATCTTTTATATTGACAGCTTCCTTGTAAGTATTTTCTGCTGTCGTATACGTTTTTCGAAGTTCCTCTAGTTGTTCCTTTAAAATAGCAATTTCCTCGGCCATTTGTACCGCATCATCAACAACTGCAAAGGCCGGTGAGAATAAAAAGACTAGACTGATCATAATGACAAAACGCATCTGTTTCATTCGATTCTCTCTTCAAAAATGGGGAGCCACTGCGCCGCGTCATCGCCCACCTCTGCTCGAATAGCATCTAATCGTTTGATGTTTTTCAAATTGCCTGATAGCACCGCTAACATGCCAGGTAAGGTGGATAAGTTTAATCGACACAAAGACGATGTGGTTTGCTGTTTAACTAAAAATAATCGCTTACTCGGCTCGGTGGTTCGAATCGCATCAAATTCTTCTTCTGTTAAATTAAAACCATTTAGATAATGCTCTGGTTTTGCCTGGGGGTTTGAAAAGAAAATCTGTGTTGCTGCATTATCTAAAATCACGTGTCGCAGTTTGGACTCCACCACCGTTGCGGGGGATTGCGTCGCCAAGATAATATGGGCATTGTTTTTTCGTAATGTCGGCAAATCTGTTTTTAATTGTTTTTCCCAATAATCATCTTGTAAGTACTGCCATCCCTCGTCTAAGTAAATGGATAGCAGATTCCCATCCATTGAAAGCTTAAGCCTATGCATGATATACATCATGAGCGCCGTACGAATATGACTCGGTTCATTATCCAGGAAATGGGTCATATCAAATCCCATTTTTTTGTGGAATTGTAATGTGTCTTTTTCATTATCAAAAAGATATGCGTATTCGCCTTCGCTCACTTTTTCTGTGGCACGTAAAAATCGCTTCAGCTGGCTCCGGCGGGGAAAGGTCGATGGCAACACTTTTACCGCATGAGTTAAATTTCGATAACAGGGCGCGAGTTTTTCATACACGTAATCCACGCAATTTTTTAAGGCTTCTATCGTGCTTTGCTCAACCGTCGTATTATCATCTCGCACCAACTGCACAAGCCAATCCTGGCAAAACTTACGATTCACTGGGGTATCCTCCAGTTGCAATGGGTTAAGTTGCAGTGTCGTCTCATTAGGTGATAACGTTGTATAAAAACCGCCGCACGCACGGATATAAATTTCAAGACCTCGATTTCTATCAAAGAAAAAACTTTTCCCGCCATAGCGTGAGGCTTGTGCATCCAAAAAAGCCATCAAGGCGGTTTTGCCTGAGCCATTCCCACCAATAATCGTGGTGTGTCCCGCCGTAGGATTTTGCTTGTCAATCGAGTGAGATGCCGTGTGGAAGTTAAAGAAGAAGGGTGTCTTAGCTGGCGTTTCTAGCAAAGTGACCGCACTTCCTAAATGATTACCATCACGGTACCCCATGCGATAATTATGTAATGGACAAAAGTCAGTAAAATTTAAACTGGTAATTAACGCGTTTCGCGCGATATACTTTATATTTGTCGGGATTTGTGCCCAAAATGCGGCTTCCTGTCCTATGTCTTCTCGCACAACGGCAATACCTTGATGCGCATAGTGTTGTACCGCGTGGCTCATTTTCTCATCCACTTCCTGCAGTGAGTCACCGAGTAACATGAGAGTGTGATGATGATATCCCATCACGAGCTCTTGAGCAGCGATTTTATCGCTGACCTCGGCTAATTTATCGATTTGTGACACGCCAGCGTCTTCTACGCTACGTAGCTGAATCGCTTGTTTCTTGACAAGATGTAATGCGGTGTCTCTGGCTTCTACCGCAAACGTGTGCGTGACGATAAATTCCGCATCGAGATGTAATAAACCATCCAGTTGTAGTGGATGGGATTCATTCTCGTAACGTTTGACTGACAAGATAGCGGCATAACGTGTATCCGCATCTGTTGCCCCCTGAAACTGAATAGCTCGTCCCATGAATATCCGCTTCTGTGTCACGTAATGCGCTAAATTGCCTTGCGGAT
>CAZULF010000010.1:0-33019 GCA_964621215.1 uncultured Legionellales bacterium | reverse complement strand
ATCTATGGCTCATTGTTGGCGATGATCGGTGCTCGATTTCGTGATTTCACACAAATTTTAACGAGTTTAATCCAGGTAATTTTCTTTTTGACCCCAATTATGTGGCAGAAACAAGTTTTACCACCACAATATCAATTTATTGTTACATTAAACCCATTTGAGCAATTTCTTGATCTAATTCGACAACCATTACTTGGGCAACCCATTGAATTGTATAGTTATTTATTTGCAGGTGCTCTAGCAGTTATCGGAGCAATTTTATTTGTCTATATGTATCAACGTTATCGCTCACGTATTATTTACTGGTTATAAACACTATGGCACATATTCGATTATCAAATGTTTGTGTAGATTACCCTATATATAATGTAGAAGGACGTTCGCTAAAGAAACAGTTCTTGCATTTAACCACCGGGGGACGATTACGAAGTGAAAATAGCAAATGTATCGTTCGAAGTTTAGATAATTTAACGCTTAATATTGAGCATGGAGATCGTGTAGGGTTATTGGGCCATAATGGTGCTGGAAAAAGCACGCTTCTTCGAGTATTAGCTAATATTTATGAACCGACGACGGGTTCGATAGACAGCCTAGGTCGAGTATCATCGCTTTTTAACGTGACTTTAGGTTTTGATAGTGATGCGACTGGTTATGAAAATATAACTATTCGTAGCATACTACAAGGAATGTCAAAGTCAGAAATTCAACAAAAAATACAAGAAATTGCCGATTTTACTGAATTGGGTGATTATCTAAATATGCCAATTCGCACTTACTCTTCAGGGATGCAATTACGCTTGGCATTTGCAGTGGCGACAGCCGTACATCCTGAAATCCTACTCATCGATGAGGTGGTAGGGGCTGGAGATGCTAACTTTATGGCAAAAGCAAAGATTCGTATGAACAATCTAATTGACCGCGCAAGTATCGTTGTATTGGCTGTTCATGATACAGAAATGCTTAAGCAATTCTGCAATAAACTGGTATTGCTTGATGCCGGGAAACTGGTGTTTTATGGAGATATTAACGAAGGATTAGATTTTTATAAAAAAAGGATAAATGCAAGCGAGTAAAATTTAAAATTTTTACCTCGTTGTTGGTAGTAGATATTTATGTTTAAACGTTGAGGAAAATGAGATGAAAATTTTTATTACAGGTGGTTCTGGATTTGTAGGATCACATTTAGCAGATCACTTGCTAGCTCGTGGTGACGAAGTTATGGTGATCGATAATTTTGCTACTGGACGACGAGATAACCTAAAAAAGCACCCCAAATTAACTGTGGTAGAAGGCACTATCGCTGATGCAGCAAAATTACGTGATTTAATCATCAGTCAAAAACCGGATGTGATTGTTCACGCAGCGGCATCTTACAAAGATCCTGATAATTGGGAAGAAGATTCTCTGACTAATGTTGCTGGTACAGTTAATATTGTGAAAGCTGCACAAGCAGCGAAATGTCCGCGCATTATCTATTTTCAAACAGCTCTATGTTATGGATTAAATCCAATTGAGCAACCGATTAAACTTGAACATCATATTGAACCATGGAATAGCAGTTACGCTATTACCAAAACAGCCGCGGAACAATTTATTCAAATATCTGGTTTAGATTGGGTTTCATTCCGTTTAGCAAATGCTTATGGTCCACGTAATATCAGCGGACCGTTACCTACATTTTATCATCGCTTAAATGCAAATAAACCTTGTTTTGTCATGGATACGCGACGTGACTTTATTTATATCGATGATTTGGTTGCTTGTGTTATTAAGGCGATTGATGGAAAAGGCCAAGGCCCTTACCATATTTCTTCAGGTAGCGATTTCTCCATTAAAGAGTTGTTTGATGCAACTATTAATACTTTAGGGATTAAGCTGGACAAAGAGGTAGAAGTACGTCCACGCAATCCAGATGATGCATTTACTATTCTGCTGGATCCAAGCAAGACACAAAAGGATTTCGATTGGAAAGTTAGTACCCCATTACAAAAAGGCGTACAAAAAACCATTGAATATTACAAAGAATATGGTATTCAAGAAACTTTTACACACTTAAAGCAAGTGGACGAAAAAGAAAAGGCCTAAAATAGTTCTTTTGCGGTGGATTAGGCACAATAAACGCCTAATCCACTTTATGTGATTTTCAAAACATAGAGGATTGAAATGTCCACAAAGCTTGATTTTAATGGCGCAAAAATATGTGTGGTGGGCGGAGCGGGTTTCGTCGGCAGTAATTTATGTAACCAGTTATTAAGGCACGATATTAAAACATTAATTATCGTTGACAATTTATTGTCAGCAAATATTAATAATGTGCCTGAAGATGATCGAGTTAATTTTTTGTTTGGCTCTATTACGCAAGACAATATTTTAGCCAAATTACCGAAAGATCTAGATTACGTATTTCATTTAGCCACCTACCATGGCAATCAAAGTTCTATGCACGATCCTTTAGCAGATCATGAGAACAATACGTTAACTTCATTAAAATTATTTAATACCATTAAAGATTTTCCTCAGTTAAAAAAAGTGGTGTACTCTTCTGCTGGTTGTACAGTCGCACAAAAAACTTTTGAACAAGCCAAAGAAACTACCGAAGAAGATAGCGTTTCTTTATTTCTCGACAGTCCTTATCAAATGTCAAAAATTTTTGGTGAGTTTTATGGTAATTATTTTTATCATCAATACAAAATGCCTTTTGTCAAAGCTCGATTTCAAAATGTCTACGGGCCCGGTGAAATTTTAGGGGCAGGGCAGTGGCGAGGAACATCGCATACAGTTTGGCGTAACGTAACGCCCACGTTTATTTTTAAAGCATTACATAACATCGGCTTACCAGTAGAAAATAATGGCATAGCGACCCGAGATTTTATTTATGTTGATGATATTGTTGCCGGCTTAATCGCATGCGCCTTAAGTGGTGTGCCTGGCGGTGTTTATAATCTTGCTTCTGGTGTTGAAACATCTATTGCAGAACTTGCGACACACATCAACAATATGACAGGAAATACATCAGCATTAGATCTAAAACCTGCTCGCCACTGGGATCGTTCGGGCAAGCGTTATGGTGCGACTCAAAAAGCAAAACAAGAAATTGGGTTTGAAGCTACAACCACAATCGAAGAGGGGTTGCGTACCACTATTGAGTGGACTAAACGAAATTTACCGCTTATCAAAGCGTGTATGAGTCAACATAAACGTTATGTTCCAGAAATTAGGGATTTTGTTTAACTTAATAGGTATAACATGTGTGGAATAGCCGGTATCTTCGCTGTTAATACATCACTGAATTTGCGTGATGCTATCGGCCGTATGCAACATCAAATCTTGCATAGAGGACCTGATGGAGAAGGTATATATCTGGATTCTCAAACTAATCTTATTCTTGGTCACCGTCGTTTAGCGATTATAGATCCACAGCATGGTGCACAACCCCTGACAAGTCACAATGGTCGTTATACCGTTACATTTAATGGTGCTATTTATAATTATTTAGAGTTGCGACGTGAATTAATTAGTCGTGGCCATCCCATCACAAGCTATTGTGATACGGAAGTTATTCCCTATGCTTATGCAGAATGGGGTGAGGATTGTGTCAACCATTTTCGAGGTATGTTTGCTTTCGCAGTCTGGGATGTTGTTGAAAAGGTATTATTTTGCGCACGTGATCGCGTAGGCATTAAGCCATTTTATTATTTTCACGATGGCCAACATTTTGTTTTTGCGTCTGAAATAAAAGCTATCTTATCAACTGGGTTAATTAAAGCCGAAGCAAGTACACAAGGGTTACAAGATTATGTAACTTTCCAGTTTTGCCTTGAGGATACGACTTTATTTAAAAATATTTTTAAATTAGAACCTGGCTATTGTATCTCCGTGCGTCAGCAAGCAGGTAAGATACTTACCACTAAACGTCAGTACTGGGATGTGAATTATGAAACTAATTCAGAGCAAAACCCACAATATTATATTGATAACTTAGTAGCTTTATTAGAAGAATCTGTGCAACTTCATTTACGTTCGGATGTGCCATTAGGAGCACATTTATCGGGTGGTTTAGATTCAAGTACGGTCGTTTGTTTGGCAGCTAAATTATTAAAAGGCTCACAATTTAAAACATTTACCGGCGCCTTTCGAGAAGGGCAGCAATTTGATGAAACGGCGCATGCTAAAGCAGTTGCTGAAATGGCTGGGTGTGATTATCACGAAACTTATATCCCAGGCACAGAATTATCTACTGTATTACCACACTTAATTCGTATGATGGATGAACCAGTTGCTGGCCCTGGGCTGATTCCACAATATTATGTTTCGAAGCTGGCAGCGGACCAGAAGGCTAAAGTTGTTTTAGGTGGTCAAGGAGGGGATGAGCTCTATGTGGGTTATGCTCGTTATTTTGTAGCTTATCTGGAGAAATGTTTAGCGGCTTCTATTTCGCCGGGTTCACAGAATACAGGCGATAATCATTCACTATCCGATATTATCCCTAATTTACCCTTATTAGATAGTTACAAGCCAATGATTAAACACTTTTTTAGTGAAGGTTTATTTGGTAATGATGATGAACGTTACTTTAGATTAACTGATCGAAGCGAAGATGGTCGAAGTATATTTAATCCGGAAGTTTTCACAAATTCTCAAAGCTTTAATCGATTTCAAACGGTTTTTAATAGACCTAATACAGATTCTTATATTAACAAAATGACCTATTTTGATTTAAAAGCATCACTTCCTGCTTTATTGCATGTTGAAGATCGAACCAGTATGGCTGTCTCATTAGAATCACGAGTACCTTTACTGGATCATAAGCTAGTAGAATTTATAGCTACGGTTCCTTCTAATTTAAAGTTTGCTAATGGCAAAACGAAACATCTGTTTCGTGAGGCTGTTAAAAATCTTATTCCTAAGCAAATATTGGATCGTAAAGATAAAATGGGTTTCCCTGTTCCTCTGAACCAGTGGTTTCAAGGTACTGGAAGAGACTTTGTACAGGATATTTTATTTTCCCAAAAAACACAGCAACGAGGATTGTTTGACATTAAAAAGTTGCGTAGTTACTCTGATAGTAATCAACCATTTAGTCGTGTTTTATGGGGCGCAATTTGTTTAGAATTATGGCATAGGGAGTTTATAGATAAATAATGGAACAAGAGCAAATAACACAATCTTCTCATGATATAAATTCGCTAATTCAGTGCTATGTGATGCTTAAGCAGGTACATCAAGAGGACATGGAGAACAATAATAAAATATTTCGAAGAACTGTAAAGTTTCCGGGTAGATGTTCATATAAAATATTAAAATTACTCTTTTCACATGAATTGAACTGTCAACGACGCGCGCTTTCAGATGGTTTTATTGCACAAATAAATAAGCATTATATTAATAGCGTGAAGAAATTCATTGAAACTTTGCATCTCAGTGGCTTGTATCATAATCTTCGAAATAAAATTATAGGATATTTAGCATGAAGGAGGTATGGCTTGTCACACATGATCAGATGATTGATCATCGGATATTAACATTCTCTAAATATTTTGAAGAACTCAATTTTAAAACTCGAATATTTGCCGCTAAAACGTATTCTTTCCAAGAGCATATAGATTCGGAAAATATATATAGACCCTATCATCAAACGAAAAAAGAAAACTTAGATATTCCACAATGGCAAGAAATTGATCTACTAAAAGTAGATGCTAAAATTCGGCATATTGCGGAAATGATTTTTTCTAAACGATTTTTAACAGCTCAGGTGGGCCTTGAAGAACTCAGAAAAAAATATCGCGATTTAAAAATAACTAAGCAGCATTCTCGCTCTGAATTTATAATTTACGAACCGGGTACTAGATTTTCTTATCGAGTAAACAGAGCAAACAAAAAAATTGAATACATTAGATTAAATCGTAATTCAATGCGGCTAGAGCTGGAAGAGATTAAAGCACGGATAAAAGCACTCAAGCTTGAGAACAGAGTCACAAACATCGATCTTTTTAACTTACAAAAGACCGGTTATGTAACTAACCCCGAACTACATTTGATTTTCACAGAAAAACAGATAGTCGTTTATTCGAAAGATTACAAGTCTTGGTGCAAGCTGGATATCGCTACAAATATTATTTCGTATTTTGATGCCTGTGATATTACAGCTGAATTACCTCCTCTTGAAAATAGTGATGGATATCGTCTTAATAACTTCATTAAAAAAATTTATGACTTTCGATATATCTTAGAAAAAATTTATAGCTTTATAGATTCAGAACATTTTACTCCGCCCGAATTAATTTATGTTGCCGATTTGCCGACTTTACCTATAGGCATAATTTTAAAAGAGAAATTTAAGTCAAGATTGATTGTTGACTGTCATGAATGGTGGTTTGAGCAAGAAAAACTATGGAATAAAGATGATGCGTTATGTGCAAAAATAGCAGATAGTTATGAGAGAGAACTATACCCTAAATGCGATATTCGCTTAACTGTTGGAAGTGAGCTAGCTAAAGCTTTCTGTAATCATCTTAATATTCCTTTTCATGTCATGTATACCAACGCTGCGGGCATTAACCATTTACATCAAAGTACATCTGATTTTTGGCAAAAAGAACTTAATTTACCTATAAATACTCGTGTAGCATTATTCCAGGGTTCATTAACGACGCTAAGAAATCTGGATAATATGATTAAAGCAATTGATTATATGGACGACAATCACTATATAGTAATTGTAGGGATGGGTTCATATTACGCAACTTTAAAAGAAACACTAAAAGAAATCACATGTAGAGATAGAATTATTTTTGCCGGTTTAGTTCCTCAATCAGCGTTGCTAAGCTACACGGTTAATGCAGATATTGGTCTTTTACCCTATTATGCGATTAACGATTATTTTTCTTTATGTATGCCTAACAAATTTTCTGAGTATGTTGAGTCTAAGTTGCCTATGGTTATTGATCGGTCTATGCGAGAATTGAGTTGCCTGGTTAACAAATATCAGATAGGTCTTTGTGTAAATTATAATGATCCTGTAGAAACAGGACAAAACATATCTTCAACCCTGAGAGACCCCGCCGTATTAGAGAAATATAAGCAAGCATATAATACACAGCAAATAACAGAATTTGATAATCAAATACAATTTAATAAATTAAGAGAAATTTTGCAGGTTACTCAAGGTGCGTAATATTGTTATTTTTTATAGGGTTGAATAGTGATGTGCGGTATAGCAGGAATTATTTCAGTATCAAAAAAAGGCGACCATGAATCACAATTAAAGGTGATGAATAAGATATTGCATCATCGTGGTCCAGATGGTCTTGGATTTTGGATTGATGAAAAGCATCACGTTTTTTTCTCACATAATCGGCTGTCTATAATTGATTTAACATCACATGCAGCTCAACCTATGATGTCTTATGATGATCGATTTGTTATTACATTTAATGGGGAAATATATAATTATAAAGAGTTGAGAGAAGAATGTATTAAATTAGGAAGTAAATTTACTTCACATTCAGATACGGAAGTCATTATTGAATCTTATAGGCATTGGGGCACTGAGGCATTTAAACGTTTTCGTGGTATGTGGGCTTTTGCCTTATATGACAAGAAAAAAAATGAAATTATTTTATCTCGCGATCCTTTCGGAATAAAACCTTTATATTATGGTTATTACAATCAAGCATTATATTTTGCTTCTGAACCTAAAGCATTGCGAGGCGCGTCAAATTATTTTAGTGAAATAGATGAGGCCTCTGTAGCTTTATTTAACGAGTTTGGTTATCTAGATCGGGGTGATTGGACATTTTATAAAAACATCAAACGATTTCCTCATGCGAATTATGCAATCATTAATCTTAACAAAACGGATATTAAGCTAACTCCAGAAGTATATTGGAGTTTGCCGACCGCGAGCGGTCGTGTAATAAAATATGATGAGGCAGTAGAGAAGTTAAGAGATTTACTCATCAACAGTGTTAAATTACACCTTCGAAGTGATGTGCAAGTAGGGGCATGTTTGAGCGGTGGACTTGATTCCTCTGGTATCGTCTGCATTGGTAATAAAATATGTAATCAAAATTTTAAAACATTCACAGTGCATTATTCCAGTTATTCTGATATTAATGAAAAAATGTGGGCAGATAAAGTGATAGATCATACTAATGCATCACCCATTTATGTTGAGCCCACCTATGAAAGTTTTTTAAATGATTTTGATTCGGTTTTACATACGCAGGATGAACCTTTCGGTAGCACTAGCATTTTTGCGCAATATGAAATTTTTAAAGCCATTGGTGCTAGCGGAATTAAGGTAGTATTGGATGGTCAAGGCTCAGACGAGCAATTATCTGGATACTTAGGATTGGTACCGCAATTTTTAACATCGCTTCTGAAGAGCAAACAGTATTTTACCTATTGCAAAGAAAGCAGATTATTAGGGAAAAATTATTCCCTTAAAAATTCATTGCTAAAATTATTTCGAAGCATAGCCATTGAAATGTTATATGGTCGGAAATCCACGTCATCAAGTGCAATGAATACCAATAAAGGTGAACTTATTGATAGCTTTGAAGAAAGGCTAAAGTTTCTTTCTTTTATCCCTGGGACTCATGAACAAACCCTTAATCAATTGCTTTGTGATAGTAATATCCCACAACTATTACGCTATGAAGATCGAAACTCTATGGCATTTTCGGTTGAATCAAGAGTCCCTTTTTTAGAGACAGAATTAGTTGAGTTTATAATGAGTTTACCCGCTGATTATAAAGTGCGAAATGGTTATACTAAGGCAGTATTAAGAGATGCGTTAAAAGGCCTTGTGCCAGATGATGTCCGGCTTCGACTGAATAAACTAGGGTTTCCCACACCTGAAATAGAGTGGTTGCGTCAAGGTTTTAATTTGGATCTTAAGACTACGGGAAGTAAAGCTTGGCGTGAATTAGCTACAAAGCGATGGCGTAATCTGATTGCAGGCGCCTAAAATAGGAATAAGCAATGGAAAAATTTTTTTTTATTTCAACGACTGATGATAAGTTTTTGAATGCTTTAAATCAGCAATGGGGCATTAATAATTCGTATATAATGGCTTCTGATGAAAAAGTATATAATATTGCTTTAAATAAAAAATATACGGATATCATCGCTGCAAAGTTAATCTCAGATTCGTTTAATATTAATGATAAAATATATAATTTTTTCAGAGTTCTATTTATTTTTTTTAAAAAATTTAATAGTACAGGTCAAGCATTGATAATGCTTTTTTTGTTATTGGGCACGCTGATAGCGTTACCTTTTTTTCTTATTATTGATATTTTTTCATTTTTTATATTTTATATTCCTTATTGGATTCATGGAAAGGCTGAAACGCGATGTAAGACAAATTTTAATATTCAGATATATATCAAATGTACTTTAATGGTTTTAAAACGTATTCTTCCATCCATGAAAGTCCCCCCAACCTCATTGCTCGCAACTTTCATAGCAAAGCAAAGCACATTCTTGAATCATACATATTCAATTATTTATTTATATAACTCATTATCGAGTGAGCCTAAAATGGTAGTATTTGACGACAAGAAAATGTATCTCCCTTTACTTTTACTACGAAAAAAATATAATTTTAAAGTTGTCTATGTTGATAAAATGGGTGTGGAAGTAAATAATAAAATTTTTATTAAAATACTTAATTCTTCATGGCTGCCAAAGCTTCTTCCGTTGAAGAAGGAGTCATAATTATGCAATTGACGGATTATTTTGACTGCGTGATTATGTTGACGTGGTCAAATTGGAAGACAGAACTAAGAAGCAACAGATATCACTATGTTTCTCGATTTACTAAAGAGTTGCCGGTTATTTTTGTACAACAACACCCGGCAAAATGCTTAACATTGGAACGTGGTGACCTAGAGAACTTCTATATTATAAATGCACCCGATAGCTTTTCGCTCGAAGATTTCAACGAGTTTAGCAATATATTAAATTTGCTCAATGTTAAAAAACCACTGTGTTGGGTTTATAATAGTAATACTTACAAGTGGATTAAAGAGCTATCAACCTACTGTGTTGTTTACCATGCCACGGAAGCCTATTTATCGAAAGATTGTCCGTTTGGGTTTATAAATGATAAGGTGGGATACCGCAATTTGATTGAAACACTGAAGTTAACTGATTTAATGATTTCTGTATCTGAGGGCGTTGAAGAAGGATATTTAGAGGCTGATGTTTTAAAGGGGCAGCATATCGTTATTGCAAATGGATGTGATTATAATTTTTATTGTCCCTCAGAAGTAGAATTAAACCAACTTCCACAAAAACGCGCCAATCGCAATCGAGTGTTATATCAAGGTACTATTTACAATAAAATTGATTATGCCTTGTTATTAGAAGTGATTAAGCAAATGCCCAATTGGGAATTTATTTTTTGTGGCCGTGTCGCATTCAATGAAAAACAATGGCATGATGTTTTAAATAAAACAAATGTGCAGTATTTAGGAATTTTGCCTGTTAATGAAGTAAAACAACAAATGCTTGCAGCAAATGTAGGATTGATTCCATTCACTAGTGCAGATTTTTTAGTTGAGCGCTCACTACCATTGAAGTCTTTTGAATACTTGGCTTGTGGTGTTCCCACAGTAAGCACGCCGATCAAAGCCTTGCTAACTTATAAAGATGCTTTTTTATTCGCAAATGATATCGAGCAATTTAAATCACAAATTATTCAAGCCGCTGAATTGTCAACTAATATAGATTACATAAAAAGCATCATGGCTGTAGCAAAGCTACAAGATTATGATACTAAATATTTGCAAGCAACGAATAAGATTCTTGAAATAATGCGAGATAAAAGTTAAATAATATTTAATTTCCGCAAGTACGGTAAAACAACTAACTTTAATTTCATCCCAGTATTGTACGGTAACTTCCGATATATTCTATAACTTACTCGCGCAGATAATCGTTTTAGCTTTTCGACTGCAGGAATATCCGCTTTGTATTTTTCTAATGTGGACTGTAGATAGAGCGTGCCTAGCGGCGCTCTGCCATGAAGAGCAAACTCTTTGTCAATCACGGTATCAACTTGATGGATGAAAGTTTTATACGAATATTTTTGGCTTGCTGCAATATCCTGATAAGCACGTTCAGCTAATTGTTCTAGAAAAGAAGAATTTTTAATAGCTCCAACTACTTCATCAAAGTTACTAAAATCCTTTTTTAAAGGAATATAATGGTCCCAAGGTTTTAAAATATTGGAATAATTTCCCTCAAATAATATTAAAGGAGTTCTTAATGCAATCGCTTCAAAGCAACGGGGGGAGATCTGATTTAAATAAATTTTACCATCAATATTTTTTAAAAACTGTTCATAAACTTCTTCAAAGCTCGCATTGGGATTTTCTGCCTGATATTTTTCTACGGTTTTTTCTATCTCGCCGGTAAAATCGAACACGCTAGCACCACTTTCAACGCCGAGCATGGTTTTACACGATCGGATAAAGGCAAACCATTTCGCCCCATAAATGCGCTTACCCTCATCATAGGATAAATCACAAATTAAATCAGAAGGCACATGAGCTAAAAATTTATCGACGATTTGCCATTTTTCAGCACCGAGCTTACCATACCAAAACGCCAATTTACGGGCGCGATAACCTACATCGATGGGACGCTCAGTAATAGGCGTACAAGATAATCCAAGCAGATCTTCAGAAATATAGCCCGTTAGATTATTGATCTTGATTACATTGGGTAATTTTGCTTTAGGATACACTTTTTCAATTTCATTTTCTGGGACGCAGGTAAAAAGAACATTAATACCTAAATAGTTTATCATTTCATGAAATTCATTAATGCGACGATATTCATCTTGTAAAAAAGCTATTTTTAACCCTTTAAACTGACGGATGGATTCTTTACCACTATCAGAAATATAGCGATTGCCTAACAAGTAGCACGAATAATGAATAACAATAACATCAAATTCATTTAAATTTATTTTAGGTGGGTAATAGCCTGTATTGGAGAAAATAATAATATTATGAGATGAATATTTTTTAAAGGCATCAATATGATCAATAATAGTACGGGCATCATCTTGAGAAGCTGGCCGGTTACAAAAAAGCAGAATATTTAACTTTTGCAAGATTCCCTCACTTAACTTTCTTGACTCCAAGTTCAATTATGTTTTAATGAGGGCCTTAGGGTCTGCCCCGCCATTAAAAGAGGTAATTATACAGTGGTTAAACAAGTTTTTACAGTAGTAGGTGCTCGGCCGCAATTCGTTAAAGCGGCGGTGGTATCGATGGCCTTGGAGAAACACAAAAACATTAATAATATATTAATTCATACAGGCCAGCATTACAACGACAATATGTCCGACATTTTTTTCCGAGAGTTACAGATAAAAAAGCCAGATTATAACTTAAGCGTGGGTTCAAAAGGGCACGGGGCTCAAACCGGTGAGATGTTGATAGCATTGGAAGAGCTGCTAATTCAGCATAAACCAGCTTTAGTGCTTATTTATGGTGATACCAACTCCACCTTGGCCGCAGCATTAGCGGCGGTGAAGTTGCACATTCCTGTCGCGCATGTTGAATCGGGCCTACGTTCATTTAATCGTCGTATGCCAGAAGAAATCAATCGAATAGTTGCAGATCATATTTCAGAATTGTTATTTTGTCCGACAGAAGAAGCAATGAAAAATGCACGGAAAGAAGGTATTGATGCAAAGAAATTATTTCTGGTGGGCGATGTGATGTATGATGCGGCGTTGCATTATAATCGATTAGCGACCAAACAAAGTCGAATTCTGGATACGCTAACATTAACGCCCAAGAGCTACGTATTAGCCACAATTCATCGTGCTGAAAATACGGATAATCCTGTTATTTTAGCCAATTTATTTCAGCAGTTAATAAAAGTCGCGCAAGATTACCCAATCGTTTTACCATTACATCCACGTACGCACAAAGTATTAGCGCAAGAAGGATTGTGGGATATTGTTGAGCGGGCGATGATCATAATAGAGCCGGTGGGTTTTTTAGATATGCTTACGCTGGAAAAAAATGCCGGTTTAATCGTTACTGATTCGGGTGGGGTGCAGAAAGAAGCTTTCTTTAATAAAGTATCGTGCATTACCGTGCGTGATCAAACCGAGTGGGTGGAACTCATCGAGTCGGATTGGAATATTTTAGTGCCTAGCGCTCAAATTGAAACCTTACCGCAAGTGGTTAAACAACGTTTTGGTCATCAAGGTAAAGATGTAGAGTTATACGGTAATGGAACGGCGAGTGCTAAAATCGCGGATATTTGTAGTGAGTTTATTGAGCGAATGTAGCAAACTTCTCAACTCGTCGTCCCGCGGCTTGTTCGCGGGATCCATGTCGTGTCGATGCGTTCTGGATCCCGCGGACAAACCGCGGGACGACGTGGTTTTATTGCAAATAAGAGGGATATTTTATCTATGAAACAAACTTGGCTATATCTTCTTTTTTTCACTGTCTTAGCAGCAGGTCTGAGCTATGCTATCAACCGATGGTTGGTGAAAAAAGCTCATATACTAAATCTAGTCGATAAACCCAATCACCGTAGCTCACACAGCATTCCCACACCACGTGGTGGTGGGTTAGGGATAGTGGTAGCCTTTATAATAGCCTCTGTCGGCGTAGGGTTTGCTATCCCACAGACTACAATATTCCTCTGGCTCCTCCTCTTAGGTGCTTTTATTGCAGGTATTGGTTTATATGACGATATTATTTCAGCCTCAGCTAAAATCAGGCTATTAGTTCATATCGCGGCTATTGCGGTATTATTGATGTTATTGGAATATATGCCTAATATCTCCATCATAGGTATAGATATCCCCACTAATGCATTAGTCATCAGTATTGCAATGCTCTCGGGCATTTGGATGATAAATTTATTTAATTTTATGGATGGAATTGATGGGTTAGCTGGCTTAGAAACTGTTACGGTTTTATTTTCTGCCTGTACTATGCTATTTTTTAATCATATTCCCACACTTATTTTACCTTTTATGCTGTTTTTGATGGCCAGTTGTGTCGGCTTTCTTGTGTTAAATTTGCCACCTGCGCGCATCTTCATGGGCGATGTAGGTAGCGGATTCTTAGGTTTTATGTTGGCCGCTTTTGCCCTCTATACCATTTTTCAAGGGCAGATCTCTATAGTGGCCTGGTTGATTTGGCTTAGCGTATTTTGGATGGATGCGACGTATACCTTGGTTGTTCGATTATGTACCGGTCAACGTTGGTTTGCCCCGCATCGAAGCCATGCCTATCAAATTTTAGCGCAACGTTGGAATAGCCATGGACGTGTTGTTGGTGTGATTTTTCTGTATAATATGATATGGCTGCTGCCGTTAAGCTTTCTTGACGCTAAGCTCCCATCGTGGGGCCTTGCGTGGTTAGCTTGCGCAGTATTACCGGTTATCACGATCGATATCGGGCTTAAAGCAGGCAAAATAAGGGAATCAATACATGCAAAACAATGATAAATGGCTGCCATGGCTTGCATTAGTTGTTAGCTTTTTTCTTTCCCCCTTGATATACCACCCATGGATGATTGTAAATCCAGATGGTATTTTATATGCTTATTTAGCTGATCTTATACAACAGTATGGCATTATTGCCGCAGCAAAACATTATGATTGGTTTTTTTATTCTTTATTAGCTGCAAAGTTTCAATATTTAACGCACCTTTCAATGACAAGATCTCTCTATTTTATGGATGCTTTTTTTGCCGGCTTGATCGCTTTCTTTTTCGTGAAAATTATCAAGCAATTAGGCGGGAGCTTTCTTTGCCAATGTTTAGCTATTCTTGTGATTCTATCTATTGCCGGCATGACGGATTACCGAGCCTTCATTATTCGAGATCATAGTTATTGGGCCTTTTATCTTGCTTCGATCTTTTTTCTGTTGAAATTTGTAGAAACGCGTTACTTTATTCATGCACTATGCTGGAGTATTTCTGCATTATTGGCAGGGCTGTTTCGTATTGAAGGCGTTATCTTAGTTTTGCTAACGCCATTTCTCGTTTTTTTTCTACCTTATGAAAAATGGTCACAAAAATTTAAAAATTTTATTAAGCTAAATACAGTTAATATTATTCTCTTACTTGGGGGCGTTGGCTTTTTATTGTATTACATTATTGACTCATCAACTCATGGGCAACAACTACTTAGTTTTATAAGCAGTGAAGTCATTGCCAGACATATTTCTTTACAAGGTTGGGACACCTTTAATATAGCAGCAGAAAATTTCTACAAGCTTATTTTACCCGAAGTTTCTAGGCAAAAAATGGCAACCACCGTTTTGTTTAGTGGATTAACGGTTTTTTATTTGTTAAAAGTGTTCGGTACTTTGGGTTGGTTTAATACAGTAGTGATAGGGGTGGGCTGGAAACGTAAGTTAGCCAAAATCATGCCAAACCATCAGGCTATTATTATCGGACTGATTATTATTAATATCGTTATTTCGTATTACTTTCTGTTTGTTACCTTGATAACCAGTGCCAGATATTTAGTTGCATTAAGTTTTACCTTGGCTTTGTTTGCTCCTTTTATTTTAGAAAAAATGTGGCAGCTTAATTTATCGCATAACTTCAAATGGGACATTCGCTATTATCAATTTCATTGGTCGAAATATTTAGTTTTAGTCTATGGTTTTGTTGCTTTAATGCAGATCACCTTAGCTCAAATTGATATTTACGTTCCCGACAAGCAAAATGCGCAAATCCAAGCACGAGTATGGTTGTTTAAATATCGTAATACGATTAAGCAAGTATGCACTAACCAAGCGTGGGCGGCGTTTGCAGTGAATCGCGAAAAACTGAACTGGGCTTATATTGATCCTACATTGCAAAAGATCTCTACGTCAGAATGGCAACGCTGTGATTGGCTGGTTTATGCAAAAAGTTCTAGCGATCCAGAGTTATTGTCATTAATACAATCAAACCCAAGCTGGATTTTAGAGAAAGAATTTACTGGCAATGATAAAAAGCGACCGGTGTATGTGTTTCGTCGCAAAAGCACCTAAGAAACTGTTTCCAAATATACATGTTATGCTAAAGGATGCTTCATAAAATGACTAATAACAAACGTATAATATATATTATTGGTAGTTTGAATATCGGTGGTGCTGAAAAGCATCTTTCTCTCGTTGTACCTGCATTAATTGAACGCGGATATAATGTAAGCATTATATCCCTTTCTTCAGCTCAAGAAGGAGATTACACCAGTTTATTACTTCAGAAGGGGGTTTCGATACAAAATTTGCCCCCAAAACTGTTATTTACGCAATTACCTTACTTTATTCAGTCACCCATAAAATTAGTGGCGCGTTTCCTGTGGTTAACTAAACAACTGTGTAATGAGCGGGAGAGTACGTTGCAGTTTTTTTTGCCTGAAGCGTATTGTTTGGGAATGCTTTCATCTTTACTGGTTTTTCATAAAGGGCCTCGAATTTTAAGTCGTCGTTCACTCAATAATTATCAACAAAAGCGCAAGTTGTTGGCAAGAGTTGAGAGAAAGCTTCATCGATATATTAATTATGCCACAGGAAATTCCAAAAAAATTCTTAAACAATTAGAAGAAGAAGGTATTCCAGCAAATAAGCAGGTGCTTATTTATAATGGTATTGATTGCAAACAATTTGATTCAAACTCACATGTTACCTTGTCAAGAGAGGCATTAGATATTCCGGCAGATGCGTTGGTATTAATCATGGTAGCCAATTTGATCCCCTATAAAGGACATGCGGATTTATTGTATGCTTTGGGCCAAATTAAGGATAAAATGCCGTTTGGTTGGCGTTTACTTTGTTTAGGGCGAGATGATGGTATTTTGTCGCAATTGAAAGCCTTGGCTGAATCTGAAGAGATAGCTAACCATGTGGTGTGGTTGGGTACACAGACAAACGTTAAGGACTATCTGCGGATAAGCGATATGGGTTTACTTTGCTCACATCAGGAAGGATTTTCCAATACTATTTTGGAATATATGGCTGCTAAATTGCCATTGATTGTAACGGATGTTGGAGGAAATACTGAGGCGGTTATTGATCAAACAACAGGATACATAGTCCCAGCAAAAAATCCGGAGAAATTAGCTGAGGCAATTTTAGATCTGGTTTTTAATAAAGATAAACGTCGTTTATTGGGTTTGGCCGGCCATAATAGAGTCAAGGAAAAATTCTCATTAAATTCGACACTGCAATCATATGAAGATTTTTATTTAAAAATTTTTTCATCAATAAGGACGTAAAAATGAATATGCTAAATACACGATTTCCTTTTTCTTCTTTACAAACGTATTTGACCTCCACCACGTACCTCTTATTACTGTTGTTAACTTTGGTGATGACCTGGGGGAATGCAAATCTGATTTCAATTTTTTCGCATCAATTCAGCTTGGTCACTATTTTCGGTTGGTTATTATTAATAGTATGGTTGTCAAAAGTATGCCTATCTGGCTGTCAGTTACTGCCAGATTGGACATTCTTAGCTGTATTTCTTTTATTTTTAGGTGTGAGTCTAAGTTGGAGTATTGATAAACAGGCGACCATGGCTGAATTACGCATGCTTATGCCGGCGGTTTTATATGGGCTCATGCTATATGATCTTTCGAATACAGAAACCCGTTTAAGGAGAGTCTGTCAAGCCTATATTATTGGCGCTTTTATCTGTGCAATAACTATTATTGGCTACGCAATAATGCACATTTACTTATATGCAAATATCAGAGGAACTGCATTTGAATATAACCCCAATGATATCGCCTATCTCTTAGTGTTGCCGCTCGTGTTTATTCCCTATCTTAACACCACGGCCGCAACTAACGCTAAAAGAAAAATAGAGGTTTTTTTCACCTATTTTAACTACGTTTATATTTATGCTGCAACATTGGCTGTTTTCCTGACGTGTTCTAAGAGTGGCATCTTGGCATTAGCGATGGTTGCACTTTACTTTATTTCGGCTTATCGCAAGGTCCTTTTTAGAGGAAAAATACTTTTTATCTTAATGATGTTGGCGTCTTCGATGTATTTTTTTTGGGTTAACTTCCATCCCCCGTATAATATGAATTTCATGGGTAATGTGATAAAGAATGTTGCGCCCATAGAGAGTAAAAATGCAACAAAGGCAGAGAGCCATCCAAAACCAACCCTCAATCAACGACTAGAGATTCTTTCAGATGACAGAACAAAAATATGGGAGGCTGGTCTGTCTATACCCAAGCAGCATGTATACCTGGGTTCGGGATTTGGTACCTATTCTAATAATATGAATACGATACTACACACCCAGACGTCTGCACACAATATATTTATTCAACTACTCTCCGAGTTGGGAATTATAGGGATAGGTATTTTTGCATTATGGTATTTTAAAATAGGGTATCGTGCTTGGCGGTCCCCCAAGCACGCTATGCTATTAACTGCATGGTTAATTTGCACCGCAGAGGCCTGTTTAAATAACACGCTCGCGATGAAGCCGACGTGGCTTTTATTAGGCTTTATAGTCATAGTTAGCATGCTAGCGAAAAATAAAGAAGCAAATGAAAAAATTAATTAAAAATATTGCAAGTAATATTGTATGGAATGAAACAAACCGCCTGATTCTCCAGGCGGTTTGTACAATAGGCTCGGTAACACTTTTTGTTAAAGGGTTCGCTGCCGTTAAAGAATCTATGATCGCCTATGCTTTTGGCACTAGTGATGTCATGGATGCTTTTATTGTTGCCTTTCTTATCCCTAATTTTTTAATTACTATTTTGTCAACCTCATTTAATGGGGCATTTATTCCCAATTATCTCATGGTGGAAAATAAAGAGGGCATGCTGGCGGCCAAAACATTTAATACGAATGTATGTATTTTTTTAATCATTTTTTTAGTTGCGACTATATTATTGAGCCTCATAGCAGCCAATCCGTTAATAACATTTTTAGCTCCAGGGTTCTCCGGTGAAAAACTACAAATGTCCATAAAAATGTTAATCATGTTATCTCCGCTTTTATTACTGGGTGGAATAAGTACTTTTTTGATGGCGCTACTCAATGCTAAAAAACATTTTTTTATGTTTGCATTAATCCCCATTTTTACTCCTGCAATGATTACTTTGTGTATTCTTATATGGTTTAAGTCACTAGTCATCAATGCGTTGATTTTAGGGACGTTGCTTGGTGCAGCATTGGAGTTAATTTGCCTGATTAGTGTATTGTATTATTATAAAAATTTACATTTCATCTTTAAAATTCATACTGTTTTTGACAAAAATCTTAGAAAGTTTATAGAGGATTGGTGGCCTTTATTATTGACAGCCCTCACCTCGGTTGGAATCGTGGTTGTTGATATATCTATGAGTTCTTTTTTGAATGCGCATGCCATTTCTGCATTAAACTATGCGAATAAGATTATTATGCTACCTCTGACACTGGCGATGATGGCATTTGGGCCGGCGATTATTCCCTATGTGGCTAAACTGAATGCTGATAATCAGCCAGCAGACATTTTGCGCTTATTTCGCCACTATACGACGCTCTTAATGTTAACCACCATTCCGTGCACGGTCATTTTAATTATGTTAGCTCCGCTGATTGTTGATCTCTTATTTTTAAGAGGGGCATTTACTAAAGAAGATGCTCATACGGTTGCCACCATTCTCAGATGGCTTTTAATTTACCTTCCCTTTTATATTTGCAGTATTCTTAATGTAAGAATCTTGTCGTCGCTCATGATGAACAAGACATTACTCTTTATTACTCTGGTGAGTATTTTTCTTAGTGGTGGATTAAACTGGATTTTAATGCAATCGATGGGGGTTTATGGCATCGCATTATCCACCAGTATCGTTTATATCGTCTCATGGGCGATATCTCATTCTGTCGTGCGTTCTAGGTTGCGCGTACTTGTCACGAATTCAGAACGCACAATAAAAACAAATCCGAGTAACAGCGACAGTATTATACCTACATAAGTTAACATTTGGTGTCTATCGGGTTCTCCCGCATCAGCATGCCATACAAAGAGGAAATAGGGTACAGAAACAAGAAAATAGTATATTGCTGCTTGCAATGAAATGGATTTACTGAGTTGCCGCGAATAAATGCTCCAGCCAACCAACAATATAAACAATCCAAAAACGCTCCATTTGAAAGTTGATATTTTTTTATTGAGTTGGTATTGCAGCTCAAAGAGATAATTATTTTTGGCCGGTCCATAATAATTGGCATAGAAACGAGGGGTATGAAATACTGCTTTTAAAGAGGTTTTTCGGTTATTCGGTAGCTGTGGGGCTGATGCAAATGGGCTGAAAAAATAGCTTGGGTGAGTTATTAAATAACCGAGATAAGTTTCGCGGCTATTTTCTTTAAACCAGCCTTGAGTTGTTGGGTCTACAAATAGTTTTTGTCCATAAAATACCCGTTGATTTTGAGGATCTTTAACCCAAACGTCAAGTTTTTTCCTAGCTGCAGCAGGCATGCCGTGGGCACTGAAATAATCCATTACTGAGGGATAGTAGGCCAGGTGCATGCTCATGAGTCCGCCTATAGCGCCATGCCATCCGGGCGCCGTTGGCTTTACGACAGGAGTGCCTATCGCGGACCCGTCAGCTCGGACTTCGTCCCCTCCTGCCTCCGCGAGAGCAGGGAATTTGCTGGCGGCAATATTCACTAACGTGAAGCAGCTAATAATTAAGACGATCATACCCGCTAAGTACCGTCGCATAATAAGTTCTTTTGTTTTAACAAGGAGGAACAAAAATAATGGTGTGCAAAACAGTAAATAATAAGCATTTGCTGCACGAACTAAAACAAAAGCAAGCAGAGTCAGCATCATAGCAAATGCATTAAATTTACTTTTAAAATAGCACGCGGATGATTGGAAATAAAAATAAAGAAACAGGACAAACAACGATATTGTCAATGACTCAGTTAATACCTGATGGTCCCACTCAGTGATTTTTAAGGAACAGCTAAATACCAGAAGTAGTCCAGAAAAAACCCATGCTACGATATTCTGCGTAGGCTTCAGTTTTTGATAAATAAAACTCGCAAGCAACCACCAGGCGACAATAGAAATACAGCACTGTACGACGAGAATCAAAGTGACATGTTGCCCTAATAATTTTAAAAAAAGCAAAAAGAATAAGGGCGCTTCATAGTAAAGTCGAGGATCTGAAAAGGCATAGGCTGATTTTGTAAGATAATTAGCCGCATCTGATACTGGAACATAGTCGATAGGATAATTATATAAAATACCTATTCTTATACAAAAATAGAGGAGGAAAAACAAATGAAATTTATATTTTCCCATTAGATTCATACTGACAACGGATGATGGAAATGATCGAAATATCAATGTGAGTCTCCTTTTGTGACTGAATGTCGAGCACTTCGCATTTTAGATTGCATCGCTTGCGTAGGGGTAGTGGCAATATCATAATTTAAAAAGGCGAGGATGAGTTGCACTCCAATGAGTGTAGTTAATGCGGCAATCATGATGGTTCCCACTGGGGTACTGATCCCAGACTGTATCGAATGCCGCCACCAATATCCGCCAAAAATTAAACCAAACAAAAACAAAAAAACACCTAGGGGTAGTTCGATCGAGGCAATTGATAGTCCGCGCAGATAATAGTTATAAAAAATACGCTTTACAAAATTGCGTATATTTTTAAATAAAAACTCAGGAATGATTTTTGTAATTTTAAGACTACTGGTTTCATCCGCATAATGGGAATCCATAGGAATATCGTGTACATTAGCGTTGAGTGTATTTAATCGAAATAATATATCTATTTGAAAAAAATAACCTAAACTGATTTTATCAAAGGGTAGATGGTTAGCCACGTTGCTATGAATGGCGGTGTAACCATTGTTGGGATCGAACAAATTCCAATAACCCGTCGATAATTTAGCGATAAAAGATAAAACAGCATTTCCCACAAGACGTATTTTGGGCATGATTTTTATATTTTCCAAATAAAAAAAACGATTACCTTTGGTGTAATCCGCCTCACCGTTAAGAATAGGTTTGATAAAAATAGGGATATAGGCAGGATCCATCTGTCCATCGCCATCGATTTTGACAATAATATCTGCTTTATCAGCAATCGCTGCACGATAGCCAGTAATCATAGCGCCACCCATACCTAAGTTCGTAGCATGATAAATGACCTTAACTCGGATGTCCTTACAGTGAGTTTCAACTAATCTGCCGGAGAACTCGGGACAAGCATCATCCACCACATAAATATGAGAGACCTCACTCCCTATGGATGAAAGGACATTTAAAATATGCATAGAAACTTTGTAGGATGGAATCACTACCGCTACACAGGCAGACTTTTCCTTAGTGGAGAGAGGGTTAATGATGGATTTCATGGTAAATACTCAGACATAGTTAGGTTCCTCTACCTTTACCTTAAAATAATCACGATACCACTGTACGAAATGCTTAATACCTTCGTTGACGGATATACAGGGTTTGAAATCGAACTCAGAATATAATTTACTCACATCTGCATGAGTTGCAGGAACATCACCCGCCTGCATCGGAAGCAGTTTGATGATGGCAGGTTTGCCCACGGCATCTTCAATAGCATTGATAAATGTTGATAGCAATACTGGATCGGAGTTGCCGATATTATAAATGCGATACGGTGCATAGCTCGTTGCCGGATCGGGCTTCTCTTGATCCCAAAGAGGGTTTGGTGTAGCTGGTCGATCAACGATTCGTATTATCGCTTCCACGATATCTTGGATATAGGTAAAATCACGGATCATATTGCCATGATTATAAACTTCGATAGGGGTACCAGTAAGAATATTTTGAGTGAATTTGAATAAGGCCATATCCGGACGCCCCCATGGGCCATAGACGGTAAAAAACCGTAAACCAGTAATTGGTAAATTATATAAACTAGCATAAGAATGTGCCATCAGTTCATTAGCTCTTTTGGTTGCGCCATAGAGTGAAATAGGATGATCTACTGGATGGTGTTCCGAAAAAGGCATTAATGCATTGGCGCCATAGATAGAGCTGGACGAGGCAAAAACCAAATGTTTTACCTGTGTATGACGACAGCCCTCAAGGATATTACAAAAGCCAGTGATATTGCTATCAATGTAAGCTTGCGGATTGATGAGAGAATATCGTACGCCTGCCTGAGCCGCAAGATTGATCACTACATCAAAAGCATTTTCATCAAATATAGACTTGATAGTTTCTCGATCTTCAAGATTAGCTTGAATAAAGCGAAAGTTTGGATGAGCGAGTAATCGATTCAATCGATCCGTTTTTAATTTTACACTATAGTAAGCATTTAGGTTATCTAAGCCGAAAACCTGATTGCCTCGAGCTAATAGTTGCTCACATACGGAGTAACCAATGAATCCTGCAGCACCCGTAACAAAAATGTTCATATTTAAAACCTATTTCGCAGTGTTTGACCATTTAAAACATTGTTTATAAACAGCCAGTGTTTCATCAATAATCTTGTTAACTGAAAACTCAGATTGCGCGCGTTCTCTACCGCGTTTTCCCATTTTCGCTCTTAATTCAGGATCTTGAATTAATGTGATTAGTCGGGATGCGAGTATTGTCGAGTTTTTCACCGGTACAAGAAAACCATTATCTCCATCTTGCACGACATCTCTGCATCCGGGAGCGTCAGTTGTTACAATGGGTTTAGCACAGGCGGCTGCTTCTTGTAAAACTTTAGGAATTCCTTCGCGATAAGAAGGTAAACACACAATGTGAGATTGGTGAAAGACACTGACGATGTCATTTTTCCAACCCCACCATTCGACAACACCTTGCGACACCCAATCTTGAATTTGCTTTTTAGTTAATGTTGCAGGATTATTGGGGTCTATATCACCGACTAAAACAAAGCGAGCAGTCACGCCTTCATCTTGTATTCGCTTAGCAGCTTCGATAAATTCATGAATTCCCTTATCTTTCAGTAAACGAGAAGGAAATAACACAATCGGCAATGTGCAAGGCTCAGGCGCAGGAATGTAGATTGAATCATCAATACCGGACCCTTTTATGATGGAATAGTTTGTCGTTTGTAATAGTGCTGATTGTTGAAAAAATTCTTTGTCATCTAGATTTTGAAAAATGGCAAACATATTGCCTTTTGAGAATGCATATTTGAATAATATAGTCACTACAGGTTGTAATGTTTTCGCTTTGATACTGTTATTAGTAAACACATATCCCAGTCCAGTTGGAGCATTAATAATTGCAGCGTTATGACTCATCCATTTGGATGCAATACTACCGAAAATCATCGGCTTAATAGTAAAGTGATGAATAATATCTGGCTTAATTTTTTTATATAGTAAAACTAAATCGTAGATTACTTTTATTTGTGCAAAGGGATTAATACCTTTGCGTGAAATTTTGATAGGGTAGAATTTAAAGCCGACCTCAACAAGCTGAGGAGTAACTTCGCTATCGGGACAAGCAACACAAACCTCATATCCTGCATTGAGTAACGCTTTTGCTAAGACTAGACGATGAGAAAGAAAAAATTTAGCCTCATTAATAACAATTAATACTTTAGTTGCCATGTTGGGTATTCTCTATCCATGCTTGAAACATTAAAACACTCCATAATTGATATTGACGATTACATTTTCCTGATAAGTGCTCTTGCCATTTTTCAATAATAACGTTGCTATTGAGCATGCCATGCTGTTCCAGCCTATTCTTAGCTAATAAGTCTTCAGCCCAATCACGCAGTGGGCCACGCAACCACAGATCAAGAGGGATGCCAAATCCCATTTTAGGGCGTTCTAATAAAGGTTCAGGAACATATTTTTCTAAAACTTTCCGAAGCAGCCATTTGCTTTGATTGTTACGGATTTTCATGTTTAGTGGTAAACGCCAAACGAACTCAATGAGTTCATGATCAAGAAATGAGGCGCGAGTTTCTAAACTATTTGCCATGCCTGCACGATCGACTTTTACCATAATGTCATCAGGCAAATATGCCAGAGTATCAGCAACCATCATTTTTTCCGTGAATGACTGCTGTTTGAAAGTAATCGTATTATTTGTCAAAGCATGATAGCCAGAGGAAATTTGTAAATTATTCACTATGGCGGCAGGAGTTCCCCATTGCGAGATTAAATAATTGTAAAGCATATCGGGCGATCGCATTGTCATGAGATTAGCAAGATTATGCAATCTGTCGCCAATTCTAGGAATGCGAACCCAGCTCAATATGCTATCCCAATAGATTGGAGAAACAGTTTGCAATAATTTTTGCAAAGCAATTCGAAGAGGGTAGGGTAAAAATGATAAACCGCGCCATATGCGCGATGTAAATAAGTAACGATTATAACCGCCGAATAATTCATCGCCACCATCACCAGATAAGCAGACAGAGACTTGAGTTTTGGCTAAGCGCGAGACTAAAAAAGTCGGGATTGCTGATGAGTCGGCAAATGGTTCATCGTATATTATAGGTAATTGAGGAATGACTGCCAAAGCATCGGAAGCATCAAGATATAACTCGGTATGATCAGTCTGGAGGTGATTTGCCACTCGCTTGGCGTATTCAGCTTCATTATAGGATTTTTCATTAAAGCCAATAGTAAAGCTTTTAACGGGTTTACTACTATTGGCTTGCATTAATGCTGTTATTGTACTGGAGTCGATTCCACCAGATAAAAATGAGCCCACAGGCACATCCGCTAAGACGCGAGTGCCAATAATATGGTTTAATCGCGTATCTAATTCCTCAATCGCTTCAGCATCAGTCAATTTGAGAGGGTGAGCCGCGCTATAATCAATCACATCCTGCATTGACCAATAGGTTTGCGGAGCAGGGCGGCTGTGGTAATTATTTTCATGGATAGTTAAATAGGTACCGGGAGATAATTTAAAAATATCATTGTAGATAGAATAAGGTGCACCAACATATCCAAATTGCATGAAAGAGCCTAAGCTATGTGTTGATATGGTGTTGTTGAAACGAGGAAGTGCACGAATGGCTTTTAACTCGGATGCAAATACAAATAAATTATTGACCCAGCCATAATAAAGCGGTTTTTCCCCCACTCTATCTCGTGCTAAATGTAAAATCTGTTCTCGCTCATCCCACAAAGCAATCGCAAACATTCCCGTCATTCGTTGCAGCGCGCGTTCTAATCCATACTCAGAAATTAACGCTAATATCACTTCGGAGTCGGAATGACCTGAAAATGAATGGTGTCTAGCAATTAAGTCTTCTCGGAGTTGCAAATAGTTATAGACTTGACCATTGTAGACCATAACATAGCGTCCGCAAGCGGAGTGCATAGGTTGATGGCCTTCAGGCGATAAGTCAATAATCGCCAGTCGTCGATGGCCTAGCGCTAATTGCTGCGATGGACTTACCCAACATCCAGCATGGTCTGGCCCTCTGTGACTTAAGATGTCGACCATATTTGCAATAACGATCTGGCGATCTTCATTAAGCGTTGTATTCGAATAAAAGCCAACTATTCCGCACATGCACTAAAATTCCCTATCGTGTCAAATAAAAACAATTACCAGATCAAAATATACACAGACATTGAGTTTTTCTTTATTTCCTTTAAACTGCCTTTTCAATCGGCTATGTCAGCAGCAAGTTTAGCGCACCAATTGTATCACGTTAATAATTAACCGCCATAGTGAACTAGGGCTAATTAAGAGAGAGTTATTTGTCATGAATGGAATTAATGAGCAGGATCCGTCAGAGCGCTTTGCCTTTGGGAAAAATTGGAAAAATTTCCTTAAACATCTCGATGAAACAAGGATAGAAGAAGCAATGCGGGATTTGCAAGTCAAGCTTGGTTTTGCTGACTTAAAAGAAAGAACATTCATAGATGCCGGTTCTGGCAGCGGATTATTCAGTTTAGCAGCCCATCGGTTGGGGGCAAAAGTGATTTCTTTTGACTATGATGAGGATTCAGTGCAGTGTACCCGTGCCCTAAAGGAAAAATATGCGGCGAAATCAGAGGATTGGACAGTATTACAAGGTTCAGTCTTAGATACCGCTTTTTTAGAAACGCTGGGGCAAGCCGATATCTTGTATTGTTGGGGTGTGTTACATCATACAGGTAAAATGTTTGAAGGGTTAGCCAATATTTCACGGCTAGTCAAACCGCAAGGATTGCTCTTTATCTCGATATACAATGACCAAGGATTGGGCAGTAAAATTTGGTATCACATAAAAAAAACCTATGTACGATATCCCATTTCTAGGCCATGGTTAATTCTATTTTGTGGGTTATGGATATGGAAATATCGCATAGCGTTGGGAACCATGAGATATGGCAACCCGTATAAATTTATTAGAGAATACAATCATAATAACCGAGGAATGTCGGCTTATTATGATTTAATTGATTGGGTTGGTGGCTATCCATTTGAGGTCGCGAGCCCAGAAAAAATTTTCGATTACCTGAAAGCAAGAAATTATGAACTGCTAAAGTTAAAAACCTGCGCAGGAAAAATCGGCTGTAATGAATATATTTTCAGTAGAAAATATTAGCTTTTAATAAAAAAGTTAACTCAGTAAACTTTTAATTGTTGATGGTGCTGATTCTATTATTTGTTTACAAAAATTTGGGTCCGCATTCTTGATCATGAGTGGCAACGTGGGCAAGTAATCTCCTCCAGCCACGGACTTCATTTCTGCACTTGCAGCAAGGAGCTTCAACCCATCACCAACACGTTGCGCTATACCTACAATACCATGTCCCTCAGTAAGAACAATAAGTTGCCCACATGCGAAGCCAACAAATTGCTGTGAAACTTCTTCTGCTAGCGCAGGAGTTATAAAAAAGCTGCTAACTAGTAGTAAACTTTGCAATGGGCGTGTTCGGACTAAGCCTAGAGCCGTAGTTACTGCGCTACCTAAAACTGTCTGCAAACTTTGCACTGTTGGTGTTACATTAAAAAAAGAGTATGAACCTAGCATATATTGAACCCCAAGAATTAGTGTTAATTGGAACATTTTATCAGTATATTATGCAGCAGTCCATGATATTATGCACATGTTAACGTTTTTGTGGCATTGAATAAGTAAGAACCCTATGAAAATATTAGTAACAGGCGCAAATGGATTTGTGGGAAAAATGCTTTGTGCTAGATTAATACAAGAGCAGCATGAAGTTTATGCAGTGATGAAGCAACGTTTCAGTATGGAAACGTGGATGTTGTCTAATAAAGAAATTATTCCCGATGTTGAAACAATTTATCCCAGTAGTAACTTCCACTTTTATTATGTCGACGATATAGGTGCGAACACAGATTGGCGACCCTACTTAAAAGACATTAATGTTGTTGTTCACTTAGCCGCTCGAACTCATGTAATGCAAGAGAACGCCATTGATGTATTGACACAGTATCGTGCAGTAAATGTTGAGGGTACTCGTCAATTAGCGAAGCAATCAACAATGGCTGGAGTGCAGCGTTTTATCTATTTGAGTAGTATTAAAGTCCATGGAGAAGAGACGAGTTCGCACATATACTCAGAAGATGATGCACCTTCTCCTGTTGATGCTTATGGCATATCAAAACTGGAGGCAGAACAAGTTTTAAAAAATATAGCTCAAACGGGAGTTATGGAGTATGTTATCATCAGACCTCCATTAGTATACGGGCCCGGGGTTAAAGGTAATTTTTTTCGGTTAATGCAATTAATTAAGTGGAATATTCCGTTACCGTTCAAAAAAATTAATAACAAGCGTACAATGATTTACGTTGAAAATTTAGTTGACATTATTAACGTGGCACTAACCCATCCAAAAGCAGCAAACCAGATTTTTTTAGTTGGAGAAAATACAAGTTTATCCACTCCTCAGCTCATTCAACATATTGCGAAATATATGAAGAAGTCGTCAAAACTGTATTCTATACCTGATGAGCTACTACATATAATAGCTAAACTGGCGGGAAAAGAGCAATATTTAAAACGATTAACCGGATCTCTTGAGGTTAATATCCAAAAAACACGTACTCTATTAAATTGGCAGCCAACCTTCGAGGCAGACATTGCTTTTAGTAAAACAATAGAGTGGTATTTACAGAGAAAATAGCTACAAAGATCCACTATGTTATTTATTAAACTTCAGCCGCAAATTCCGGCGCGCTTTAGCTTCTTCAAAGCGACGTTTATCTAATTCGTTTTCTAACTTTAATGGTTGCAAAGGCATCGGTTTTTTGGTGAATTCATCTACTGCCACCATGGTAAAAAAACAGGTGTTGGTATGCCGAGTTACTTGGGTTTTTAGATTCTCGGCTATGACTTTAATCCCAATTTCCATCGAGGTCTTACCGACGAAATTAACCGTGGCATAGCACGTCACTAACTCCCCTACATGAATGGGTTCTTTAAAAAATACTTGATCAACCGAGAGGGTGACACAGGGCATGCCCGAATAACGGGCAGCGCAGGCATAGGCTACTTTATCTAGTAAACCTAGTAGATAACCCCCATGCACATTTCCAGTGAAATTGGCCATATCGGGTGTCATAATTTCCGACATTTCAAGGGTTTTCTGCTGTTTTTGGGTAGTCATCGTGAGAGTTTCCTTATTAACTTTAGCCAACTAGCTGATATTTTTAGTATATACCAAAATTCATTATGAATAGGGCTATTTACGATTTACCCTGGATAAAATAATTCATTTACTAATATTTTCTTAATATTTATTTGATATTATGCCAGATAATAACTAGTTATATAATATGGAGTTATAGACATGCCTGAAAAAATTATAGATCAATATAAGGGTAAGCGGTTAGGTCAAGAAGACATAACAACAATTATAACCTCCTTATGTGATAGCCAGCAAAATGTGGTAAAGCTTGATCTTACGGGCAGTATATTGTCAAGTGATCAGGTAGCTTCACTTGCATATGTAATAAAAACGTGGACATAAAAATAAACGTAATGCAGCTGATTATTTTAATTTAGAATCGCTGTGTAATTTAGCAATATTATAGTCATCTCAGGAACAGAACGAGAATGCCCGGTCCTTATTTAATTGACGTAAATGAAATATTAACACCATCTACAACTGTCGATTCGATCAAGAGGGAGAAAGATCTCCTTATATTGAAAGCATTGCTTGCAGCCAGAGAAATAAAAGCATGTTGGAGCAAACAGCTTTATAAACAACAAATAAAAAAAACTGTACAAGAGCAAGAGTCCATTATTATACTCGTAGCTGAACTATTAAAATTCGATCGTCATAAAGATTCAAGCAAAGGTAAACTTAACAATAAAGCAAAGATACATTATGAGTTTACTGAAAACTCAGCCATAGGGACTACAAAGCAATTGTTTGAAAGCCGTGGTTATGGTGAATTTCCGACAGAAATAACACTCAACAAAACCTTAACGCAAATTCCACTCACAGAAAGACACGAACCTAATAAGAGGCGATTTGTGATACAAGAGCAGAAATTTATAGGAAAGGGGGCTTCTGGTTCTGTTTTTAAATCACAATCGGTAATATTGGTTGATATTCAAAATATTAGCGAACCATTGGATATTCAACCGTATCAAGTGGTTCCGCGAGCTTTAAAATGGATGAGCGCTGATTTACCACAACCGCCTTTTTTTGCAGAACCAGAGACATTTCGCCCATCGATTAAGCGTATGTTACGAGAATCTTGGTTTACTAGAGAATGTGCGGAAGATAATGTGTCAACTCCACTTGTTGTGCTCAACAAAGAAATACCATCAACAATTATCGTCAAAGAATGTATCCCAGATGGAGGCGTGGAGCCTTGTTATGTAGCGCTTAAAGATCCGTTTTCGGCAGATAACAAATTAAAAGGACGCTTGCTTCTATTTTTTATTGATGGAGAAAATCTAGCGGATGTGTATGATGAAAGACTTTGTAGTAAATCATTACTTTCACCCTGTGCACAAATGGAATTAATTGATTCATTGGATTCGCTGCTTTTAGATTTAGAGATTCGTTATCATAAGAGAAACATTATACACTCAGATATTAAATTGCTAAATATTATTCGTACGCCTGATAACAAACTAAAATTAATAGACAATGACCATTGTAGGATGAAGGGAAAATTGGGCTATTCAGGCACTAAAGGATTTATTCCTGAAGAGGCGGTTGGTTTTTATTATTCTGCAGATTTTAAAAAAGATATTTTTTCTGTCGGTGTGGTGGCAACATTATTATTTTTTTTAAAAATTCCAGCACAATCAAGGCCCGGTTATAAAAAGGATATTCCTGCAGCTGAGTGTTTTATAGAATTATTTCCCATTGATTTTCCAAAAACCGAAAATGATTTTATTTATAAATTTCTTTTCAGATTATGCTGCAATTATCAAGCTCGATTACCTGATGCAACTGCCGCACGCGCAGCATTAGCCGAATTGAAGCAACAGTTAATAAACCTTCAAAACCCCAAAGCAAGCAGTGCATCGATCAGCGCTCCAATGGAAGCTTCCTCTACATCTATATCAGTAAGCCAGAGTCGAGACAGCTTTTTTTCAGATTCAGAAAGTGCTATCGCTGTCGTTCCTCCTGTTGTTCAGTTCACAAGATAAAAAAATTTAGAAATGCTTTCGAACTTAGCAGAATAATCAACCGCAACTGATAGATTTAAGCGCCAACCGAAGTGAATTACCTATAATCCTATGGGCTTAACGATATTGACTTAAGTAAGGTTAAGTGTTATAAAAATCTTCTCTAACATTGTATTTCACTCAAAAACGATCTTAGTTTAGCAAAATAAAAAATTTTATACATATATTTAATAAGCTTCTATAAGGAAGGAATTACCTAGGAGCCTCTAATGGTAATCTCAGACAAAAAATTTTTCAGTTTTGCTCAACACATCTTGTCTATAGAAACCATTTTACAATTTCCTTTCAACAAAAAAGTAGAGTTTAATAATGAAGTGATGAAGTGGTTAGAATTAAGTTTTTACGTTTAGGTCCCCACAATGATAAATATATTCAATATAAAGTAATCGGGTATGATTTGGATAAGAGAAGTTTATGAGGAAGTACAGGTAGTAAGAACCTAATTGGAGGAAAAACGAATGAGTAAAACTCTCGAGCAATTAATACAAGAAATCAAAGCTGGGGCCTTACCGGCGATTGTCGCCCGTGAGTTGGGTGTGTTGGAGCCGCCGACGTATCAGGAGTTACAGACGCTGTGGGGCCATAAAGGCAAGAATATCTCGACCCTCACTATGCTACCGGACGGGCGTCTGGTGAGTGCTGACGAGGAGCATATAAAACTGTGGAATACGGCGACGTGGGAGTGTGAGGCGACGGAGTACCACAGCGGCGGCCTTGTTGTTTTTGCCCTCACGGTGTTACGGGACGGGCGCCTAGCGTATGCTGCCGAAAAGTATATACATCTCTGGAACCCGGCGACGGGCAAGCGGGAGAAAACGCTGTGCATCTATTCCCGTAGCGGCGTCGACCGCGGCAGAATAGTCACTGCTCTCACAGCGTTGCCGGATGGGCGCTTGGCGAATTGGGCAAATAAAGGCGAGATAAAGCTATGGAACGTGGAGACGGGTGTGTGTGAGGCGTTGCTGGTGGTGGAGGGCCACAACAACTTGATCTCCGTCCTCACCGCACTGCCGGACGGACGCCTGGCGAGTGGGTCAGCGGGCACGATAAAACTGTGGAACGTGGAGACGGGCGCGTGTGAGGCGACGCTGGAGGGCCATAGCGACTCGATCTTTGCCCTCACGGTGCTGCTGGATGGTCGCCTGGCGAGTGGGTCAAAGGGCACGATAAAACTGTGGAATGTGGAGACGGGCGCGTGTGAGGCAACGCTGATGGAGGGCAACGACTGGATCTCCGCCCTCACGGTGCTGCCGGACGGGCGCCTGGCGAGTGGGTCAGCGGGCAGGATAAAACTGTGGAATGTGGAGACGGGCGCGTGTGAGGCGACGCTGAAGGACCACAGTGACCAAGTTTCCGCCCTCACGATGTTGCCAGACGGGCGACTGGCAAGTGGTTCATCGGACAAAA
>CAZULF010000009.1:0-33285 GCA_964621215.1 uncultured Legionellales bacterium | reverse complement strand
AAAGTCGATGAGTATCAAAATCAAGCACAGGATAAAAAAGAATCTTTAAAAAAATTCATAACAGAACATTCGAAAACATTATATCAGAGACAGGAAGATGCAAATAAAGCAATTCAAGGAATGAAAGATGCATTTTCTAATTCAATAACCGGTAAAGCATATGCGCTAGTTATACGATTAGATCATTTATTAGGGTTTAACTTTGAAAGCGTTGTCGATTTTATAGAGACTTTTGCTAAACATTACAAGTTTTATAGCTCTGAGGCATCAATAGATTCATTGCGAGAAACGACTATATTGAGGTTATCAAGAGGCTTGCCGGATATCGATATTGATTTAACTCAAACATCAACCCCGATTCCCGGCCTAGTCAATATGGGGATATTTGCACAAGATAGAGCCGTGCCAGCAGAGCCTGTGCCACCTGTAGCGCAAGACAGACCGCAACATCACTTATAATAAATTTAGGATTAAACATCATGACATCAAGCGTTTTTACAATAGAAATTTCTAATAATGGTACATTACTTCTCAGTAAGGACTTGCTAATCAAAATATCAGATACCTTTAGCATGTTTGGTCCTTCACCTTTCCCTGAGGTTAGAGAGCTTAATCTTAGCGAAGCAATAGACATAGTAATGGCGTCAGATCCACCAGGACCAACAGTGCTAGCTACGCTAAGACGAGGGTTATCACTTTGGCTTGAACGGCCTAATAAAGAGATAATCGATTTCGAAGTTACTATAAACGAGCCACTTTCAGCCTACGGGGGAGTATCTGATCACGTAGACGTTTGGGAGAACCAAGAATATCCTATAGTCATTAAATTTGCATATCGACAGCAACCTCTAACTTTAGAGGAAACTATTGTTAATACTCAAGGACATCCTCAGTTTGGAGTAGATTTTCAGGTGCCCAGCAATACTTCGTTTAACACTGAACTTCCACAAGTAACACAAAACCAGTATCCTCGGCCGATAATAGATCACTATAATCCATCAGTAACCCCACCTGCAGGTATCCATCCACCAAGGCTTACAGACAGGGTATATCCGAGACCTCCACAAGAGAATTTTCCAGAAGCGCCAACTTTAATCCTTCCTATAGATCCGTTTCCACGCATTATGAATATGCCAAACATTTCTGAAATTAATAATCTTTTGGAAAATCATAAAAATTGTGAAAATAACTTTATTAGCAACCTAAATGATTCTAGATGGACAAATTTTCACGCCTCTTATTGGGAAGTAAGAGACTCATTCGAGTCTATGATAAGTAGAACAGTTGAACTTTATGGAGAATCACATGAGAACACAGAGTTTTGCCGTAATAATTTAGCTGAATTTGTTCGTTGGTATGGGAAAAATGAGCGCTTACTCCACTTTTTAGGATGTTATAGATTTAACTTGATATTTCTCCCAATGTCAGCAAGTGCCTACAGAGGGAGTGATGATACAGAAAGAAGATTTGAATCATTAGACAACACTCACCATGATACAAAGAGTTTTTTACGGAAAACATACGGTAGGAAGAGTCAGCAATTTAAAGATTATTTAGCAGAAGAAGCCAAGTATACTAAATGGAAGCATAACTGGCATAGTTGTGAACCCAAAATTCGGGAGAAAAATGATGCTTATGATAAGGATAAAGAAATCCATTGGCGTTGTCGTAATATTGATTTGCGAGATGATATCAACGTTACATCCAAAAAAATAAATGAACTTTTATCTTTAACTAAAGACGATAATAACTACAAAAAATTACACGATGAATTAAAAGAATTTAGTGAAAAAATATCTATATATAAAAAAGATGAAGAAATTCGAGGGTTAATGCGCGAAGGCAAGTTTCCTAGAGAGAAAATACTAGAACTGATTGCTTTGCTGGAAAAGACGCCCGAAGACAGATACCTAATGGAACAATGGAAAACAGTATTGTCAGATTTTGACTATGAGCAATGGAAGAAAGAGCAATATGAATGGCAGCAAAACATTGTCAGCGAAATTTATAGAAATATTTTTTTAGCTGGGAGTATCTATGGCCAACGATATCCAGAATCAATAACTAATGATGTTCTAAGAGTAGCTAATTTTTTTAGTACAATCTTACCTGTATCGTTTGAAAGGGTATTATATTTTATATTGCACAGCGGAAGCAAAGCTGCAAATGCTGAATGTGCTTTAGATGCTATTGCAGCAGAAGCAACCGAAATGTTCTCAACTTTAAATCCGTTTCAAAATGGAATGTTGGCTCTCTATTTGCTTCGATTAGCAAATATGTGTGTAGGGCATTTCAATACAAAAGAGGCTTCAAAATCGTATCAGTTGGCAGCCAATATTTTTTCTGGATCAGTTTTTGCTGCAGAGAAAGGATATACGGCATACAACGTGCTATCTAGTCTTTATCGGATATGGTCAGGCGAAGCAGGGATAAAAATAAAACCCACAGAAATGTTTTCTCTTTTAAATCTTCCTTTAGATTTTCTAAATATAGGTTATGAAAAAGATTGGTTGCGTGGGGGTAATTCTTTTTCCCATACACCAATGTATCAGACGCTGTCGGTGATGACTAATATATTATCAAGCTTAATGATGGTATTAACCGCGCCCCTTACTTTTGGATTCTCTGGGATTGCAGCTGGATCTCAAGTGGTTTCGGCTGCTATTCGAACAATTACATCCGACTTTTCCGAAAGTGCTATTGCCGCACTCATTCGCGATGCGGGGCGATTATTAAACGAGGGTAAAGTTAATGAAGCATGGGCTATGTTGTATGAAGAAGAATGGGATGTTTCTTTTTTAGGTATCACTATTCCAGGATTTGAAATTTCAAATAATCGTAACCATCGATATCCACATGATGGCACTGCATATAGAAAGGCATTGGCAGTGCTTCGTTTTTGTGCTTCAGTAATTAAACATCTGAATGGTGGCAATTATCGTGTAGTACAAGAGTTAACAGCGTTACATAGAGAAGAAAATACCAAAGAAGGTAAGTATGTTATTCATCCATCATATCAAATCCCGATTACGGAGGGGTACCAAACTTTATTATTTCGCTTGTCAGTGTTGGCTCGTATTGATATAGAAAAATTTCTTGATGAATTTAAGCTCGTTTATAAGTTGGTTTATAAAGAAACCACTATATCTGCTGAGAATAAAACAAAGTTCTCTACCGAGATGGGGCAAATATTAAGTGCTGCACATCTTCATGCTTTAGGTGCTTTGTTGGATTTAAATGAATCTGAAACTGCGAAAAGGCATAAGTTATTAAATTTGATCACCTATACAGGAAGCGATTTAAAACCTGCATTAAATGATGCTGCATCTTGGGAAAATGGTTTTGATAACACACAAAAACTTTGGTTTGCTAGAGCACAACTTGCCTCGACTTTAAGTCCTTCAGCTGCAACAGTTGCGCAATCTATTGATGTAAATGCATTAGAATATCAGCAAAAAATACTGCTTATATATATCTTGCTTCGTGCTCAGGATAGATCTAGAGCTCAGCATGTTCTACGCAGTATCAAATTAGATCAAGTGACTACACCAGAACAAACTATATTATTGCTTCAGTTATACAGTGAGGGACAATTTGCAGGCTTTCCTATTCAGTTGTTAGCTGAAGATAAAATAGAGAATTTTACTGAAGATCAACGAATTATTGTGGCTAGTTTTTTAAATAAAATTAGGCAGTTTGATTTAGCGCTTGCATGGGTTGAGTCGGTTTCCAAGACGAACGTAGAGCAAATCTACTTGCACATGGAAATTTTTGCTAATATAAATTCCGCGAATCAGTTGGGAATGTTGGCGATATTAGATGATATCCCAAAACAGTTTAGAGATGCGTATTTTTGGCATAAATATGGAGAATTATTATCCCAACATATTAAAAATATTAATGCTGCAAATGATCCTTGCATTGCTGCATTGTTATCGTTAATTTCTTGTTATTGTGATGAACAGCGTCTGAGAACAATGGTGGCAGGACCAGATGCCGAGAGAGTTCGAGCTGGCATGATTCAAGACCGAGAGTCAGCCAAGAGAGTCCTTAATCAGTATTCTTTAAATTCTGCTATTTTTTATAATAGTCTATCTTTTTATAATAGTCTATCGGGTCAGCCAAGCTTCATCAATTTTATTAACAGCTTAGACTCTTTGCGAAATATGAGTAATGCGCATGATTTGCTAGAAATTGGTAAAAATTATTTTCATGGTCTAATAGGGGACGGAAAAAATAATGCCATGGCCTTGCTTTATTTTATGAAGGCGTTAAGTTACCCTAAAGTGTCTGGAGAGGCGCATTATTTTATTGCTCAAATATCCTCCGAACCAGCAACGGGCATTTACCGAAATATTGAAGCCGCTATTCATCATTATCGTGTGGCAGCAGCTCAGGGTGTATTGAAAGCACAAATATGGTTGGTTGAAAATGCTGCTTCAGAATCACTCAACTGGCTGGGATGGCAAGACTTAGGTAGGCTCTTATCTTTGTATGGTAACTATCAACAATACGTCGATAAATGTAATGCAAATTGTTTGGAACAAAAGAAAGTCAATCCAGATGCGGTGCTTCATAGCGCATTGGTTGAAGCCGATAGACTTTTATTTAGCCATCCGGATGTGGAAATCAATTCTGATTATGTATTAAGATACTATCAATATGGTCTTGAGTTGAATCCTAACGATTTTTCTTTGTTAATGCGAATACATCGTCTTTTAATCGCGCCGGGTGATTACGCATCAACTTTATGGTATGCCTATGGAATAGCAGGTCAAATTCAATTGCGAGGACTTAATTCAGAACTTACATCGGAAGAACAAGCAAGGCAATGGTATCAAGAAGGTGAAAAATTACATTACCCAGGAGCCAACAAGCGCGAATTGCTTACAGCTATTCAATGCTACCATCAAGCACATTTACTTGACCCTGAAATAAGAGTGAGAGTGAAATTAGACCAAGCTTGGAAAGCTTGGCGATCAACGCACACGGATTGGAGTCTTCCTTACTTTAATGACTGGCAGCGCTTGGCAGCAGAAAATAATGCTATCATAACAATGGCAACAGACATCACAGAAAAAGTTAGGGTTGCGACAAAACCTGTTCTAGCGGTGTACAATTTGCTTATTGAATTTGATATTAAACTTCAACCTAATGTTTACGATGAACTGCGTCAATGTCTTGAAACAAACTATAATTTTGATTTATGGAACCCATTAGATATAGGTACTCGTGTGTCAGCGCGAGAACATATTGTTTCCGCACCTCAAATAGCGAATACAGTTTTGCACTTGATCGCTCAAAAAGTGGCCCGCATGGCAAACGCTATTGTTAACCGCTTGGAAAAAACATCTGAAAAATTGAGATATCCTGTTCTTGGTGCAGGAGCATTCACTAAACTATTCACTCATGCACAAACAGCTGATGCTATAGCTGCTATTGAGGGTTTTGATGATACAACCCGAGAACAAGCGATTAATGATATTCAAGAGATACTTCAAGCGGTGAAAGCTGCTAGATCGACTCTAAACGAGATAGATAAAGCGGCAGTCCCTATGCCATCACAGCAAAATGCGCTGAAACTCAATGCACTAGCAAGTTCAGTGGAAGCGAATGATAAGGATGCAGTTAAAACCGCTTATAAAGCGGTTTCGAAAAATACGCGTAGGCAAATTTCTCGAGGATATCGGGATTATCAATTCACTACACTATTTCAAGAGGCGAGAACGATTTTAGAGCATAGGCCAGCGCAAGTACCTAATATAACGCAAAGAGGATTAAATTTGGGGTAATTAAGAGATTTAGATGTAACCTGGATTCTAGCAAGCACATATCCACAAATATGGGGTATTCCTCACTTTTCGTTCCGTCGCCCCGTGGCTTGTCCACGGGGTCCAGAAGGATTGAGAGCTTTGATTACTACCTATGGATCTTAGTTGAGTTATTTCTTTTCAGACAGTGATTTAATATCTACAGAGGATAAGCCGGTAATTGCCGCAATTTCTTCTAGCGTCATTCCTTTGGCTAATAACTTACGAGCGATTGCACGTTGAGTATTAAGTTCACCTTCCCCTAAACCTTCTTGTCGACCCTCTTCAAACTTACCACGTATCAAAGTCTTTTCCGTGCTAACAGCATCCCAATAGCGATCGTAGGCATCAAGTTCTCCTGGAGAATAGCCTGCCTCCTCAGAGAGTTGTATGGCTTCACTGATTTCGGGCACACTCAGCCATTCAGCGGGAATCTCTTTAGTTTTATTATTTAACTCGGACATGAATCGTAACCACAACACTTGCAATTTTTTGCTAGTTAAAGAGCTGGCTGTAAATTTGGGCAATTCAATGAAGACTAATTGCAAATCTTTAATTACGCGATCGGTATTCTTAACATTCACTAGTTTATAGTGATGATACCAATCTGGAGTTTCTTTATCGAAGATACTGGCTATAAGACCTAGACCATAAACGGGTCGCAATAAATCGTAATCTTCGCCTTTTTCAAGTTGACGTACATAGGCTGTACTAGTGCCAAATAACATGCGTTGCATAAAACTATCAACCCATTGAATTTGCATCTCAACAATAAAAATACGTCCTTGTTGATCCTTGCACTTTACGTCAACAATAGTAGATTTGAATGTGGGAATTTTAGGTACTTGTTCGCTGGGTAAATATTCAAGTGATTCAATTTGACCATCGCTAGGCAACGGCAAGACAGCATTTAAAAAGCTTTTTAGCAAGTGTGGGTGTTGACCAAAAATTTTTTTAAAGACAATGTCTGCTTTGGGGTCAAGATAGCGGGACATAGCACATAAGCTCCAGGGTAATTCAGGTTAGACTAATTTTTCTATTATACACAACATATTTTAGAAATCAAACCCTAATTTCTAACCTGTCCATTTCCATATACCACCCATTTATAGCTAGTCAGCGCGGCTAATCCCATTGGGCCGCGTGCGTGTAGTTTTTGTGTGCTAATGCCAATTTCTGCGCCCATACCGAATTGTCCGCCATCGGTAAAAGCTGTTGAAGCGTTTACGTAAACTACGGCTGCATCAATTCTGTCGATGAAATAGGCTGCAGCGCTATTATCTTCAGTAATAATGGCTTCGCTGTGTTCGGAGGTATACGTCGTAATATGTTGGATAGCTTCGTCAATAGAATTAACTACTTTTATAGCCATTTTATAAGATAAGAATTCTCGACCAAAATCTTCGTCTGTTGCAGGATGCAGTAATTGTTTTGGATATACTTTCTCAAGTGCAGTATAGGATAGCGGATCGGCAAAAATTTCCACTTGTTGTTTTTGTAATGGTTGCACAAGAGTAAACAGATCGTTTAGTCGATCTTTATGAATAACCAAACAATCTAATGCATTACATACACTGACTCTTCTGGTCTTGGCATTATTAATAATGTTGCAGCCTTTTTCAATTTCGCCGCTTTTGTCAAAATAAATATGCACAATGCCAGCCCCAGTTTCAATCACCGGAATTTTGGCATGTTGTCGCACAAAATCAATAAGCGCTTTGCTGCCGCGAGGAATACATACATCAATAAGACCCGTTGCATTGAGTAATATAGCAGTATCCTCTCTATTGGGAGGAAGTAAATAAACAGCATCGATGCTAATATGATGCTGCTTTAACGTTTTTTGAATAATATTGACTAAAGCAAGATTACTGTGATGCGCTTCTTTTCCGCCTTTTAATATCACCGCACTGCCGCTTTTAAAACACAGTGAAAACACATCAACAGTAACATTGGGGCGCGACTCATAAATGACAGCAACTACGCCGAGTGGAACAGAGACTTTTTTTATAATTAATTTATTTGGCCGAGTGTTAACCTCTAACTCTTTATTCAGTGGTGATGCTAAACTAGCAACGGTTTCCACATCATCGGCTATAGCATTGATTCTCGCTTCGGTTAACAATAATCGATCATATAAGGGGTCGTTTTTATCCATTTTTTTTAAGTCTTGCCTATTAGCTTCGACTATTTTTGCACTGGCGTTACGCAAACTAGTGGCTAATGAAAGTAGCACAGCATTTCTTTGTTGATCTGTAAGAAGTGAAAGAGTGCTGCTCATGGCTTTCACATTTTTAATATTTTGTAATACGGTCATGGTATTGGCCTAAAAAATATGTAAGTGATCATAATGAATAAAAGCCGGTTTATTATTTTGTCCAATGAACTCTTCTAATACTTCGGCATCGTAGCGAGCAATGCCTAATCCAATTAATTGTTGTTTAGGATCAAAAATTTCAATGACATCGCCTTTTTTAAAATGACCAGTGCAAGACTCGATACCCACGGGTAAAAGGCTAATGACTCGTTTGTTTTCTTTTAATATTTGATTTAAGCAGTCATTCACAACAATTGTACCTGCGGTTTTTTCTTGACTATAAGCAATCCAGCGCTTGAAATTGGAGCGTTTATTGCAGGCTAAAATGTGCGTTCCAATCTCTTCACTGTTAACGAGTCGGGTAATAATGTTGGGCTGATTAACAGAGGCTATATGTGTTGCAATCCCCAGCTTAGACATTTTTTTAGCGGTACTTAATTTGCTAATCATACCGCCGCGACCGTGAGTGCTTTTAACATCGGATATGTCAGGCCAATTCACTGTTGGATCGATAATTTTAATTAATTCAGCATTAGGTTCGTTAGGATGAGTGGTATAAACTCCCTCAATATTGCTTAAAATAATAAGTTTATCGGCATTGATCTGTGCGGCGATAAGTCCCGCTAACTCATCGTTATCAGTAAACATGAGTTCTTCAATAGCAACACTATCGTTTTCATTCACTATGGGAATAATATTGTCATGAGCAAGAATTTCGGTAATGAGTCGAGCAATGTTTAAATAGTGCTGACGGGTATAAAAATCTTTTTTTGTCAGCAAAAGCTGCGAGGTGAGTATATTATGCTGTTTAAAATATTGGGTATAAATATGCATTAATTCATGTTGGCCTAGTGAAGCTAGCAGTTGCTTTTCACCTATAGATGAACCATATTCTTTTCCTAGGCTTTGCCGAGCAATTCCACGACCAAAGCCTACCGCTCCGGAAGTTACAAAAACAACTTTATGATCTTGTTTTTGCAATTCGGCCAATTGCCTAACCACAGTCTGCATGATTTCTTCAATAGGCAAACCTTGATCGGATAAAATGCTTTGAGTTCCTACTTTAACGACGATGTTCATCAGATAATTCCTGTGCTCGTTTTAATGCGGCTTGTAAACTTTTACTAATGATATCTTGCATCGCAGGGCGCATAATAGCTAATGCGGCAGCAGTCACTCCTTTTTTGCTTGTGACAGAATTTATCATTTCTTCATAATCGGTATCTTCATATATTAAGCTGGCGCTACCTATAAAAAGTTCATAAATAACTTTTCTAGCGGTTTCATCATCAATGCCCATTTTAACTGTCTCTGCTCGCAATAACTCAGCTAACAAGAAAAAATACGCGGGTCCAGAGCCTGAAATGGGGGTCAATGCATCAAGATCATTCTCGTTTTCTAGCCATATCATTTTACCTGAAGGCGAGAATATATTTTCTATATCGTGCAAATTAGATTGGTCTGTAGTAAAAGCAAGGTTAATACTTTTTCCCGTTTTAATGGCTACATTGGGCATTATTCTGATGATTTTAGCGTGAGTTGGCGCTAGCGCAACGAGTTGACTATGTTTGACCCCCGCCAATAATGATACGATTATCGCATGACTATTGCACTGTTTTAAGTAGGGCGCAACCTCAGCCAGCTTCTGCGGCTTCACCGCTAGCACGATGATATCTACCATAAAACTTGACGGAACTAAGCTGAGATCATTTATAAATTTTATAGAATTATGCTTGCTAAACTCCTCAGCATGAGACATGCTCGGTTGCACAACTAGAATATTGTGGGGCATATCATTTTGAGACCATATTTTTAGTAAAGCTAAGCCTATATTTCCGCATCCAATCAATAATACATTCATATTAAGCCTTTTCAAATCGTAATAAGTCACCGGGTTGACAGTCCAAGGCAGCACAAATCGCATTAAGTGTTTCGATCCGTATCGCTTTGGCGTGACCATTTTTTAAAATAGAAAGATTTTGTATGGTAATGCCTACCTGTGCAGCCAGCTCTTGCAGTTTCATTTTTCGTTTAGCCAGCATAACATCGAGTTCAATAATAATGGACATATTTTTCCTTAAATCGTATAACGATTTTCTTCGTTAATGGTACATCCTAATTTAATAACTTGCCCAAGTAATATTAACAGTAAACTAAATAAAATAGCTGTAAGTTGATTGATATCGATACTGATTGCGGCAAAACGATGTCCCGGATTATTTAAAGAGGTTGCAAGAGTTAATCCTATCTGTCCTATAGGTTGTAATAAAAACGTACTTATTAAATAGAAAAGGCCTAATTTGATACATGTATTGCCAGTTTTCACACTAAAAATGGCTGGTGTTGCAGATTTTTTACAAAGTTGTAATGTGACCAATGTAGCTATAATTAAAGGTGAAAACAAAAATAAAGTACTTATAAATCCGAGCAAGCGAGTCCATAAGCTGAAATTATACGATCTTATATCAAATATATTACCTTGAGGTGTGGGCAAATGATACATCTCTAACAAAAAGCTTCCCGTATCACTATGAGGCAATAGCCATGGATACAGTGCTAGAATAACAATTAATCCCAGAATACAGTAGAGTGTTATTCGAATAGTCGAACGGTTTGATAGAGAGTATGTGCGCATTTTAACCCCTTAGATAAAATGAATAGCTCTCCATAGTCTAAACCAAAAAAAATCGTAAAGCAATCATTATTTATTGAAAACCAGTAATAATTTTATGATAAATAGGATATTTTAGCTTATTCTTTTCGGACAGGGTTGAAATGTGCCTCAAGGGAGATGAGCTAATTTGAAACCCGATGGTTGATTATATCTTGCTTTTAATATTATTTTGGGCCGCAATGTGGCTCATGAGGCTGCCATATTTTGATATCCTATCCTATATATTGAGCTCTAGAGGAAGAAAACAATGACTACAAACGCTGTTGTACGTGCTCGAATTGATGAACACATTAAAGAAGAAGCTGCGGCTGTTTTAGCTGCAATGGGCTTTACTATTTCTGACGCCTTTCGTATTTTACTTACGCGCATTGCAAAGGATAAAACCTTTCCATTTGAACCGCTGACGCCTAATGAAGTAACTATAGAGGCGATGAAAGCAGTAAGGCGAGGGAATGTGGTAAAAATTAAAAGGATAGATGATTTGTTGGAAAGTTTAAATAATGAGGACGATTAATTATACTGCGCATTAGATTTGGTGCGTATTGGGTCGCACAGTGAATTAAGCTTATAATTTCCATAATGTATAGTTGATTTAATTGATTTTTTTAAAACAGTATTGATTAAAAGGATATAGAAAGATGATTAAAGCACGTGGATATGCCACACACGGCGCAACCGATTTATTGAAACCGTTCGCCTTTGAGCGTCGGGAATTATTACCACACGATGTACACATTCAAATTTTATATTGTGGTGTGTGTCACTCAGATGTTCATACTGCGCGGAATGAATGGCATTCATCAGTTTATCCTGTTGTTCCGGAACATGAAATTGTTGGCAGAGTGCTTGCAGTAGGTCATGATGTTAAAAATTTTAGAATAGGTGAACATGTCGCTGTAGGATGTCTGGTTGATTCATGCCAAAACTGCAATAGTTGTCATGAACATTGTGAACAATATTGTGAGAATGGCGGCGTGTGGACTTATAACAGTCCGGATAAAAACAGTGGCGGAATGACCTATGGTGGATATTCTGATTCTATCGTTGTAACCGATAAATTTGTATTGCATCTACCAGAAAATTTAGATTTAAAATCTGCTGCACCACTATTATGTGCAGGCATTACTACTTATTCTCCATTACGGCATTGGAATGTTGCTAAAGGTGATGAAGTCGCCGTCGTTGGCTTAGTGGATTAGTGGATTAGGACACATGGCAGTTAAAATAGCCCATGCGATGGGCGCACACGTAACGGTCATTACCACCTCGCCAAATAAAATCAACGATGCTAAAAAGCTAGGTGCAACCGATGTGTTATTATCAAATGATAAAAAAATGATGACTGAACATGCCAATCAATATAGAGTTATCATTAATACTATTCCACAAACACACAATGATGTAAAATATCGCTTTGTGATTGATATGGCCTCACTATCGTAAAACAGGATTGAACTGAAATTATGACCACCTTACCTAAATGTCCAAAATGTAATTCTGAATATACCTATGAGCAAGATATATTTTTTATTTGTCCCGAATGCGCGCATGAATGGTTGAAAGAAGCAACAGCCGAAGGCTCTGATTCCGTCAAAGTGATTAAAGATGCCAATGGTAATGTCCTTCAAGATGGCGATACCGTTACGGTGATAAAAGATTTGAAAGTAAAAGGTTCTTCGTTAGTGGTCAAAGTGGGAACGAAAGTCAAAAACATCCGATTAGTTGAAGGCGACCACGATATTGATTGCAAGATTGATGGCATCGGTGCCATGCATCTGAAATCGCAGTTTGTGAAGAAGATATAGGGTCGCATCTCCGTAGCCTGGATTCCGCTTCGCTGCATCCAGGCTACATTAAGCGTGACTTTTTAATTAAATGCGCAAACCTAAAATACATGGCGATCACAATCAGTAAAATAGCCAAGCTAGTTAATATCCAAAATTGGAATAGGGTTCCATGCCAGTGAAATAATAACGGGTATCCTAAACCGATGGCAATGCCATAAAATCCAATCAAGGAAAAGACTGCGGGAAATGCGGTATCTTTTAATCCTCGCAAGACGGCGAAAAAAGTGTAACGGAAGGTATTGGCAAGTTGGAAAAATCCAAACGCCACCAATAACACGGTGGCTACGCGTATAATTTCAGCATTATTAGGATCGTGTATATCAAAATCAAAACCAATTAACCATAATGGTTTAAACCATAATAATATACTAAAAAACAAACCTAAAACGGTACCCATCCAGAAACCCGACCAGCAGATCACACTCGCTGCAGAATAATCTTTCGCTCCCCAAGTGTGTCCGATTCTTACGGTAATAGCTTGCGATAAACCGGCCAAAATAATAAAAGTCAGTCCGGTTACTTGTAATCCAATTTGTTGTGCTGCGACGGCGGTAGTTCCTAATTTTCCGGCAAAAAATACCGCTAGCATAAGGAAACTTAAATCGATGCTGAACATAATTCCCATGGGCAAGCCCATACGCATAATGGCAGCAATATGCGTAGTTTTAACAGAAGAGAACAACGCTTTAAAGTAAATATGATACTTGGGCATTAACCAGATATAAACAATGAAACCCGCTAATAAAATCCAAAAACCAGCGGCAGTGCCCAAACCAATTCCTAACATGCCTAATGCTGGAAAACCAAAGTGTCCAAACATCAGCGCGTAGTTCGCGAAAATACTAATTGGTACATAAAGTAGCGAAGAAATGAGAGTGATTTTTGGTTTTCCCAAACCAATAAAGAATTGCCATAAAATCATAGTCGCAAAATCAGGAACAACAGCAAACATCAATCCATGTAAGTAAGGCTTGGCTAATTGAATGAGATCGGGTGGTTGACCAGCCCACAACAAAATATCACTGCCATACCATAATAGAATAAGTAATATCACGCTGCATACGATACCAATTAAAACGGAATCTCGTAACACTTCACCTATGGCGGGATGTTCTTTCGCACCATAATGGTGTGCGATCAACGTGCTAGCGGCAGCTAACACACCATAAAAAAATAACAAAATGCTGCTAAAGGCACTACTCACAATCGCACCAGCAGCTAGAGAGGCCTCACCTAGATGAGCTAAGAAAATATTATTAACAAAGCCCGGCCAACCTTCAATAAAGTAATTGAGTACTAAGGGGACAGCTAGAATGAAGAGTAGCTTATTCTCTTTTAAAAATGTTTTCATGTCGCCAAAGATAGCATATTTTTGATACATTAGGTAGTCGGGAAATAGTGAAAATATGTCCTTTTGGACAATTGATATCCCGGGCTAGGAGTCACTATACTGTCACGCTTTTTTGCAATGACTGAAGAGGTGATATAAATATGACTAAAATTATGCCGGAACTCAATGAAAGATTATTAATCCAGATTGCAGAAGAATTGCGTCCTACCTTCAGCAATACCAGAAAATTATCTGAAGAGTCTGTTGTACTTGTCGTTGGTTCATCCGGAGCTGGGGTAAGTACCGTTTTTAACTATTTAAACGCTACATGCTTTACAAAAGAAGCTGGACGACCTGTTCCCTGTGGTTTCCCTGAGTCTGAAATAAGAGATGGCATGACTACTCAGACGACACGTGTTGTTGTTTCTCATAGACACGAACACGATGCTAGACAGCCTATTTTTCTTGATGTTCCTGGTTTTAGTCCTATTTTTTATCAACAAAATGGCAAACTTAATTGCGAAGAAAATCAATATGGAGCAAAAGAAATAGCTGTCAGTCTTGCTCAACTCATTGCAGCAAGATCGAGTAAAACATCTAAAGTGGTTTTTGTGCTTGATTTGGAGAGCATTATTAATCCCAGAGATGGTGGCTTTGCATTTAAAAATGTACTTGAGAACTTTATTACTTATTTACCCAACTTTAAAACAGCATCGAATGCTATTTTATTTGTATTCAACCAAGGAAAATCAGCAAAGAAAAATTTCGATGAATTGACCCTTTGGTTAAATAGATTTAAAGATGATCATAGAAATAATGCAAATATAATGAGTCTTCTAGACATTATATTTTCAGCGATAGATAAAAATAATGCGGTGATGCTGAATTTGCTAACCAGCGATGATCGCGTAATCATATTGGAAAAGCTTTCCACTCCGTCGGCTATACCTGCTAATGCGTTCCAGTTAGTTGCACCGATGGGAATGAATGTTTCGTTGCAAGCTAAGATAAATTCTAGCTTGTCTGATGCAGCATCAGTTTTACGCAATGCTGAACAAGCTGCAGCACAAGTTGTTTTATTTCAGGAAATATCCTCTGTAATAACAGCAGCATTGAATGACGCTGATACTACGAGAGAAGTCACTACACAGGAGCCTGTAAATCCCGATATAAATCTTTTTCTTAACGTATCTGGGATATTTGACAATTTGGATGTGGAGTCAGATAGGGAGAGTGCCGAGTCTCATTTAAACCAGTTTAGAAGATCACAGCAACAAACAGGAAATTATCAACGCAAAATTAAGGATAAAAAGGAACAAATACAACAACTCAATGAAGAAATTAAAAAACTAAGCAAAGAGGATTTGACAGTATTGGCAAGCTGGCATGTGAATGAGCCTGTTAAGCGCGGCGATGATGCGGCTCTCCCTCTCTGGGTTCCATTCTTCCCAGATATGTTTTATGCACAGCGTCATCGGGGTGAACTAACGCAGCCTAGAATTAGATTTACCAATGTTAGTTATGAAGAACTTTCGCCAGCAGGAAAGGCAAATGGAACATTTTTGAACTGGACTTGTAAACCGGATGCGGGCGAATTAGTATGGTGGTATATACCCAGCAAAGAAGCTACAGAGTTTAATTATCGCGTTACCGTATATTGCACTACTTACAGTTATAATGAAATCACCATCAAACAAAAAAAAGCAGAAAAAGCTACTCTTGAAAAAGAAGTAACCGACTTGACAGCGAAAAAAACAGAATCTGAAAAATCGATGACGAGTAGTAAGCAAATAATCCAGCAGTTTCTCACAAATCTTATGCAACAAGCTGAGCGTAGGGCAGAACCATGCAGACGAGAATTTGATAGATTAAAAAATAAACTTTCAGATCCAATTCAAACAGAATTATTTGCCTTCTATCTTCGATTAAATTCTCTAGCAGAACTCCGGTCCGAATTTCAACCAACATTTCTTAATGCTTTTGCCAGATATGCTAAATTTAGTAACGTCAACGTTGGGGTAGATGAATTACGTGAAACCGCTATCAGAACGTTATCAATAGAGTTACCTGATAATAATGCCGAGGCGACGGTGACATCACAAACCTATCCGGCCCTAGCTAATCTTGGAGTGTTTGCACAGGGCAGAAGCGTTTCTATCTCTGCATCTGCGGCCCCTGAACCTATTGCAGCACAAACAAGTCTATCAAGCTAATTAAAAAAATTAAGGAAATAAACATCATGAAATCCGCAACTCCCACTGTTAAAATGCCTAAGGACCCTCTTGCTCAGATTGATTTGAGCAGCGAATACAGAGAACCCATCTTGACTAATGAGCTATTAGCAACAATGGGATATAGTTCTCAAGGTACACATATATTACCAGAACCGCCTAGGATGCCTGTTCCAGCTAGAACGAGCAATCCGATTGAACCACCCAATACTATTTCAAACATGACAACACTTCCGTTGATTCCGATTTTTTCAAATCAAACACCTGAACAGGTATCCTCTTATCAAGATATTATCGCATCACAAATTCGCATCATTAATCAACTTCGATTGCAAGACCCTGAGCATGCAAAAGCAAAATTAGTGACGCTATTCAATGAAATTAATGAGAAAATACTGCCTGAAGTACGTGGGTTATTGCAAGTGGATGAATTTCATATTCCACTAAAAGATCGTATTATATCGCGGGTGCATTGGATTCAAGAAGATGTTGAATTTCAAGATGGCGCCGATCATCCTTATTATATTGCATTACAAAATTATGCTGATAAACTTCATTCATATACACAGTTAATAGATTGCGCTGCAGAGCTTAAGGCAAAGGCAAATAATTTGATAACGGCTTTAGGTGATAATAATAGAACTAATCTACATGCTCCTTTGGTTGAGGTCAACTCCTCATTTGAGTCTATTATAGAATGTTTACGCCAAATTTATGGAGAGAATCATCCATCCGTACAATTTTATATTGAGGCGCAAAAATCACTTACAGAATGGATAAAAGACAATGAAAATTTAACAAATCATGTGGGACGGCAAAGATTTCTTGAAAAATTTCTTAAGATGTATGTAGAAAATCAGTCTACTAGTGTAGATCATGTTACAAGTCAAATTGCTGATATCCAAGCAATTTTTTTAAAAATAAAAGAAGAATTAATTAAAAAATATGGTGAAGAAAGTGAAGAGGTAAAAGCCTACGATCAACAAATGCAATCATTCAATGAGTGGTCAAAACTGTATGAAACGCAATTGGATATTCAAACCTTAGTTTCGCTGGGACTTGATCCAGGAGAAAAAATTAAAGAAATAATCGCAATGACGAAAGGTAAACCTAACTATAAAGAGGTTAATAAAGAATATCGTCAATATAGACGTTCTAACAATCAGCATAAAAATTATGAACGACGCGAAATGACGGTGAGTGGTATTTATGGTAGTCTAAATCTTTTCTTAAAATCGTATAGTGAAAACTCAATTGTAAAAGCGGGACTGTTTTTAGGCGACATGTTCAACACGTTGTCACCCGTCTCTATTGAGAGAATCATGTCTTGGTTAATACATGAAATGGGTGCAGCGGCTAAAAGTCAGTTTGATCTAGAAAATTTAATAGCTGGATTGCCTGGCTTAATCAAAGCACACGTATCTTGGTTAATTTGTTCCGATACTCATACCAAATTGGGTAGAGAAGCTATTCTCAATGATGTTGGAGTTCTGTGGTCAAATCCGAATCCCTTTGCAAATCCCCAGATGGCATTATATTTAATGCGTATCGCTAACATGGGATTAGGCTATTTTAACAATCCTAACCGACATATTGTTTATCGATACGTTGCTAACGGTGTTTCAGCATTAACCTGGTTAGGTGAAAAAGCCTATTCTATTTACAGGATGTATTCTGTTTTAGATCTTATTGTTAAAGGGAAGTATAACAAATTTAAGGCAGAGGACGTCCTGTTTTTATTGAATATTCCGTATGAGCTATTAGAAGCGGCCTATAAATATAACTGCTTGAATGTCGGCCGCTCAACACGTTACATTCCTATTTATCATGCATTCCCGGTGCTAACCGATATTCTTGCCGGGTTAATCATGATGTTGAGACAATCAGAAATCAAGTTTACTAAAGCACGCATGGGAGTCTGTTTTAGCGCGGTTAACGGATTGATTGAGTTGAGTTGTGGGAATTTTTCTGAGAAGGCCATTCAAGCCTTATTACAAGATGTGCAAAACGCGCTTGACAAGGATGATGTTGATAGCGCATGGCGCGTGTTAAATCAAGAACCGTGGCGCATTCCCTTTTGGGGTATCCCTATTCCAGGATTGAATATTGATGGCATCGCACAACATGCTTATCCGATTAATGGTTCAAGATCACAAAAACAGCTGGCGGTGCTTAGGCATAATGTGCTGACATATAAGTATTACAAAGCTAATAATTTAGGTGTGGTGCGTGAAGTTACTATGCCACATCAATTACCCGATGGAACGTATGTCATTCATCCGGCTTACCAAACTCCCATTGCTGAGGGATATCCTTCATTATTATATTATTTGTCGGCGGTAGCTAACCTGAATATAGAAAATTTTATTGAAAAATTTGAACTAGTTTATCAACTAGTTGAGAAAGCCTTAGTAAATGAACCTGGAAAACTGCTTGCTTTTTTGGGAAAGATGGCTAAATTAATAGAGCAAGCGCGTTTTTACGCATTATCAGCATTGTTTGAGTTAAATAAGGAAAATAATGAGCGAAGACAGAAATTATTAAAGGTGATTACTTATAATAGCGTTCATTTAAATCAAAATTTAACTTGTAAGCCATGGCAGAAAATATTTGATGATTCCCAAAAACTTTGGTTTGCATTATCTCAGCAGTCTTCCAGAGTAGAACCTACCGCTTCACGCATTTTGGAGTCTATAGCAGAAAAAAACTTGTCTTATGAACAAAAACTAAGGTTGGTCTATGCGTACTTACAGACAGATAATAGATTAAAAGCTCAAAATGTTTTATATGACATTGATCTCCAAAAAATTACTACCCCAGACGATATCATACACTTAGCTCAAGTCTATGCTGATGCTGGATTTGCCAATTTCCCACAACAACTATTAGCAATAGATAAGATTTCAACTTTTACTATAGAGCAGAAATTAGAGGCGGCAACCTTATTGAATAAGTTGGAAAAGTTCGAACTCGCACGATTGTGGGTTGAAGCCGTTGCAGCGATCAGCTCTAGACAAATACGCTTGCACGCAGAGATTTTAACTAATTTAAATTCCAATCCGTTAGACGTTTTAGCATTGTTAGATCAACTGCCAAAAAATGCTCGAGATGATGAATTTTGGACGAAATATCAAAAATCTTTACAAAATTATATCTGTGTTCATTATCCAGAAAATAACAATGATACTAGTTATTTATTATTATTGTTAATGCGTTTCTATTGTTATGAGCAATGGTTTACTCCATTAGAGGAGGGGTCAAGTAGAGAGCTGACTAATGAATATAGAGTAAGCTTAGATGCATCGAAGCGTATTTTAAAAAGCAAGCTTGAACAGTATGGGTTTGATGCGACCATTTTTTATGACAGTCTTGCTGCGCAGGATAAATTTATTGATTTGATTCGAGTGTTAGATTCCTTACGCACCAATAGTGACTCACAGAATATCTTACAAACAGGAATCAGTTACTATCATGGCCGCATGCCGGGTGGTAAAAACGATGCGATCGCTTTACTTTATTTAATTAAAGCTCTGCAAGATGTTTCTGTTTCATCAACAGCACATTATTATCTGGCACAAATATTTTCTGAGACAACAGTAGGAATCTATTTTAATTTGGCCGCCGCCACACATCATTATCGCGTTTCTGCTGCACAGGGAGTCAAAGAAGCGCAAATTTGGTTGGCTACAACAGCCCCCATGCAGTCATTGACTTATTTAGAGTGGTTGGAGCTTGCTTATTTATTAAGATTACAAGGCGATACTCATCAATATGTCGAATTGTGTACTGGAAAAAGCGCAGAAATAATGCGTTCAAAGGAACTTAGCGAAGAAAACAAGATAGAATGTTTTAACTATGCACTCTGTGAACAAGGCGATATAAGTTTATTTGATAAGAACGACATTGATCAAGCACTAGCTTATTATCAACAACGATTACAAGAATGTCCTACCGATTTTGTTGCGATTATGCGAGTACATTATATTCGTAATGCTCGCGACAATATTGCATCGACATTATGGTTTGCTTACCGCATGGCAGGTAGAGCTAGGTTGTTGATAGGAGATACAGCCTATTTAACTGGGCAATCAGGATTAACAAAGCAAGAAGAGGCAAGAAAATGGCGCGAACAGGGAAACAAATTAAATAGTCCGAACGCAACTGCAAGGGAATTAATACTTGCCATTGACTCTTATCAATCAGCCCGATTCCTGGATCCGACTATGGGTGTTTCAACCGGGTTAGATAGGGCTTGGAAAGCCTGGCGACCCGCAGGACAAACTTGGATTCTACCGAATAGTCATTGTTGGCTAGATTTAAGATTACTAAATTCCGCCTTAATAGCAGATACATTTTTTTCTGCACCTCATTTAAAGCAACCAGCACAAACTGCAGAAAAAGATGCTGCATCTGAACCCCTGGATGTAATAAAAGAGAAACCCGAACTATTAGCAGCGTCACCTAAACGGGCTGTACCGAAACCTCCTACGCAGGATGATACGCAAAAAATGCGGAGATTAAACAAGGCGGTAAGAAAAGGTGATCTAGATAGTATACAAGATGCTTATCATGCGTTTTCTAAAAATGCGCGAAGAAAAATTGATAGAGGACATCGTGGAGGAGAATACGCTGCGTTTTTCCAGGAGGCTCGAGCACGATTGGATATTTCTGAACTAGGTAGAAGGCAAGCTGCTTCGCCTTGCCCAAGATAATTGTAGACTGGATGGAGCGAAGCGAAATCCGGGAAACGATATGTTCTAGATCCCGCGGACAAGCCGCGGGACGACGGTGTTTTCACTCAGGTGATAATTTTAAATTTTGTCGTTGATCAAATTTTTCCAATGCTAAAGCAATTAGTTTATCCAACAAATCGGAATAAGCAATGCCGCTCGCTTCCCACATTTTTGGGTATTGGCTGATCTGGGTAAAGCCGGGAATGGTGTTGAGCTCATTAAATATCAACGTGCCATCTTTTTTCAAGAAAAAATCTACTCGCGCCATACCATCACAATCAAAGGTGCGGAAAATTTTAATCGACAAATCTTTCACTTTCTTGATGATTTCAGGGGGTAAATCAGCTTGTGCGATCACATCCGCTCCAGCCGCGTCTAAATACTTTGCTTCGTAAGAATAGAATTCATGATGAGGAATAATCTCACCTGGTACTGAGGCGGCGGGGTCATCATTACCCAATACACCACATTCAATTTCTCGACCTTCAATCGCTTCTTCAATCACGACTTTATTGTCATATTCCATTGCATGCTCAATGGCTTTTGTCAATTCAGCAGCAGCTTTGACTTTGCTAATACCGATGGAGGAACCTAAGTTGGCAGGCTTAACAAAACAAGGTAAGCCTACATGCTTAATGATTTTTTCAGGATTCAGCTTAGCGAGTTCACGACGATAGACGGTGACAAATTTGGCAATGGGAATGCCAGCTTCATGTGCTAAGCGCTTCATGACATCTTTGTCCATACACACCGCTGAGCTCAAAACATCTGCGCCAACAAACGGCACATTGGCCATACGCATCAAGCCTTGAATGGTGCCATCCTCGCCGTAGGGCCCATGCACAACGGGAAATACCACATCTATGGCGGTGACTTGTTCTTTCGTCATTAAGCCCATCAATAAAGAATGATTTTGTCCAGGCACAATGGTGACTAAATCATTTAAGTGAGCAGTAACGCCCAATTGAGCGGGTTGCTGATGTACTTGATGCGATAATGGTTCTTGTAGATACCATTGACCGCGTTTATCCATGCCGATCAGTGTGACTTCGTATTTTTTCTTATCCAATGCATTAATGACATTTTTAGCCGATTGTAAAGAAACATCATATTCAGCAGATTTTCCGCCAAACACAACGGCAACACGAATTTTAGATGTAACCACGTTAAACTCCTTTTTCCAATGCAGAAATCCGATCCTTTAATGGTGGGTGACTTGAAAATAAAGCGGCGAAGCGAGATGGATGCCCAGCAATTTTCATCGCTTCAAAACTAGGTGCGCGATTATCTTCAGCGCGACCTTGCATTTGTCCTAACTTTTGTAATGCCGCGATCATTTTTTGTTTGCCAAGCAAACGCGCAGAGCCGGCATCAGCACGATATTCACGTTTGCGTGAATACCACATGACAATGATCGACGCTAAAATGCCAAGAATAATTTGGAAGACCATTTCTACTAAAAAGAAGACGAGACTATTCATCGAGCTAGGTTGGTTACCTTCCTGATTACGATTCAAGAATTGCGACAGCGCGAATGCGGCAACGCGCGCGAAGAAAATAACGAAGGTATTGAGCACGCCTTGTAGCAGCGTTAACGTCACCATATCGCCATTAGCAATATGCGATATTTCATGGCCTAATACGCCTTCAATTTCATCTTGGTCCATCACTTGCAATAAACCGGTCGAAACAGCGACCAACGCTTTGTTGCGATTCCAGCCCGTAGCGAAAGCGTTAGGTTCTGGACTGTTGTAAATTCCCACCTCAGGCATACCAATATTCACTTTCATGGCTAGCCGTTCTACGGTGCTGATTAACCAGGCAGTTTGGGGATCGCCTTGTCGCTGATCAATAATTTGAACCCCCATCGTCATCTTGGCTACCGTTTTTGAAAGAAATAAAGAAATGAGCGAGCCGGTAAAGCCGAATACAGCGGAAAAGATGAGCAGGGAAGTGTAGTTGAGCCCATTGGCCTGTAAGTAGGGTTGAACATTAAATATTCTTAAAATGATAGAACCGACTAACAAAACCGCAATGTTAGTTAAAACAAATAAAAATATACGCTTAAACATGATGGCTCCTACTTTGTCGTCCCGCGGCTTGTCCGCGGGAACCATGTTATCTCCTCCACGTTCTGGATCCCGCGAACGAGTCGCGGGACGACGAGAGAGGAGAAATTTACAATTATTTTAGCTTAATCAGTCTCTCGACGAATGTAAAGCTCTCAGCATACCTTTAAATACTTTTGGCGGAGCGGCTAAGATATTGCCGGTTTGCAAGAAGGTTTCACCGCCATGCAAGTCACTTACCAGACCGCCAGCTTCTATCACTAACAAAGCTCCAGCTGCGATATCCCATTCAGCTAAGCCCATTTCCCAGTGGCCATCGACTCGACCAGCGGCTACATAGGCTAATCCCAAGGCAGCAGAGCCACAATGGCGTAAACCCCCGCTAGGGCTAAAAAGTGGGCTAAAGCCCTTCATATACTCGTTAAAATAAGGCTTCTCAAGCGTTGGTAAAGCAGTACTGAGTAAAGCACCTGGCAGGCCACTTAATTCAGAAACTCGAATGCGGCGATCGTTTAAATGTGCGCCATGGCCACGACTGGCGGTAAACAGCTCGTCACGCACAGGGTCGTAGATGAGCGCATGTTCTAGGCGTCCTTTGAGCTTTACCGCGATTGAGACGCAAAAATGTGGAAAACCGTGTACAAAGTTTTTAGTTCCATCGAGGGGATCGATCACCCATAAATACTCATTACCTTCATGAAGGCCAAATTCTTCCCCTAAAATACCGTGGTCAGGATAGGCTTTGCGAATAGTCTCAGTAATAAGCTGTTCTGATTTCCGGTCGATTTCGGTGACATAATCAAAAAGTCCCTTTTCACTGACTTTCAGCGTTTTGACGTCGCGAAAGGCGTTCATCATTAAAGTTGAGGCTTTGCGAACCGATGGAAATACCGTATTTAAAAATGGATGCATATTTTTAATAAACCTAATCTTGCGTAAAAAAGAAAACGATTATATCCTCAAAGGCTATGAAATTTCCAATTTATCTTGATTATATGGCCACGACGCCAGTGGATCCGTTAGTGGCGGCTAAAATGCAGGAATGCCTTACCCTTGACGGTGTATTTGGTAATCCTGCCTCGACTGCCCATTGCTATGGCCAGCAAGCAGCTGAACGAGTGGAACAGGCTCGGCAACAGGTTGCAGATGCTATTCATGCTGCGCCAAAGGAGATTATCTGGACTTCAGGAGCCACGGAGGCTAATAATCTTGCTATTAAGGGTGTAGGGGAATATTACGCGGCTAAAGGGCGCCATATTATAACCAGCCAAATTGAACATAAAGCCGTGTTAGATGTCTGTAAGTCAATGGAAAAGCAAGGTTTTGATGTGACTTATTTGCGGCCTAAACCCAATGGATTGATTGAATTAGATGCATTAAAAGCGGCTATTCGTCCTAGCACTATTTTGGTGTCGTTAATGCACGTTAATAATGAAATTGGTGTGATTAATGATATTGCCGCTATTGGCGCCATTACGCGTGAGGCTGGGGTGTTGTTACATGTGGATGCAGCGCAAACGATGGGTAAGTTGCCCATCGACATGAGGCAGTGGCCGGTGGATTTGATGTCCTTGTCGGCGCACAAAGTGTATGGCCCAAAAGGCATAGGGGCTTTGTATGTACGTTTACGCCCGCGCGCGCATTTGACGCCTCAAATTTACGGCGGTGGTCAGGAACAGGGGCTACGTGCCGGAACTTTACCAACGCATCAAATTGTCGGCATGGGTGAAGCTTTTGCCCTTGCAGAAAAACTGATGCCAGAAGAATCGAAACGTGTTTTACAATTAAAACAAAGATTATGGCAAGGCATCTCGCATTTGCCAGGTGTGACATTAAACGGGGATGCAGAACAACGAGTAAACAATAATTTAAATATTTGTTTTGAAGGTGTTAATGGCGAGATTTTAAAGAAAGCATTAAAGCAATTAGCCATATCATCAGGCTCAGCGTGTAATAGTTTCTCATCCGATCGCTCGCATGTTTTGCGCGCTTTAGGCTTATCTAACGCGCAAATTGATGCATCCTTAAGGTTCTCTTTAGGTAGATATACTACAATAGAAGAAATAGATTTTACGATCAATGCCATAACAGGTGAAATACGATGCCAACCACAAATACATTAACCTCAATGCCAGTTGAGTTCACAACCGCTGCCATCGAACATTTACAAAAACAGTTAGCCAAAAAACCGGCCGGCACCGCGGTGCGTTTATCCATTAAAACAGCGGGTTGTTCAGGTTTGCAATACAAATTAGATTTTATTGAAACCCCAGCGGCAGATGATTTGTTATTTGTTTTAAACGATACGGTGAACCTGTATCTGGAAGCAAAAAGTGTTCCTTTTATCGAAGGCACCGTAGTGGATTACGTTAAAGAAGGTCTTAATGCCAAATTTAAATTTATCAACCCAGTGCAAAAGGGTAGTTGCGGCTGCGGCGAGAGTTTTTATGTTTGAAGTGGTTATATAATCTTAGTCCTTGTTTTCACAAAAAAATTCAATGAATGGGCTTACTTTATTGTACAATTTTGGTATAATCCGATGCCAATTTTCGGGCATTGGCCCATTATTGAACTCATTGACTAACCTAGGAGCGTAATTAAACCCATGGCTATCGAACAAACTCTTTCTATTATCAAACCTGATGCGGTAAGAAAAAACTATATTGGCCAGATATTGGCACGCTTTGAAACAGCTGATTTAGCTATTGTGGCGGCGAAAATGACTTGGTTGACCCGGGCTGAAGCGGAAGCTTTCTATGCAGTACATAAAGAACGTCCTTTTTTTAATGGATTAGTCGAGTTCATGAGCTCAGGTCCAGTATTGATTTCCGTGTTAGAAGGTGACAATGCCATTCAGCGCCACCGCGATATTATGGGCGCCACCAATCCAAAAGAAGCTGCTCCTGGCACGATTCGTGCGGATTTCGCTGCAAGCATCGATGAAAATGCCGTACATGGTTCTGATGCGTCTGCTACGGCAGAAGTTGAAATTGCATTCTTCTTTGCAGAAGAAAATATTTATAGTCGGTAATGTACTATGCATGAGACTGCTGCAACCAAAATTAACCTGCTCGATTACGATCGTCCTCGCATGGAGCAATTGATGCTTGAGCTGGGTGAAAAACCCTACCGAGCAGTGCAGGTTTTGCAATGATTGCATCAGTATGGCAGCAGTATCGATGACATGAGCAATTTGACGAAAGCGTTTCGTCAACGCTTAAACGACATGGCGGAAATTAGACCTCCCGCTATTGTTGAGGAAAAAATTTCAGCCGATGGAACCTACAAATGGCTGATGCAAGTTGCGCCGAATAATAATGTGGAAACAGTGTTTATTCCCGAAGATGATCGCGGCACGTTGTGCGTTTCCTCGCAAGTAGGGTGCTCACTTAACTGCAGCTTTTGCTCAACCGCAACCCAAGGTTTTAGCCGCAATTTAAGTGTTGGTGACATTATCGGACAAGTCTATCAAGCCGTTCGTCGCTTATCCTCGGATGGCAAAAAGCATGACCGTCATATTACCAATGTAGTGATGATGGGCATGGGCGAGCCGTTGCTGAATTTTGATAATGTTGTGCCGGCTATGAGCTTGATGATGGATGATTTCGCTTATGGCCTGTCCAAACGACGAGTGACTTTAAGTACGTCTGGCGTCGTACCTAACATGTATAAGTTAAAAGAAGCGACGGATGTGGCTTTAGCAGTCTCATTGCACGCACCGAACGATACATTGCGAAATGAATTGGTCCCAGTCAATAAAAAATATCCTCTGAAAGAGTTAATGCAAGCTTGTTGCAATTATTTTGAACCCAACTCTCGCCGTCGTGTGACATTTGAATATGTCATGCTTGACGGTGTAAATGATCAGCCCGGACATGCGAAAGAATTGATTAAATTATTGCATAATGTTCCGGCTAAAGTTAATTTGATTCCATTCAATACCTTCCCTGGCACGCAATACCAATGCTCGCCACGACCTGTCATAGAACATTTCCAACGCATATTACATGCAGCAGATATTAACACTACTGTTCGCAAAACCCGCGGTGATGATATTGATGCCGCTTGCGGTCAATTAGTGGGTCAATTTGTGGATAGGACCAAACGAAGAGAACGTATTGCCGAGCGCCCCAAAAAGATCGCATCGTAAGCCGTATTAGGTATATACTCTCTATGTTGGACAAAAAACCTGTGTAACAAAAATCGTCGTCCCGCGATTTATTCGCGGGATCCAGGGTGTGTCGATGCGTTCTGGATCCCGCGGACAAACCGCGGGACGACGAGGGTTCTAAAAAATCCCCGATACAAAGATGTGTATACGGGTACGAACATGGTAAAGGAGATTCTGCATTGTTACCTTTTATGCGTATAAAATGGACTTTAATTCTCGCTCTGGGGTTGATTGTCACAGCCTGCTCATCCACACCACCGCCGAATACGCCGCCTTCGATAGCAGGAAATGTGCAAAAGAATCCTCAGGCCGCGGTATATAATACACAACTGGGTGTGGGTTATTTGCAGCAGGGTGATACGTCTAGAGCCAAGTCTAAATTGCTGCTTGCTGTCAAACAAGACCCGTCTTCGGCCGATGCATGGGATTCTCTAGCTTATTTTTATGAAAATACCGGCGATAATGCCAAAGCGGCGGAATATTATCGCAAAGCAGTCAGTTTGGCTCCTAAAGCTGGTCGAAGTTTGAATAATTATGGAGTATTTTTGTGCCAGCAAAAACAATATGCTGAATCAGTGAGTTATTTTTTAGCAGCTACCCAAGATCAGAATTATTTAACCCCGGGTGATGCCTATGAAAACGCGGGTTTGTGTGCGGAAAAAATTCCTGATATGGTAAATGCGGAGCAATATTTTATTAAAGCCCTCCAGAATGATCCTGATTTGCCTACCTCCAATTTGGAGTTAGCGCAAATTAGTTTTAAGAAAGGCAAGTTTGACTTCGCCCAACGCTATCTGGAGAGGTACAATAAACTAGCGAAACCATCGGCGGCATCATTATGGCTGGACATACAACTGGCTCGGCGTAGTAATGATCACCAACGTATTGCAAACGATGTAGGGCAACTGAAAGAACATTTCTCTCAGTCGAATGAATTTAAACAAGCTAAATTATCAGGATTGACAGCATGAGCGACAAACCTATGGATCAACAACAAACGGATGTTGAAAATACAGCAACAGATAGTACATTTTCTCCAGGCGCGAATTTACGACGTGTGCGTGAATCATTGGGGCTAACCGAAGAAGAAGTAGCAATACAATTGCACTTGTCAAAAAACATGGTCGAAGCCATTGAAAGTGATGCCTATGATAAACTTCCTGGTGTAACTTTTATTAGAGGCTATTTGAGAGGGTATGCTAAGTTATTAAATATTTCAGCGGATGAACATATTGCAGCATTTAATAAACTATTTCCTTACACGCAAGAAAATACACCGTATGTCAGACGTGAACATCAACGCATTATTATCAATCAAAAGCGACCAGGGGAACAATCTGCTCGCTGGGTAGGATATGGCATCGTAGGCATTTTAGTTATTTTAGTTTTTATCTGGTGGCATAATCATAATACCCAACAAGATGATCTGGCCACTCAAACTGCGCTGACCACGACACAAAATGAAGTTGCATCTGCGGCGACAACGAGTGTGAACAATGCCAATGTGGGCTTGCCTGCAGAGCAGCAAACTCTGCCAGCGACACCCGCAGAGAATGCGGTTAATAATCCAGTGTTACCTAATGCTGAAACGCCCGCAGCATCAACTGCTATGACAGGCGTTCAGCCATCGTCGACAATTACCAATGCAACGCAAGAAATGGTTAATGGTGATCAATCTGCAACCGCTACTGCTACGGGACAAAACCAAACAACCGGAGCAGCTCCTGCAGCGAAACCAACCCGTTGGCAAAAAGCCAAAAATGCGATTTGGCATGACCCCGATAATGCTAATACGCATTAAGATGGTGTAAGGTCTGTTGACATAAAGAGGAATAATAACGTTGGCACAGCGATATCAAGCCATTCGTGGCATGAACGACATTTTGCCTGAGACTATTTTCATTTGGCAATGGATAGAATCTGAATTAATAGCTTTGGCAAACATGTATGGTTATCAAGAAATTCGATTTCCTATTGTCGAGTCATTAGATTTATTCAAACGCACCATTGGCGAAGTCACCGATATAGTCGAAAAAGAAATGTATACCTTTCAAGATCGCAATGAAGATAAGCTTGCCTTGCGCCCTGAAGGTACAGCGGGTTGTGTGCGTGCGGGCATTGAACACGGCATATTATATAATCAACAACGCAAACTGTGGTATATGGGCCCAATGTTCAGACACGAACGACCCCAGAAAGGTCGTTACCGACAATTTTATCAAATCGGTTTTGAAGCATTTGGTTATACCGGACCTGATATTGACGTTGAGTTGATTATGTTGACGGCGCGTTTATGGCGTAATTTAGGTTTGGAGAAAGTGGTTAAATTGCAAATCAACTCATTGGGCTCAACCGAAGCGCGCGCGGCATATCGACAAGTCTTGATCAGTTACTATCAAGCACATGAAGCGCAATTGGATGCAGATAGCCAACGTCGGTTGCATACAAATCCGCTGCGGATTTTAGATAGTAAAAATCCAGATATGCAAAAGTTAAATCAACAGGCACCAAAGTTAGTTGATTATATTGATAGCGAATCTAAAACTCATTTTCAAAAATTGTGTGAGTTATTGGATGCCGTAGGGCTTGCTTATGAAATTAATCCTTGCTTGGTGCGCGGATTAGATTATTATAATCGCACTGTATTCGAATGGGTTACCACAGAGTTAGGTGCTCAAGGTACTGTTTGTGCTGGTGGTCATTATGATGGATTAGTAGAACAGTTAGGTGGCAAAGCCACACCGGCATTTGGTATGGCGATGGGGCTAGAGCGTATTATTGCCTTAGTTGAGGCGCATTCAAACATTCCTCAACCGCCAGCACCTGATTTTTATCTAGTGATGTTGGGTGATGCCGCAACAAAAGCGGGCTTATTGTTGGTTGAAAAACTGCGAGATGTCTTGAAAGATAGACAAGTATGCTATCACTTAGGTGGTGGCGATATGAAAACACAAATGAAAAAAGCCGATAAAGCCGGCGCGAAATATGCATTAATTTTAGGTGATGATGAAGTGCGTGATGCAGCCATTACCATTAAACGCTTACAGCGGACGTCCGAATTGAATGATAATGATAATAAAGTAATGTCAGAGCCAAAGACTATGTCGCAAGTAGATTTTTTCGAATTTTTAAATACAGATCAACCATGGGGGTGTAGCAAATGAACGATTTCGTAACAGACAATGATCGTGTTGACTGGTTAAAACGATGGTGGGATGCGAATGGTACCGCATTAATTATTGGCATTGTTGCCGGCCTTGTTCTAATTTATGGATGGCAATTTTGGAGTAAGCAACAAGCTAAAAAGGCAGCAAACATATCTCAAGAATACCAAGTCTTGTTGAATATTTCGAATAATAATCCGGATGAGATTGCCAAACGAGCCAATGCAATTATTCAAAACTATCCACGTTCATCTTATGCGGTGTTGAGTAGTTTTGTGATGGCTAAATCGCAAGTGGATCAGCAGGATTATTCAAAAGCCTATACAAGTTTGATGTGGGTCGTTGATCACGCTAAAGAAGCTTCGATGCGACAAATTGCGCGTATTCGTGCCGCGCGTTTATTATTAGCCATGAATAAACCCAACGAAGCGCTCACTTTATTGGATAAGCGCGATGATCCCAGTATGAATATTTTAACTGACGAAGTGCGTGGTGATATTTATGCGGTACAAAAAAATTATGCTGAAGCACGCGCAGCTTATACCAAAGCACAAAATGAAAATGCGGACAGCAGAGTTTTGTTACCTATTTTACAATTAAAATTAAGTAGTTTGCCTAATCCTTAGGGGTTGTTGTTGGTCTTCTCTATAGACCACGTCGTCCGGCGGCTTATCCGCGGGATCCAGAACGTATCGATACGCCATGGATCCCGCGAACAAATCGCGGGACGACGAGATAAGAAGGTTTACTAATTACAAAGTATGGAGATTTCTAGTGAATTTACGAAAATTAATTATTTTGAGCAGCATAGCTTTTCCTTTAATTACAGCATGCAGCACGAAAGAAGCACCGCTTCCCAAATTAACACCGGTCACTGCAGAAACGCCAGTTTCAACTGTATGGGCAAAACATATAGGTAGTTCATCAAACATTAACTACTCGAAATTAACTCCAGCGATTGATAACAATCAAGTCATCGTTGTTGATAGTCGTGGTGATGTCGTCGCAGTGCAATTAAAAGATAGTGCGACACTTTGGTCAGTAAAATTACCTGCGGCAACGAGTGCCGGCGCAACAATCGGTAATGATGCGGTGTTTGTCCCAACCACTAATGGTAAGTTGTATGCGTTAAATGTAAAAAATGGTGAACAACTTTGGAGTGTTGATTTACCGGATCAATCCAATACACCACCAACCTATGGCAAAGGCCAGGTTTTTGTAAAAACCATCGATGACCAGTTGGTGGCGTTAGATGCCTCTAACGGACAATTAAAATGGAAATACGATGAGGGGGCGACACAATTACAACTCATGGGTAGTAGTCGAGCTATTGTTGCGGGCAATACCGTTTATGCCGGTTTTTCGGATGGTAAATTGAGTGCTTTTAATGCCGCTAATGGTCAATTACTTTGGCAAACTCTGATAGCGGTACCACGTGGTTTCTCCGATGTTGGCCGTATGGTTGGCATTTCAGCCGATCCGGTTGTGACTGGAAATACCGTGTACGCGGCCAGCTACCATGGAACTATTTCTGCGTTAAATGCAACAAACGGCGATATTCTCTGGCAGCATCCTTTATCCAGTTATGCCGGCTTAGCAGTGGCGAATGATGCTGTCTATGCATCGGATAGTCGGGGACGTATTTGGGCCTTTTCTCGTCGTAATGGCATCGTATTGTGGAAACAACGTGCATTACGTGATCGTCAAATCACCGGTCCTGCTTTGGTTGGTAATAATATTGTTGTTGCCGATCATGAGGGCAATGTACATTGGCTTTCACAACAAGATGGACATTTTGTTGCCCGAATTAAATTAACGAATGGCAGTATCACGTCTACTCCCCAGGTATCAGGCAATATGGTATTATTAAGAGCGAATAATGGCAGCATGGCGGTTTATACCCTCGCTGTCGTGCCAGCGTAGGCTGGCATCCATTTTCGAGATTGGATGCTGTCATGCCAATATGATAAGCACGACTAGCTACACAAATTTAATTATGGCGGATGAAATGTTATGGCGAGTTACTGGCAAAAATTTGGACTGACAAGTGATCCTTTTGTAGAAGAAGGAATGGAATGCGAACCTTATTTCCCTGCACGGTGGCAGCAGCAATTAGATTTATTGCGACATTTTTCGCGCAGTTCCCCTATGGCCTTACTGGTTACCGGTGTATCTGGCAGCGGTAAAAGTGTTTTTATGGATTTGTTATTCGAACAAATCGAGCCAGCATCCGGAGTGTGTAAAGTGCATGGCAGTGCGGGAGTGACGCCAGATGTTTTACAAGAATTAATTGTTCGTCATTTAGGTATGCCAGTTGTCAGCTTGCATGAAGTCAATTTTCAACAACGCTTTATGCTGCAAATTGAAAAAATGTCGCAAGCGCGCGAAGAATTTTATCTAGTGATTGATAATGCGCAAAAGCTCCCAAAAAATTCTTTGGCATTATTGATTGATATGGCTGAATGGCAATCCAACGATAGTCATCCTTTGCATGTGATTTTATTCGGTGGTCCGCAATTAGATGCGATGATGGCAGAAATTACCGCCCAACATTTGGGTGAAGCGATGACGCATACTATTCGACTGGATCCTTTTTCAGTTGGTATGACGCGAGAATACATTGAACATCGGATGCAGCAAGCGGGTTATGAAGGTGAATTTCCATTAACTGAAATGCAACTTTCACAAATTCATCAAGCGTCGAATGGTATTCCTGCCAAAATTAATCTGGTAGCACGCCAAGTGTTATTAGAGAGCGAACCGCAACGTCAGCGTAAAGCACAAACCAAAAAAGATACCAAACAACCCAGCAGCTTACGTCACTGGATGTTGCCTTTATGGGCTGCAGTCGGAGCGGGCGCCGTCGTGCTGGTGATTTTATTTATGGTATTATATTTCCGTGCTCCAGAAGAAGTTGTCGTCAAACAATTAGCCTTACG
>CAZULF010000008.1:0-34549 GCA_964621215.1 uncultured Legionellales bacterium | reverse complement strand
CAATTAACTGGGGGTGGAACCGGATATTACAATTTTGCTAATGGCTTGGCAGGAACAGCAAACCAAGGTACGGGAGGCGCTATTATCGCAGGGAGTGACACCATCACCATTAGCAGTTCAATTCCAGCCAGTGGTCTTAATTATGTAATTCCCCCTCTCCCAGTCACTATGAGTGATGCTGTGACAACTAACGCGACGAGTAGTATTTCGAGTGGAACGATCGTGATGGTAGCTGATTGTGTTCAAGGTGATATTTTCCAAGTGACTAATGCGAATGCGAGCTCAGGCACATTGCAACACGCAGCAGGTGGAACCACACCAGGCAATGCTAGTAATTCTTTATCTAAGGTTTATGGTGCTGATGCTTATGTGTATTTACCCTATGTCAATATGTATAGCATCCAAACCGGTACTGGTGCGCTACCGTCTTTATTTCTCACCAATGCAGCAGGAGCACAAGAATTAGTAGAAGGCATTGAGAATATGCTTATTTTATACGGCGAAGACACGGATGCGGATGGGTCAGCTAATCGCTATGTGCGTGCGGATCAAGTGACATCGATGTCGAATGTGGTGAGTGTGCGCATCAGTCTGGTAGTGGCTAGTTTAGAAAATAATATTTTACCGGCTATCACACCGTACACCTTAAACGGACAAACGATCACACCAACGGATAAACGGTTACGCCAGGTTTATACAACAACAGTGAATTTGCGTAATCGAATTAACGCATAGGAGAGCGGCTATGGGCAGTCACAAACAGAAAGGCATAGTATTAGTTGTCAGTATTATTATATTGCTGATACTGACCTTTCTTGCGGTCAGCACCTTACAGACCACACCGACTGAAGAAAAAATTGCGAGTAATTGGCGTGATACAAGTTTATCGCTACAAATAGCAGATAGTGTGATGCGTGAAGCAGAAGTCTATATTGATGGACTAACTGATACCACCAGCTTTAATAATTCCAATGGATTGTATACTCAAGGTAATGCGCCCAATTCATTATTAAGTGCAACATGGACAGGTGCGGGCGTGATTAACTCCACTCAAACCTGGACCGGAGTAGTGACGCCACAATATTTTATTGAATTAGTTGGAGTCTATGGCGGCACTGGTGTCAGCTTGAATATTTATAATTATGGTCAAAATCCTGGTGGCGGCCCCGTTACGGTTTTCCGCATTGTTGCGCGTTCTACCGGTGCAACCGGTAATGCCGTTAGCGTGATAGAAAGTTTTTATGGACGACGATTTTAGGAGAACGTAAGTGGATATTACGTGGATTAAACGCACAGCGCAGTTTGTTATGCTGAGTGTCTTACTATTCTGGCAAGTTACGGTGATGGCTGCCTCGGGTACCTTGCCATTAGCACAACAACCACTGTTGACGACCACACAAGAGCCGCCGAATATCATGTTTATGATTGATAATTCGGGATCGATGAATGACCCCTCCAGCTCGGGTAGCTCACAAACGCGTTTACAGGTAGTAAAACAAGCAGCAATTAATTTATTAAATAGTTTAAGCGGTGTGCGAGTAGGATTATCAACGTTTAATAATAATCATAACGGCGCTCTTATTCGCGTCGGGATGAATGATATCGCAACTAATTTAAACCCGATGACTAATGCGATAAATGCTATTACTGCAAGTGGAGGAACACCACTGGAAAATACTGAGCTGAATTTAGGCCGGTATTTCGTACAAGGTTTTAATAATAATTTAACTTTACATCCTGGTGCGAGCAATCAACAAGTCAAAAGAGCTTATACCGTCTTTGACAATACTCCCAATTATACTTTTGGCGTGACACAATCTTCGCCGATACAGTATTTTTGTCAAAAAAGTTTTATAATTTTGTTAACCGATGGTGAGCCAGATCCGGACACGTTGCCGAATAATGGAACGGGGTTACGAAATTATGTTACTTGTCCGACCAGTGTTACAAGTAGCGGTCTCACTTGCGGTTTAGCCGATGTAGCGGCGGCGATGTTTGATATGGATTTACGTCCCGATTTAACCGATCCGACGGGAAATACTAAAAAGAATAATGTTGCAACTTATACTATTGGAGCAGGTAATGGTATTAGTGCCGGTGGTCAAGCTTTATTAAACTACACTGCCGAAGTCGGTGGCGGCGTGTTTGTGCAAGCATCCGGTGCTAGCGCCATTACCCAAGCCTTTCTCACTGCCGCATCGAGTATTTTGGCACAGTCAGTGACGGCTTCATCGGTTTCTTTCAGCGGTTCTAACCTTACGGCTAACAGTTCGATTTACATACCTTCCTATACCACTACGCGTTGGAGTGGAAATTTAGTGAGATTTCCCGTAAATCAAACTGGTACGGTGGGAGCAGCGTCGTGGGCGGAAGCGAGTTTACTCAACCAAAAATCGCCCTCTAGTCGTTTGATTTTTACTTATAAAAATGATGCAGGTGTCGATACTCCAGTATTGTTCCAAACTTTAAGTCAACTTCCTACGGCGATGCAAAGCGATTTGAATACTGGCACTAGCGGTACATCGGATGGTAATGGTCAGTTACGATTGAATTATTTACGTGGTGATCGGACTAATGAAAAATCAGCGACACAACCGAATAATTTATTTCGACAACGCGATAGCGTGTTGGGGGATATTGTCGATTCCTCACCGGTCTATGTCGGTGTCGCCACAGCATCTTGGCCCGATACCGCGCCATTCCCAACGGCATCAGGTCAACGCTATTCAGATTTTAAGAATGGTATTGCTAAAACGCGAGCACCGACGGTGTATGCGGGAGCGAATGATGGAATGTTACATGGTTTTGATGCTAACACAGGTACGGAAGTATTAGGATATATTCCTTCCAATCTGAGTATTGCATTTGATACCACAGTGAATCCCAGCCCTACAACCAGTTCGCTGATCACCACCGGGTTACACTATTACACAGATCCCGCTTATCAACATATTTTTTATGTCGATGGCACGCCGGCGGTGCAAGATGTTTACACCAAATCGACACCATTGGGTAGTCCCGCTTGGCGCACAGTATTAGTCGCTGGTGAACATGCGGGTGGAAAGGGTTATTTTGCCTTGGATGTGACAAACCCCGCTAGTTTTACTGCCGGCAATATCAGTAATTTATTTTTGTGGGAATTTACTAGCAAAAATGATTCGGGATTAGGGTATACCTTTAGCGATCCACAAATTGCCTTAATGAATAACGGTCGTTGGGCCGCCATTTTCGGCAATGGTTATAATGCAACGGGTTCGGATAACGCACAATTATTTATTTTATTTTTAGATGGCGGTTTGAATGGTACTTGGGTTAAGGGTGTCGATTATTTTGTGATTGATACTAAATCGGGGGTCGCAACACAAACCAATAGTCCGAATGGATTAGCTACACCTGCAGTAGTCGATATTAATGGTGATCAAGTTGCAGATCGGGTTTATGCGGGCGATTTAAATGGGAATATATGGGCATTCGATGTATCAAGCAGTGATCCAACCCAATGGAAAGTTGCTTATGGTACGGGCAGTGCGCCATTACCACTTTATAGCGGCATCTCTACGCAAAGTATTACCACACAACCCGTGGTTATTACTAACCCTAATGTTCCTTCAACTACACTCAATGCTCCCAATTTATTAGTGCTAGTCGGAGCCGGACAGTTTTTATCAGCGAATGATAAGAGTAATACCAGCACGCAAGCGTTTTATGGGATTTGGGATAATGGCGTGACTAACAACATTACTCAGAGTCAATTAGTGCAACAAACGTTTACCACAACTGGAGGTGTTCGGGTTTTAACAAATAATACCGTGCCTTATACTTCCGGCACGTCTTCACAAGTGCGTTATGGATGGTTTATTCAATTTACTGGTGGTGAGCGGGTTATTTCGCCAGCGACGGTCGCTTCAGTACGTATAACAACCAGTAATATATTTGAAACCGAAATCCTCTTTAGTACTATGATTCCTAATTCGGCAGCACACTGCGCCTACGGCGCAGGGGGTTGGTTGATGATCGCTAAAGCAGGTACAGGTGGACAGCCCAGTGCATCTTTGATCGATTACAATAACGATGGCCAGGTCAATACAGGTGATTTATATAATGGCCAAGTTATCAGTGGTATTCAAATGACGGCAGGGGTTCCATCACAACCGGTTGTGCATGGTGATTATTTATTTATTCCATCCAGTAGTGGTACATTAGTTAAATACCTTATAGCTGGCACCGGATTACCTATAGGACGTATTTCTTGGCAGTTGATGTCGCAGAATTGATAGCAGAAAAATCACGTCGTCCCGCGAACAAGTCGCGGGACGACGAGAAAGGCCTAGGGAAGGGATGACCGAGCTTAACGTAGCCCGGATTCCGCTAGCGCTCCATCCAGGCTACTCCCCATCCAACAATAAACTTTCTGCTTGCTCGATACCCTCGGGTAGGCCATATAACACTAACACATCGTTGTCTTTGATCTCAGTTTCAGGCCCTGGCTCAGGCACGCGAATGGCATTACGTTTGATCGCGGTAATGATAGCGCCAGAACCTTCAATGTTGAGATCTTTTAATTTCCGACCTACCGCATACGCTTTGGGGGTCATGCGTACCACATGCAATTGCTCGCGCGTACTAGCCTCAATGTCTTTAGCATCTTCACTTTCTTCGCTCGGATAAATGCGGTGCAATAATTGATAGCGGTTAGCGCGAGTAGAACGCAGATGGCGGATAGCACGGAATACCGGCACACCCATCAGCACCAACACATGAAATGAAATCATCAAGCTGGCTTCCAGCGTTTCAGGAATAACCTCAGTGGCGCCGGCTTGTTGCAATGCTTCTAAGTATGCGTCATCACGCGTACGGACTAAAATAGGAATATTAGGATAAGCCAGTCGTACTTGATGCACAGATTTGATAGCCATTTGAGGATCTTCATAGCTAAAGATGACTGCTTTGGCATTATCGATACCAGCCGCATGCAAAATGCCTAAGTTGCTGGCATCACCATAACTAACTCGTTCTCCGGCTAATTGGGCGCTTTGTATGCGCGAAGGGTCTAAATCCAAAGCGATAAATTGAAATCCTTCGGCTTCTAAAAAGCGACTGATATTTTGTCCGACACGACCATAACCACAAATAATAACGTGATCTTGCAATCCTTCGGCGGATTGTGCCACCGCATCGGTAATTTCATTATCGTCTTTGCGTTTGGCTTTCGGCTGTAACCATAAACTGATTTGTTTATTGTAACGAATGATGAAAGGCGTTACCGCCATACTCAATAATAATGCGCATAAAATCATTTGATTGTAGTGTGGCAGGAATAATTGTTCGCCCATGGCCAAAGATAATAAAGCGAAACCGAATTCACCCCCTTGAGCTAGAACTAAACCTGTGCGCAGCGAGGTATTGGTTGTATTACCCATGAAACGACACAGCACAAATATTACTAAGGTTTTCAAGACAATAAATAAAGCTAATAACGCTAAAATACCGCGCCAAGCAGCAGGGATTGCATGGATATTCAGCAGCATGCCAATTGTGATGAAGAACAAGCCGAGCAAGATATCGCGGAAGGGGCGAATTTCCACTTCGATTTGGTGTCGAAATTCAGTTTCACCTAACATCATACCCGCTAAAAAGGCACCGAGTGACGAAGATAATCCCATTTTTGATGTTAACCAGGCACCGCCGAGTGTGACTAGCAACACCATGAGGGTGAATACTTCCATAGAACGAGTAGCCGCAATTTCATGAAAAATCGGTCGCAATATTTTACGACCTACCCACATGATAAGTAGCATGACGATAGCAGCCTTTATCAAAGCATATAATAAGGGTTTGCCTAGATCGTGACCGCCATGAGCTAAGCTGGGAATTAAGATTAAAAACGGAATCACCGCAATATCTTGAAACAACAAAATTCCGATGGCGTTATTACCATGAGGAGTATTCAGTTCTAATTGATCATTGAGTTGTTTGCTAACGATGGCGGTAGATGACATCGCCGCTACTCCTCCAACTACTAAAGCTGCAGCAAGATGTCCGCCCGCTAATAAAGCGATACCCATAGTGATGAGAGTTGTAATGGCAACTTGTAAACCGCCTAAGCCTAATACGGCACGGCGCATGCTGATTAATTTGGCTAACGAAAATTCGAGTCCAATAGTAAACATCAGGAATACGACGCCAAATTCGGCTAGCTCTGTTGTGGATTGTTTATCAGGAATTAAACCGAGACCATAGGGTCCCACAGTGACACCAATCACCAGATAACCTAATACCGGCGGTAAATTAAAACGTCGAAACAGCACGGCAACAAATACCGCGCTGGTGAGTAACATCAGAATGTTTTCTAAAATATGAAAATGCACTGGAACGAACCTTATTCTTCAAATATGATTTCACTGGATAAACCGTGACGTTCCATAATAATGCGCAGGCTGCGTAAACCTTCCACTTGAATTTGTCGCACCCGTTCGCGTGTTAAGCCAATCGCTTTGCCCACATCTTCCAATGTGGCTTTTTCATATCCTTTCAAACCAAAACGGCGAGCTAAAACTTCACGTTGTTTTTCAGGTAACTCAGCTAACCAACCGTCAATTTTTTCACGGAGGTTATCGTCTAACAACATTTCTTGTGGATCAATATTATTTTCGTCAGCTAGTATATCCATCAAGCTTTTATCGGCATCTTTGCCAATGGGCGTATCCATCGAGGTAATCCGTTCGTTCAATCCTAGCATATGTTTCACATCTTCGATAGGTTTATCGAGTAATTCAGCGATTTCTTCTGCGGTAGGTTCATGATCCAGTGATTGTGTGAGTTCCCGTGCGGCACGTAAATAAACATTCAATTCTTTGACTACGTGGATGGGTAAACGAATAGTGCGCGTTTGATTCATAATAGCACGTTCAATAGTTTGCCGTATCCACCAAGTGGCATAGGTTGAAAAACGAAATCCACGTTCAGGATCAAATTTTTCTACAGCTCGAATGAGTCCTAAATTGCCTTCTTCAATCAAATCCAGCAAAGGTAAACCGCGATTAATATAACGACGTGAAATTTTTACGACTAAGCGTAAATTGCTTTCTATCATACGTTTACGCGCAGCTTTATCGCCTTTTAAGGCTTTACGTGAAAAAAATACTTCTTCTTCTGCAGTGAGCAGGGGGGAGAAACCAATTTCACCAAGATAGAGTTGCGTGGCATCATATTGTTTGGCAAATGGGCCCAGCTTAGATAGAGGTAAAATTTCTTCGACTTCTTCTGGAGATTCTTCATCAATAAGAACCAAAAGTTCGTCCGTCGTATTTTCATCCGCCTCAATATCGATCAGATGGTCAGGGATATCCTCCAAATCATCCATGATATCGCCCACAGTGGCTTCGTCAGTAGCGGGTTCTTTAATCGTTGTGGTTGTTTCATTTTCCACTACATTTGACGCAAACTGCTCTTGTGAATCAGTTGCTCCATCGATGTTTTGGCTCTTGCGATCCTTCGCTTGTTTGGCCTTAGCCATGATATCTATCCCTCCATCTATACCTATATATCCATTATACCGCCAATCACCTTAAGAAAACTTTAAAATATTAGAATATTTAATCTCCATTCTCTATACCGGATAACTTTTAGAATCTTCGTCGTCCCGCGATTTATTCGCGGGATCCAGGGTGTATCGACACATTCTGGATCCCGCGGACAAGCCGCGGGACGACGATTTTTTCGGTACAGAACCCTTATTTTGCCAAAGCTAAATAATGCGTTGGATTCACAGGCTTACCGGCATAACGGATTTCAAAATGCAACTCTGCCTGTTTGTTTTTGGATAATCCCATTTTCGCAATTTTTTGGCCTTGCTTTATTTTTTGCCCGTCTTTCACCAGATTTTTCTCATTCTGGGCATAGGCGGTCAGATAAAGCGCATTGTGTTTGATGATAATCAGATTACCATATCCGGGGATACCATTGCCGCTATAAACGACTTCACCACTGGCAGCGGCAACGATAGGCTGTCCAGCTTTACCCACAATGTTGATACCTTTATTCGGATGTGCCGAGTTGACGGAATAACTTTTGCTGATTTTGCCTTGGGTTGGCCAAATCCATTTCGGTGTGGTGATCGTCGCTTTAGCAACGGCGTTGTTTTTAGTGACGGGAATATTCTTACTGGCATAATTGCTGGGCAAGTGATTGTAGTTGACGGTCGGGTTGCCTAATCCTGCAGGTGAAGTGTGGTGAGGTTCAACTAATTTAAGATGCTCACCCGTGTGCAAAACATAAGGGGAACGTAATTTATTATTGTCGATAATATCACGATAATCGATACCGAATTCCCATGCAACCGAGTAGAGGGTGTCCCCTGGTTGGACGATATAAGCCCCTTGCGGATCAATTTTTTTTGCTGCTTGGACGGGTTTTGTCGATGCAATCGGCGCAGTTTGTGTCGTAGACGTGCTGCATCCTGCCACAATGATTGCCATGAAAAGCATTATCCCAATTGTGCACTCCCGTCGTCCCGCGACTTGTTCGCGGGATCCAGAACGCCTCGACACGACATGGATCCCGCGGACAAGCCGCGGGACGACGTAGTTTTGGGATAATTTTTTTGCGAACAACATTTTGTCCTCTAAAGATTAAACTAATTAAAACTCCAAACTCTCAGCCCAACCCGCTAAGCGTTTTAACGAATCATAGTGAGTCAAATCCACCTTAAGTGGAGTAATAGAGACTTTGCCGGTATTGATCGCATAAAAGTCAGAGCCCGGGCCTGCATCTTGTTCAGCACCCGGAGGGCCCACCCAATAAATGGTATGACCACGCGGATCTTTTTGTTTAATCGTCGGTTCAGCGGCATGACGTGTTCCTAAGCGTGTGACCTCCACACCTTGCAATACATGCAAAGGAATATCCGGCACATTGACGTTTAAAATAATTTGATTGGGTAATTCAATTAAATGGATTTGTTGCACTAATTTTTTGACAACTTCAGCGGCGGTTTCGTAATGACGAAATTCATTGCCAACTAAGGACACTGCAATCGCGGGTAGCCCTAAAAAGCGGCCTTCTGTAGCAGCAGCAACGGTACCGGAATAGAGCACATCATCACCCAAGTTAGCGCCTGCATTAATGCCCGCAACCACCATATCAGGCGCTTTGTCTAATAATCCCGTCAAGGCCAAATGCACACAATCGGTGGGAGTGCCTTCCACACTGACAAAGCCATTTTCTAAACGTTTTAATCGAATGGGATTGTGCAATGTAAGAGAGTTGCTGGCGCCGCTACGATTGCGATCGGGAGCCACAACATCAATATCTGCCACTTCTCGGAGCTTCTCAGCCAACACAGCCAAACCTTGAGCGTAGACGCCATCGTCATTACTTAACAGTATTCGCATTAATAACCTACTAATTAAAGACTAAAGAAGTCCAGTATAACAAAATTTCATGTATTTCAAAGGGGTAAGGTTAAATATGTATGGCCAAATATACTACTTCAGCACAATCCAGCCTCTCGACAGGTGCCCATCACTCTCCAGCTAATGGCTCCTCCGTTATAATCAGCAGATAATACATATGTTGAATTCAATGGTGCGTCACCTAGCCCTGCAGCACTAATGCTGCCGCCTTCAATTTTAAGTAATGATATATTTTTAGTCAGTTTGGGAATGGGGATGCCATTTTTGCCTTGAGAGCATTCTTCAATTCCGCCCACCACCAACGCACAAGTGGCGACAATGGCTTTATACGCAGCAGCGGCTTGTATGACTTCAGCGTATTTTGCCTTTTGTGTATATTCCATGTAATTAGGAATCGCCACCGCTGCTAAAATGCCGACAATGGCGATGGTGACCATAAGTTCGATTAAAGTAAAACCTGAAATATTTGTTCGTATTTTTCGCATTTGAAATTCTTCCTGATGAGTGAATGAGGAATTCCATTATAATGCATTTAAAAATTAAATAAATATGTTTTTATAAATTCTTACCTAAGCATCCGCTTCAGCACAGTATCCTTATCAATAAAATGATGTTTGAGTGCCGCTAGCGTATGTAAAATCACGAGAGCTATTAAAGCATAAGCAACATAGATATGAATGGCTTTAACATCATCACGAATAGCTGGGTGTTGGCCGGCGATGACCCAGGGCATGGGCAAGTTTAAACTAAAAAACTGTGGGGGTTTGCCGCCGGCAGTGGTGAAGTACCAACCGGTTAACGGCATGATAAAGACGAAGAATAACATGGCGTTATGTAGGAACTTCGCTAGGGATTGTTGCCAGCTCGGCATGGTGGTGGAATAAGTTGGTTTTACATTAATCCATCCCCAAATGACGGTCAGAATGGCTACAGCGAGTACACATAAGCCAGTAAATTTATGTAATTGAAACAATAGGAGGCTGTTTATATCCTCCAGTAATAGTCCGACTGTTAGCATACCGATGACTAAAGCGGCCAGCAGCCAATGTAAAACGCGCGCAACACTGCCATAATTTTCCCTGGTATTCATCATTGACATGGTTTAGTTTCCTTCTAGGCATTGAAAACGAAAAAACAATCCCCATTGTAATATCATTGGCAAATTTTTACAGTAATTATTAGGAGGCGTTTCATGTCAGAAGCACAAAAACAAACAATGGGTTTTCAAACTGAAGTTAACCAATTATTGCATTTAGTGACACATTCACTTTATAGCAACAAAGAAATTTTTCTACGTGAATTGATTTCAAACGCATCGGACGCTTGTGATAAGTTGCGGTTTGAAGCCATTTCACATCCTGATTACTATGAAAATGATTCAGAATTAAAGATTTTGATTTCTTTTGATGAAAAAGCTAAAACCATTACGGTGCGTGATAATGGTATAGGTATGACGCAAGAAGAAATTATTCAAAATTTGGGCACGATCGCCCGTTCCGGTACCAAAGAATTTTTACAATCCTTAACCGGACAAGAAGCCAAAGATAGTCGTTTGATTGGTCAATTTGGTGTGGGATTTTATTCTAGCTTTATTGTCGCTGATCGCGTAGTGGTTCGTTCGCGTCGCGCTGGGGCGTCACCTGATCAAGCGGTGGAATGGGAATCTGACGGGCAGTCAGATTTTAGCGTGGCTTCCACCACTATGGCAGAGCGGGGAACCGAAGTGGTTTTACATCTTAAAAAAGAGGAACAAGAAGAATTTCTAAATGAATGGCGATTAAAGTCGATTATTCGCAAGTATTCTGATCATATCGGCTTTCCAGTACAAATGTTAAAAACCACCGGTGAAGGTGATGAAAAAACCTTTGAATGGGAAACCGTCAATCGTGCGACTGCGCTATGGGCATTACCAAAAACACAAATTACTGACGAAGAATATAACGAATTTTACAAGCATATTTCACATGATTTTATGGATCCTTTATTGTGGAGCCATAATAAAGTTGAAGGCAAGCTAGAATATACCAGTTTGTTATATGTTCCTTCTCACGTGCCATTTGATCTATTCAATCGCGATCAACCACGTGGTCTCAAGCTCTATATCAAACGCGTATTTATTATGGATAATGCGGAAGAGTTATTACCGTTATATTTACGTTTCGTCAAAGGTGTCGTGGATTCCAATGATTTACCGTTGAACGTTTCGCGTGAAATTTTACAAAGCAACCGTGTAGTTGAATCCATTCGTAGTGCGGTGACCAAGCGAGTATTGGAAATGCTAGAACGCTTGATGGCCGATGATGCGGAAAAATATGCGACGTTCTGGCAAAACTTTGGTCCTGTGCTAAAAGAAGGTATTGCAGAAGATAATTCGAATAAAACCCGTATTGCTAAACTATTACGTTTTGCTTCTACACATACCGATAGCGAGAAACAAGATGTGTCATTAGATGACTACATTAGCCGCATGAAACCAGGCCAAGATAAAGTTTATTTTGTTACAGCGGAAACCTTTGCTGCTGCAAAACACAGCCCACATCTGGAAGTCTTCCGTAAGAAGGGTATCGAAGTGTTGTTGTTGAGTGACCGCGTGGATGAATGGTTAGTGGCGCATTTAACCGAATATGAAGGTAAACAATTACAGTCCGTTGCAAAAGGTTCGTTAGATTTAGGTGAGTTGGACGACACGCAAACCAAAGATGAACAGGAACAAATTCAAAAAACCTTTGAACCCGTGTTAGAAAAGTTTAAGACGGTGTTAGATGGTCGAGTGAAAGACGTTCGTGTTACTCATCGATTAACCACCTCACCTGCTTGTATTGTTGCGGATGAAAATGATTTAGGTATTCACGTCCAACGTATGTTGAAAGCAGCCGGTCAAGCAATGCCTGCAAGCCAACCCATTTTGGAGTTAAACCCAGAACATCCGTTTTTGAAAAACTTGCAAGCTGAACCGGATGCGGTTGATTTTGATCAATGGTGTCATGTGTTATTGGATCAAGCTATTCTAGCCGAAGGCGGTCAATTAGAAGATCCAGCAACCTTTGTTAGCAGATTGAATACGTTATTGTTGAAATAATGGTATGGGCGATTCACAAATCGCCCTTCTCCATCTAGGGTTCTAAGCAGCGAATTGGATATTGCGCAATAAGTTTATCTGCGGTGATGAAGGTTAAATTTGCAGCTTTAGCTTGAGCGATCAATAAGCGGTCAAATGGATCTCTGTGTAAATTGGGTAATTCTTTTAGCTCAATAATAGGGGCTAAATCGACGGAGAGCCAATGAAATCCCGCCGCTTTTACTTGCACGGGTAAATCATCAGGCACTTCTAATTTTCCTAATTCGGTTTTAATGACTATTTCCCAATAGGAAACCACGCTGACGTAAATGATTTTTTCGGTATTGGCAATAGTATCATAGAGTTTTTTGCCTACTTTCGAGCAATTTCCCTCAAGCATCCAAATTAAAATGTTGGTATCGAGTAAATACATTATTTGAAATAATCCATAAAATCATCGGGTAATACATCAAAATCTTTGTGGATTTTAACTTTGCCTTTCCATCCACCCAGCTGACGCTGTACGGTTTGAGGTTGATAAGCTTTCAAGATAGCCACCGGATGGCCACTTTTACAAATAATAATTTCTTGGCCATGCTGCACATTTTCCACATATTTCGATAAATGTGTCTTGGCATCATGAATATTAACACTATGCATTTTAGGGCTCCTGCATCGCTATTTAATATTAGTCTAGCTTAGTTTAGTTTGTTTGTCAATTAAAAATTTGTTGACTATCAAACGGTAAGCTAGAAATTAATTGACTAGGATATAACTTAATCAGGAATTTATCACCGGCGAAGTGATTTTAAGAGCCTTGAGCTTGCATCAAACTAAGCTTGAGAGCCAACTTTCAATTAGTCCTAAAACACGCTTAGCCAATGGTTATCGAGTTTATTCTGAGGCGGATCTATTAAAACTACAGCAGATTATCGCGTTAAAATTTTTTGGATTTGAATTGTCTCAAATAAAAACTTTATTAGCTGAAAAAGTTGATATGGTTGAGCATTTTTCTATGCAGTGCCAATTTTTGCAAGAAAAAGGTAGCAAATTGTTAGAGGCCAGCCAAATGTTAAAAAATATTACCGCAGACTGTAATGTTAATAAATCTATTCCATGGCAATCCATTATTGACATAATTGAGGTTTATACTATGACAGAACAAATCGAACGTTGCTGGGTAAAAGACGTGTTAACGCAGCAAGAACTTAAACAATACGTTGAGTTTGAACAAAGCTTGAAACAACGTTTTACTCCAGAGGAGAAAAATCAATTTCATGCAGCTTGGGAAGGCTTAGTGAAAGATGTTTAAGTAAATATTGATGAGGATCCTTTTAGCACAATAGGTGTTAGCATTGGTGAGCGTTGTATGACGATGATTAATGGCCTATACGGAAAAAAGTACACCAATTTACGTAATAAGTTATGGGAAGAGGGTTATAAGAAAGGCAAAATAGGTGAGCAGGATTATATGACTCCTACCGTGGTTGCCTGGCTTGATAAAGCCACCGAAGTCTATTGGCGCCAACGAGTAGAAGGTATTTTAGCGCAAATTGGTACGCGTTCAGATGCAGATGTATTATCTCAGTAGAATACAATGCTAGAAGGATTGTATGGTGATATGCAAGAATCGAGAAGTGATCTTTTAGCATTAATTTTTCAGGATGAGAAAGTTACATCAGCAGCGAAAGCGTGGTTGAAAAAACACGCGAAATAATAACAAAGGGGCGAAAAAATTTTCGTCCCTTTTTGGTTGACTCACTATGAACTTAAGCGAGTTGAATATTATTTCTAGTCGCTGGAGTTTCTGGTAAAGCAACCGAAGGTTCTTTTTCAGCTAAATACGTAGATAAAGTCAATGCATCTTCTGGCAAAACCAAGCAAGCTTTAGCGGTATAACGCTGTTTAAAAGCATCTAGGCCATTTCGATACAAAAGATGCCAAAACTTGTAAAAACAGCGCATCGTCCCGAGAATACATCGACACGACCTGGATCCCGCGGACAAGCCGTGGGACGACGAGAGAAGCAAATGATTATCCTCTGCCTTGGCGATTTCAGCTATGTGTTTGCCTTGATAACGGGCAATAGCAAGTTCATTGTCACTGGCTTGACGGGTGGTGTCACCCGCGAGAGTGGAGGCGAATGACTTTTTCCAACGGTTCAGGTTTAGCGTAAAGATAACCTTGAAATCCATCAATACCAAACTGTAACAGTTCATGCTGCTGTTGTATTGTTTCAATACCTTTTGCAACAACTTTTATATTTAGGTTTTTGGCTAGTTCAACTAACATGCGTGCATAAGTTTTTTCTTCTATGCTGGTATCTATATGCATAGTTAGACCACCATGAATTTTTACATAATGTACTGGGAGCGATTCAATATACTTTAGTGAACGCATAGTATTACCAAAATCATCTAGAATAAATTCAAAACCAAAATCACGAAATTTTTGAATAAATTGATTTACCGCTTCGGTGTTTTTCACAGCAGTATCTTCAGCAATTTCAAAGGCTAATGGAGTTTTTAATTGACGGGAGCGGGCCATGTTTTCTAACCAAGTAATGAAGTCGGCATCTAAAATACTATTACTACTTAAATTGACAGAAAGGGGAATATTTAACGATGATATCTTTGGTAAACTAATAATATATTGAATCGCAAGTTTATCTAGCACTACCTTCATATTTTCCCGGTCAATTAAATCATAAAACTCACCTGCATTGATATATGCACCATCAGGGTTTTTTAGCCTAAATAATCCTTCTATACTTAGAATGCGCCGTTCATCTGCTTCTATTTGAAAGACCGGTTGAAAAAATAGGCAGTAACTATTTTCGATGATATTTCTATCTAACAAAGTTTTAAACTGCTTGAAACTGTGAATATATAAATGTTCACCCTCATCTTCACGACGGACATGGAAAGAGTTTTTTCCTTTTGCTTGAGCAACATGCAGAGCTTCATCAGCAGTGAATAAAAATTCGCTTCGAAGTTGGTTTGTTTTATAGAGCGTTCCGCCTAAAATGAAATGTATAATATTATCATTGGGGAGCAGGCAAGCAAGCTGTTTAGATAAGGTTGCAGCAACCTCCTCTGCTTGAGGCAAATTAATATTAGGAATAAGCAGTGAAAAAGAATGTTTTGAAAGTCGAGCAAATAACAGGTTATTATAAACGGAAGTAAATTCTTTTAAACAACGTGCTACGGAGATTAAAAACTCCTCGGTTCGTTGGTAACCTTTTATTTTTTTATATTCATCTAGGTTTTTTAATTCAATTAAAAAAAGCGCGCCTTCGAAATTCATATGACTCTTATTGAGTAGAGCGTCAAGTTGCGTATTAAAATATTGTCGGTTTGCCAGCCCGGTTAAAGAATCAGAATTGATTTGCTCATTTAACTTATGAATAACATTAGTTTGTTCAATAAAAGAATTTTTTATTTTCTGCGATAATCTATTCATAACCTCCATGAGATTACGCATTTCTTTTATTTTGGGCAGCTTGACTTGCAAGGTGAATTTATGATCTATCACATCATAAGCTTGATTTTTTATAGTATCAAAATAATTGAGCAAATATCGTAAAGCAACAAGCTCAATTGCAAAAGTGATTATTAATACAGCTAAATACCATAAGAGTAGTCCATCACCGTTACTCCATGAGTTAAAATTAGGAGCGTCAAACAGAATGGCGCCTAAAAAAATCAGGCTGAATAAGAACAGTGTTGATAACAAAAGTAATTTACGTAGTGTCATGATGCTAACATCCTTGTAAGCAGACCCTATAGCAATAGATAATCTATTTTTTCCGCACAAATAAAATCATTTTCACTCAAACCATTGACGGTGTGTGTATTAAAAGAAACTTTGCAATGATTATAACTAACTTCCAATTCAGGATGATGATCCTCTCGATGTGCAACCCACGCAATAGTATTGACGAAAGCGATCGTTTCGAAGTAATTCTTAAAATGAAACACCCTACTGATCACAGTTGCTGAAGGATTAATCTTCCACTCAGGAATATTTTCTAATAATGGATTAATGGCAGCAAGAGACAGAGCAGTAGCTCCTGTGGGGATCGGTTGGCAGTGTTTATGCATCAGCGTATTCATTAGTAGCTCATACCTCCCTCAGGATCAAATTGTGGCGGAAAATCGCCCAAATCTTGAGCTTTGTGGATCAATCCAATCACATCGTTGCGCATGATATGATAAAGCTCTTCATACATAGTAATGAAAAAGTAGACGGGTTGCAAAATATCAATTCGATAAGGGGTGCGTAAGGCGGCTAAGCCATCGCCTAAGGGTGAGCGGGTAGGGAGGGTGCTTTCTACCGAGTAAACAGTTTCTTGCATGGATGATAGAATCCCGCCACCGTAAATGCGCATCCCTTTGGCGGTTTGGATTAAGCCAAACTCAACGGTAAACCAGTATAATCGTGCTAAATAACTACGGTCAATATCATTCGCCTTGAGCGCTTTTTTACCATAATCTTGCATAAACGCGGCGTAAGTAGGATCCGTCAACATTGGGCAATGCCCGAAAAACTCATGAAATATGTCAGGCTCTTGCAAATAATCCAACTCGTCATGGCGCCGAATAAAAGCCGCAGCAGGAAATTTACAGTGTGCTAGCAAGGAGAAAAATTCATCAGCTGGAATAATCGCTTCGACTGGATGTACCTCCCAGCCGGTGGAGGTCGCCATCGCTTTTTTCATTTCTGGACATTGTGGAATATGGTCAGAGGACATATCTAATTTATCTATTCCTAGAATAAATTCCTCACAAGCACGATCAATCACAATCTTAGATTGTCGAGTAAATAGCTCGCGCCAGATAGCATTTTCTTCTTTGGTATAACTAATATAACCATGAATATCAGGCTTTTTAGCAACATATTTGCTTTGAAATGTCATAATAAAGTCTGCAATGTTTGAATAAACCGTTTATTTTCGGGCGAAGTACCTACGGTAATACGTAGATAATTGGGCATGTCATAATTAACTAATGGACGCACAATAATACCTGCCTGTAATAAGCTTCGGTAAAGTTTCATACCGTCTTGCTTTACTTTGATGGTAATGAAATTTCCACAAGGGGGCAAGTAATCTATACCTAATTTATTGAATGATTCCTTTAAATACTGCATGCCTGTGCGAGTAGTTTTTAAGGTATTTTCTATGTGTACGTTATCATGTAATGCTGCGGCGGCAGCTACCATGCCACTGGAGCTAACATTGAAGGGTAATCGTACACGATTCAACATATCCGCGATTTCAGGATGGCTAATACCGTAACCTATCCGTAGGCCCGCTAAACCATATATTTTAGAAAATGTGCGCGTGACAATTAAATTGGGATATTGTCGTTGCAATGCTATTCCGTTTGGATAATCTAGCATATCTATCATATATTCGGCATACGCTTCATCCAGCATAACGAGAATGTGCGAGGGTAATTTTTCCATAAATTGCACTAACTCAGATGTAGTATGCCAACTGCCAGTGGGATTGTTGGGATTTGCCATAAAAATTAAACGGGTATCTGTTGTGATGGCTTTTAACGTTGCATCGAGATCATGTCCCCAATTTTTCGCAGGAACAGTAACAACCTCAGCATCTACAATACGTGCAGCAATAGTAAACGTAGCAAAGCTATATTGAGAAACAATAATTTGTTGCCCGGGTTTAACAAAGGCGAGCCCTAAAAGCACAAATAACGCATCAGAACCATTTCCCAGCGTGATGCATTCAGGTGGGATATTCCAATACTGAGCGAGAGTTTGTTTTAATTCATACCCACTACCGTCAGGATATAAAGCGAGATTTTTTGCATCATATTGTAATGCAGCTAACGCTTTGGGACTTGGGCCTAAGGGATTTTCGTTACTGGCAAGTTTAATGATGTCTTTAATTCCAAGTTCGCGTTGTAATTCATTGATAGGTTTTCCTGGCACATAAGGTGCCAGATGTCGAATGTTATCATTGGCGAGATCAGTAAATGAAATTTTCATATATTAATATCACAGTTCCGCGATCAACAATTTTTCATTCTCAAGATAAATCTGTAATGAAATTTCTTTTTGGTGTTTTTTGAAATCGTCGCTAAGCAAGTAAATCCCAGCAATGGAAACCAATTCAGCATCGAGTTTTTTACAAAAAATACGTGCTGCTTGATCGCCTTGAGCACCCGCAATCGCACGACCATGCAACGCACCGTAAACGTGGATGCTTCCGTCAGCAATAATTTCCGCACCGTGACTGACTGAGGACAAAATAATTAAATCAGCATTTTTTGCGTAAATTTGTTGCCCGGAACGTACCGGTTGATAAATCATTTTTGTGGGTGAAGTAGCAGTTTTAGGCGCTGCAGTTGCAGGTTTCGTGGGTGCTGCTGTACTTGCCGCTTTTATCGGGGTGGCTGCTTTCGATGTTGGAAATAAAGCTAGGCCGATTTGAGTTGCTGCTTGTTGCTGTGTAGCGGAGCCACCCATTATACCCACAGGGATAACCTGATGGTGTTTCAGCAGTTGGCAAATAGCCGCCAAATCAGTTGATGTTTCTGCATGGCTTTCTAGATCGATCACCACAGGAGCAAATTGAAACATTTTAGGTGCTTGCTGCACTAATTTCTGCAATTGCTGTTGCAATGCCGTGTAATCATTACCTTGTATTTGTAACACGGCTAAAGAAAACATTCGGCCTTTAAATTGTAATTGACTGGTTGTTGATGTAATACTGTTTGGCATGGTCATTCTATCCCTAGTGCTTTGATACTTGTATTTACTTCGTGTTTGACGTTAATATTCACCTTTACTCTATCGTAGTATACCTGAAATACAGCTTTAAAGGATCTTGATGCAATGGAAAAAATTTGGTTAAAAAATTATCCGGCTGGCGTTCCTGCAGAAATTAACCCTGACATACATCCCTCATTGATTGATCTTTTCACGCAATCGTGTGAAAAATACGCAAATAAGCCTGCTTTCGCTAATTTGGGCTCAGTCATGACCTATGCTGAGATTGATGCCGCTGCCAGGCATTTTGCTGCCTATTTACAACAACGGCTAGGATGCAAAAAAGGCCAGCGAATAGCCATCATGATGCCAAATTTGATTCAATATCCTGTAGCCATGTTAGGGGCATTTTTTGCTGGGATGGTGGTAGTTAACATTAATCCTTTATACACAGCGCGTGAGTTAGAACATCAACTGCGTGATGCGGGAGCTACGTGTATTGTCGTATTAGCTAATTTTGCCCATGTATTGCAAGAGGTGGTACCTAAAGTTCCCCTTAAACACGTGATTGTGACGGAAGTGGGGGATATGTTTCCCTGGTGGAAAGCGGCGATAGTGAATAGTGTGGTTAAATATGTAAAAAAGATGGTACCTGCTTGGTCTATTCCGTCTGCCATCCCATTCAGTCACGTTATGCAAGAAGGTAAAACCTTAACCTTGCGACCAGTAGAATTGACCGGACAAGATATTGCCTTTTTACAATATACGGGAGGCACGACCGGTATTGCTAAAGGTGCAGTATTAACGCATCGAAATATGGTAGCGAATGTTGAGCAGGCATTAAGTTGGGTTTCTCCAATCGTGAAGCCAGGTAAAGAAATTATTATTACGGCATTACCTCTCTATCATATCTTTTCCTTGACCGCCAATTGTTTGATGTTTATGAATCTAGGCGCGTTAAATGTGTTAATTACCAATCCGCGTGATATTAAAGGCTTTATAAAAGAACTGAAAAAATATAAATTTACTGCCATAACTGGAGTAAATACCCTCTTCAATGCCTTGTTAAATCAGCCGGCTTTTGCAAAATTGGATTTTAGTCATTTACGTCTCACATTAGGTGGCGGCATGGCAGTGCAGCAAGCTGTGGCAGAACGATGGAAAAAAGTGACAGGCAGACCATTACTAGAAGCCTATGGTTTAACTGAAACTTCACCCGCAGTGACCATTAACCCTCTTGATTTATCGGAATATAATGGCTCTATTGGTTTACCTGTGCCATCAACGGAGATCAGTTTACGTGATGATGAAGGGCGTGAAGTGCCCATGGGTGAGGTTGGTGAGTTATGTGTGTGCGGCCCACAAGTCATGCGTGAATATTGGGAACGCCCCGATGAAACAGCAAATGTATTTTGTGACGATGGTTTTTTACGAACGGGTGATCTAGCGACTATTGATAACCGTGGTTTTGTTTATTTAAAAGAACGTAAAAAGGATATGATTTTAGTTTCTGGATTTAATGTTTACCCTAACGAAGTCGAAGATGTGATTGCTAAGATGCCGGGCGTGCGCGAAGTTGCTGTCATCGGCGTACCGCATGATGGTAGCGGAGAAGTTGTGAAAGCCGTGATTGTAAAAAAAGATCCTGCACTGACAGCCGCAGAGGTGACGCATTTTTGTCGTGAACAATTAACCCCCTATAAAGTTCCCAAAATCATCGAATTTCGGGAAGAATTACCAAAAAGTAATGTGGGTAAAATTTTACGACGGGAATTGCGGTAGAGGATGTCAGCGTAGTAAGCATGTAGCCTGGATGGAGCGAAGCGGAATCCGGGGAGATTGAACCTTGTGCCACGAACGTCTTGCGTGAACACGCTGTAAATACGTCCCTGTACGCTCGAGCTCGGCGTCCTGCCTCGCACGGTTCACTCAAGACTTCGATGGCACAAGGTTCATCGTTCTAAACTTAGTGGGGATAGTCACTGTTTTGCTGCATCCAGGCTACACCGGTGTAATGTCGAATCCCGAGATTTAAACTACGCCGACGCCTTTTGTTTTTCCAGATATCCCATATCCAGCACAACAGAATGAAAGTCAACATTAAACCATTCATTGAAAAGTTCATAGGTACGATTTTGAGGCCATGATGTTTTCGGCAAACCCCAAGAAATAAGCTCTTCCTCAAAAATCTCTAGATAAGCTTGTCTAATATATTCTTTGGCTTGGCGGGGACTTTCGAAAGGGGGAATCAACAGAGCGGTACAATCTGTTTGTAAATTTTCCAGGCTAAAGTTTGCCTGCACTTCGGGCTGTTTATGCAACCACTCAAGCATTTTTTGCTTTGGTCTAATAATAGTAACGATTCTATCAACAATAAACATTGGGTATTTCCACAATTCCCTACATGATGTCCCATGTTAGCAAAAATTGCTTGCTGAGTACAGTGGACATTATTAGTACATATCATAACTGGTAGATTTTAATTAGAGTATTTTTAACGGTATTTTTCACATTACTTTTCCAGCATCATATCCTATGCTGTTTTAGTCTTCTGGTTGCTAGGCAAGCAACATTCTGGGCGTATAAGACGAACGGTGATAAAAAAGTGTTTTTTTATACACAACAAGACTAATCTGCAAGCAGAAATAGGGAGATAGCGATGTCAATAACTAAACTGTCCATGAGTGGTTATAGTAATCTAGCAAAACCTTCTTTTATACCAAAATCACACAAAGGATTTATTGCTCAGAAAGCTGTTCGTAAAAAAGCGGTTGTTTCATTAAGTACGATAGATGGGAATAAGGTTCAGTTAGATCTTAAAAAATTAAAGAAATTACCCATCGAAATAATGCATGATGGAATAGTAGTTGGGCAAGTGACGGAGATGTCTGGTGTTACAAAAGTGGATTTATTCTCATTAAATAGAGATCTGGAGATCATTGGAAGTATCTCTGCAGAAAATATCGAGCTTTATACTAAAGTGGGTGTATATTTAAATGCAGAAACAACAGTAAAAAACGAAGTAATAATTTCTGCTAAGACGCTAGAAATTCAAAAACCACTAAAAGCACATAATTTAACTATTACCGCTAAAGCTGATCTAAAAATCAACGCTCAAGTCGAATTGAAATGTCTCAATGCAAGTGCCAGTAATATAGAGACAAACGAATCTGTAAAAACAACCTTTGCCTATATTCATGCAATGCAAGATGCAAACTTCAATGCAGAGTTTGTCGCAAGGGAATTAGCTACTGTGGACGCTACAAATGTGACTAATATAAATAAGCTCACATCAAACATAATAAAGATCACTGCAGAAGATGCATTTAAAAACACAGGTGAAATACATGCATGTTCATTTAACACGTCAGGCGCAATTCCATCGTTAACTATAAAAGCACAAGTGGTGAAAGATGCGGGTGTTACTCAATCAGATGGTAAGTTAAAAGTAAAAAGTAAAAAATATAAAGTCATGCCGGAGGCTAAAGTTTCATCCAAAAAAATCTTTAAGTTTGAAGGTGAAAAAATATCGCTCAAAGGTAAAGTAGATTTAAATCATTTGGCATCGATTAATACTCAATCATTTCGCAGCGCAGGAAATATTGTATTTGCTGAAAATACTTCGCTACAAACATCAGTGCTTGAATTTAAAACAAATAGCACATTAGATTGGCATCAAAATGAAGCTGTAAACAAAGAGACAATACGTGTATTAAAAGCAACAGATAAGGTGATTATTGAGGAATGCTCCAATGTTAATTTGAAATTCAGTCAGTTATTGACCAATGATTTTTTTACAGCAGGAAGGTTATCTGTAGAATCATCTTTCTTTAAAGCAGAAACTATGAGGGTTGCTTCTGAGTCAAAGTTCAATACCAATAAAAGTCGAGTAGAAATCAACACTTGCTTAGTAGATGGTGAGTTATTTTTAACAGACTCAGCATGTAAAACACACACTACGGATATCTATGGCAAAGTTAAATTAACGCATGCTCATCTGAAAGCAAATGAAATTTTCTCTGATCAACAATCAGAATTTTCAAGTGAGAAAGATTCAATTATTGAAGTTCAACATAGCTTAAATATGGAAGGTACTTCGCGATTAAATAATTCACTGGTCCAAGCGCCTAGAATAACAAACTATGGAGATAGTTGTGCAGAAAAATCAACATTTAAGGCTACTCAAGTTCTTCAATCCGAAGGCGACTTAAACCTGAAAGAGTGTCATGTTGAGGCTAAATCGTTTAAATTAAAGGGAAAGTATGATGTGCAAAAAACATCGGCCATCACTGACAATTATGAAGAAAAAGGTAATGGTAAGGTCAGCAATTCTACAATAAAAACCAGTGTTTGGAGCGTGTGTGAAGAAGCACAATCTCAGCATAGTGAAAATAATGTGAAATCAACGTATGGTTTTGTTAGCGGCTTTCTAGCAATGAATAAAACTTACTCTGAGTTGGATACTTTGATACAAGAAAAAGGAACTACGGAACTTAAAGGAGGAACATATTTAAAAACAAAAAAAGGTTTATTTACAGACAAAGAAGCCGCATTTAAAATGAACTCATCAAAATCAGAATCAGCGCTTGCTTCTTTTTCAGGAACTACCAATTTAATTAAATCTATTTCCAGTTTAAAAAGTGCAGATTTTTATGGCACGGTTAATATCGATGAAACGCGTTTAGAGGCAAAAGAACAAGCTACTTTTTCAGGACCATCCAAAATCAGCAAAAAATCAATATTGGAAGTTGGAGAATATACTGTTCAAGGAGTGCAGACATTGAGCGAAAGTGTTTTAAAAGCAAAAAGCGCAATGGTATTTGGCGACCTAAAAGCTAACAAATCGAATATGGATGTTAACAATGACATAGATAACTACGGTAATATTCATGTGGTAGAATCAGCACTTGCTGCAGCCAATTTTAAAAATAATAAAAAACTAAAATCGGAAAAATCAGAAATACAGCTTAAACAAGATTTTACTAATAATGTTGCTGCAGAAACTCAAATGGTCACCACTAAAATGACATGTAAAAATGCTAATATTTCCAATGTCTTTAGTGGGACACAATCTATAGTTGATGCACAAAAAGACATAAAGATGAATTTATGTGCGAAGGTTAATGCTAACAAATTGCAGATGAATGCAAAAGGAACGGTTTTTGTTTCTCCTTTGAGTAAAGTAGGTGGCGAGAGTTTGTTTATAGAAACTGACGCCATGCATAATCTAGGTGTTATTTCGCTAACTGATACCCTAAAAATTGATTCTGAAACGTTTTTAAATGAGTTAGGATGGATTAGTGGTGGGAAAAACACCATTATTGATTCAAATAAATATTTAGTTAATTATTTCAGTCATATCGGGGGGAATAATGTTGCGTTAACTAGTTGCTTAAATGTCAATATGTTAGGTGATATACATGGTCGTGATATGCTACAGATGCAGAGTTTTGTTGATCTTAATTTTCTAGGTTCTTTACGGTCCTATAATGCAAATATCAGTTCACTTATAGGTTGCAATGCAGGATTAGTGCTACCAAGTGTTCCAACTAGTTTGAGCGTTGCTTTCTCGCCGCAGCATTTATTGTCTGCTTCTAAGACGATATTAAGTTTGGCCATGCCTAAAATGGCGTCTACTATTAACTTTAGTTTTATGGCAGGGAGTTTAGCCTATCAAAGCGCAAGAAGTTTATTCGAAGTATACAAAGGTGAAAAAAAATGGACTGACATGGTTCCTCTCTATAATTTAACACAAAAAAAATCGTGGGAAATGAAAGATATTGTACCAACAGTACTCTCTATTAAAAACATTGGAATTTCTGCCTTTAATATGGGTAATTCTCTAATGGGAATGAGGAGTGAAATATCTAATTTTAATTGGACAGACATGAAAGTTGATTTTGATAAATTTTCTTGGAGCTCTGCAGCACAGGGCGTTGCTGCTGTTTTGGGTCCTAATTTATCAGTAGACTCAGCTGTAGGAATTAATGCAGGAGTGATGTTATCGCAAAATATTTATCAAAATGATTTAGTCTCAGTCAATACAGGTTGTCAAGTAGGTGTTCAATCACTAGTGCATAATACTGGATATATGTACAACGCAGGAGCAATAGCCGGAAATAGTTTAGTCTTATCTGGGGAATATTTTCAAAATAATGGATTACTAGCTAATTATCAAAAAGCAAATTTAGATTTTGAGCATTTTCATTTGGGAAAATCAAGTCAATTATATTTATATAATGGTAATGCTAGCGGAGTCAGCGCTAATTTAAACGGAAATATAAACATAGATAATTTTAATTTTGATTACTCTGGGGATGTGAATTTTGATAAAGATACTAAAACTTACGCAACCAACTCATCCATACAAGGGAAGAATGTATACGTTAATGGTGATATTCAATATAAAGAATATTTTGCCATTCGAGGTAAGGAAAAAGTAACTCTAGCGGAAGCATTAAATTTGAGGGTTGATCCAGTTTGTGAGGGAGCTTTTAAGGAAGTGATTGTAGAAAAAACTGCGGACAACAATACTGTTACAAATACGAAAATAGAGGATTCGGCAAATTTAACAAATGAATCAGACCCGATGGTGCCTGCTGTAAATGAAGCCGAAACATTAGATCCTGATACCAAAGTGAAAGTACCTCAAAATGTGTTAGTTGTTGAAGGTGATCAAGTTATTATGGAAAAAGGAAGTCATGTGACATCTGATTCAGGGTTAATACGAGCTAGAAATGCGGATATTGATGGTAATCTTAAATTGGCAAACTTCAAAAAAGAAATCGCTGAAACATTAGACATCGGCAATAATGCAGAAATAGAAACACGAGATTGTGTTTTTGAAGCTAATAATATAAACGATAAGGGCAAGATTAATTATTCGGGCTACTTAGGTATAAATGCGATGGAAGGAGTTGCTATTAAAGAGGGAGGCTCAATTGCAGTTGCATCTACAGAGAGTGCAGATAACTTTCTTGAGGTTAATGGAAAACAAATTAATTTTGAAAAAGGTAGCGGGATTAAAACAGACGCGGCAGTAATTAAAGGCGAAACTATTAGTGTTAATTCAGAGTTTAATGCAAAAAATACAAAATTAGAGGCAGAAGAGCATATCGAATTAGGAGAAGAAGCGACTTTACAGTTAAAAGATGTCGTTGTGCAAGGAAAGAATGTCGCAAATAAAGCTTCCACTACTTATAGTGGAAGTGTATTTATGCAAGCTAAGGAAGAAATGGATGTGCAAAAAAGTGCAACTATGACAGTGGAAGAGAAAACAGGGGATAATTATTTAGAGATTAGCGGAAAAACAGGCAAACTTGAGGGTATGATAAATTCAGATCGACTTTATATAAAGTATGATCACATTGCTAATGCAGAGGACTTAATCAGAGGTGTGGATCAATATAGCCAAATTCAAGCTTCACATTGGTTAGGTGTAAGTCTACGGGATGGAATTAATCTTGATAAAGCTATCCAACGAGATTGTGGATTGTCTATTGAAGCACATAGCATGAAAATGCAAACAAATTATCAAACGCAGTATGATTTAAGCTTCAAATCAACTACAGGCGATATACTATTATTTGGTGATTTATCTGCACAAAATGTTTATGCAGATTCTGCTGCGAGTTTGTATACGACAAGCAAAATCATCGCAAAACAAGATGTGGGTCTAACCGCCAAACTAGCTTATCATAATGTGGGTGGTGATGTTCGCGGCGATAGAATTTTCGTTAAAGCGGGAGAGGTTAAAAATATAACTCGTGGTTCACAAGTTTTTAATCAACTACACTCAAGTTTGCGAGATAATGCGGGTAATGGTGGGTCATTCCACGGTAGAATTACTGATTTAGAGTCGACCGTGAGCAATATTGAAAACCATGGTGGAATAATTCGTGGGACTGAGTATTTAGCGGCAGTAGCAAAGCGACATATTATAAATGAAAGTAATGTAGTTATAACTAAAGGTAAATATGGTGAGAGAAAAGACTTTATTCCCGCTGTGCTTGCAGGAGGCACAGGCATAAACCAAGATGGTATCGGACTTTACTTAAGAGCAGATGGGAAAATCATTAACAACGCATCAACTATTATCAGCGATAATGTGAACTATATTGAAGCACGACAAGGTTTTGAAAGTAATGCTTATCATCATACCTACGTGTCAGAAAAAGAAAAAAAGAGAAAGTGGTATGGCAAGAAAACAGAGAAAGAAAAAACGACTACCGTCGTTGGGAAAGGGCAAGTAATTGGAAATAAAAATATTTTCGTATGTGAAGAGGGTGGATTTAAAGCAACGGCTGCGGATTTCATTACTCATCATGGCACTGAGGTTTATGCGCGTGATGATATTGAATTATACGGATTAAAGTATACTGATAAAAAGAAGAAAAAAACTGAAAATCTATGGGGGCTTAATAAGCACACAAAAAAAGAAACCCATGAACATGTTGAACCTGTCGTAATTTATGATGTTGGAGTTTCACGTTTAGTTTCAACAGAAGGAAGCATTATAGGGAAAAATACTCTTTTATTGGGCGATGGTGATTTTAAAATGTCTGCTAAAAATGGGTCAGTTCTTTTCTCTGCAGATACCTTAAATCATACCATAGAAGAAAAATGCAGCGGCGTTAGCATTTCGACACCTTTGTTAGATAGATACGGCCATGGTAATAGTGTTTATGACCTTTTAAGGTTTGTCGACCCTATTTTTGATAAAGCAAACGGACTTTTTCATTCTAATTCAGCCTCAGAATGGATGGCTAATTCATGGAATTTGGGTTTGGCGGCCTATAATACCGGTAATGTTTGGTCTTCGGCGTATCGAGCAGATATGCTATCTGCCCAAGCTATGAATGCTGTTGGAGCCAATGAATTTTTTGATCCATCAATTAATTTTACTTATTCGGAACGAAAAAGTAAAACCAATTATCAAGATACAGCTCCAGGCGCCGTTCATAAAAGGAGCTTAGAGGTTGAAGCGGGGGATATAGTTCTTTTTGATGGTGTCGATATTAATGTTACAGAAGACATGAGCGTGAAAGCGGCTAAACTTGAACTTGTAGGACGTGAACTTAAAAGCACTTATTCCTATGAAGAGAAATCAGTTACCGTGGGTGTTAAAGTAACGGGTGATGTTGTTTCTGGTGGGGGAGCTTATACTAAAGCAGACGCAAAGGCGAGTCATTGGCAGTATCAAAATACTCATGTTGGTGGTAATTTGCATTTAGAAGTGCAAGATGTAAAGTTAGATGCGGCTCATGTAGATGCAAACACAGTGACTGGCGATATCGGGACGTTAAAAATCACTACAAGACAAGATACGTATCATAATAAATCTGTCAGTGTATCAGTAAGTTCTGGCGGTCAAGTTTCTTTCAGTCAGGATAATAGTAAAGGTGCATGTACATCGGAAACCAGCAGTTTGCACGCAAGAGCAGGTATCAACCATGATGCTGAACATATACTTAACGTAGAAACAACTATTAATCACGGTGGAAAAATCACATCTGATGGAGTTAATAATTATAAAACGACAAACATGACTAATACGGAAGTTAATGACTATAAAAAACATCGTCATATTGGTATTTCTGCAAATGTAAACAGCGTTGTAGATGCTCTAAGTGAAAACTCTAGCACGAGTGAATCAGTAGGAGCATTTAAACCCATAGATGTGGTTAGCGTAAGCATGCGTACAGAGGATTTTAAGGCAAGCCAACAGGCCACTTACCATGGCACAGAAGCAACAAATATTCAATACGAATCGTTATCAGGCCAAATACATACGGCGGATAGTGATGGATACAAGGTTACTAAGAACAAAAAAACTCGATTAAATATCGATGTGCCGGTTGTTAATCCGAATTCATTTTTTGCTAAGAAACCAGAGCCACCAAGACCAGTTACAGAACAAGATAGGTTGATAGCTACTGATGAATGTGAAGAAGAGCAAATGAAAGTGCCAACAAATGAGGATATGGGCGATACAACCATTTCGTCTGAAAACAACGATGTGAAAGCACAATCCAGTGTAAATGTAATTGATAACAATCAAACAGTTTTAGAGGAAAAATTCGACAGTGCCGTTGAAGAAGTATCATCATCCTCAGGCGATCCGGAAAGTATTGCAACCCAGGAAATACCAGATAAAAATAATACTCAACGCGATGTAATTGCTGATTTTGCGATAGAGGCCGGTTTAGATGTTACATCTTTAACTTATGCTGAACTAGCGGAATATCTTGCTAAATGTGGAGCTAAAGAAGCAAGTAAAATATTTAAAGCACTTGATTTAGGTGCTACTTATTCTGCGCATTTGATTAGTGAAAATGGAAATAATAATCCTAATGCTGTTAGAGATGCAGCTTTAAGAACATTTGCAGATGCGATTATCATGCTTCCTGCACGTTATACAATTCCATTAAAATATGCTGGATACATGGCGGATAGAGTGATAGAGCAAAATGAAAAATGGCAACAGACACACCCGGAGCTATATCGTTATGATCCCACAGAGTCAATCAGTTGGAAAGATTACTGTGAATACAAAGCATATTCAGATTGGAATCAAGCCACCCAAGAAGCCGTGGCATCTGCAAAAATCATAAAATTTTTTGCTGATTTGCCTAAGAATGCAGGAGATGTAATGGTAAATGTGTATCAATTTTTTAGTCCGAGTATAGAATCGCCGACTTCAACTAATAACCAACAAAATAGTGCTATCTCAGAAAAATCGGATGGCGAGAAAAAATCCATGAAATGAAGGGGGCTAATAATTTAAAGTAGAATGATAAGTGATGACAAGTAAGAGTTATTTTAATCTGAAAAAGGGGAAGAGAAATGCAAGAAAGTGCTGAAATAGGTTTAATTGCAACGCTAGCTGGAGTAGGAGCAATTGTTGGTTTATGGGGAATTTTTCGATGTATAAAAAGTAATGAAGCTTCTGAAGCGGAAAAAACGCAAAGAATGCGTGCACGCCATCAGTTAGACCTGGAAGAAATAAAACAAGAAAATGAAGAGTTAGACAAACAACTCGATATCGTTGAACAACAGACTCAAGAAGTACTAAAATTACATCAAGAAAATAAAAAGAAAGTTGAGAAATTAACACAGAGTAATACTTCAACTCCTTCGTATGGCACTATGTGGTCTGGCTCTGGGCAAAGTAGAGCTATGCAATCCGAAACGACTTTTAGTCCTGATAACTTTGATGAACGTAATCAAGCTATTGGCATTTGTCTGGATGTTTTAGATAAAGAACAAGACATAGTAGACCAACAGCTTAGCGCATTAGAGGCTGGAGAATCTAAGGCCTTACCTATCTAAAAGGATTCTAAAATTATGAGTTGGTGGAGACGTGCTTGGAATTGGGTAAAAATTCCAGCTCTAGTCGTTGCTACTGTAGTGACGGGAGGGGTAGTTTTTGGTGGGGCACTTCTTTTTGCTCCGGTCACTTTGCCTATTGCTGCAGGATTTGGTGGATTAAGTGCAATAGCTGTAGCATTGGGAGGAACACTAGGTATAAGAGAGATTGATTCTCGTTTATCTTCTCGGGATAGAGAAGCAGAGGAGTGTCAGCATCAACGTAGACTTGCTGAAGAACGACAAAGAAAAGATGCTAGGATAAACGAATTAGAAGCGAACGTTCGTCGTTTAGAAGGCGAGCTGCAACGAGCTAATGTACAAGGCGCGCGGATAGAACAACTCCAGCGCGAGTTAGATGAAGCTAATGTAGAAATTAGGCGATTAGGACGACAAAATGCAATTGCAAGACGTCGAGGAGATCAAGCTGGAGGAGGTATTTATAATGTAGATGTGGGAAACCATTTAGATTATTATTCTTGTTTTTATACTGTAGATATAATGACTATTATATTAAAAGATTATCTCGCAAAACGAGGTAAGCAATTAATACACAGCTATATCGATATATCTGAACTGTCGAATGCTTCTGACTCAGCGTATGTTTTAGCTCCATTGCTTTCATCTGAAACGGCTTTACTAGCCGGATATATTGAAAAAGCGGTATCAAATTTACCAACCTCGGATCATTTGCCAGTTAAATTGCTTATACCGTATTTAGATTTGGAAAAAAATCATTGGCAAACATTAGAAATTCAAATAAAGACTAGTGATTGTAAGAACAAAATTAATTTTTATTTACACAATCCTAAGGGGAGTGGCTCGATTAGCATAGAAACTCAAAAAAATTTAATTAACCAATTTAATGTAAGTGAAATTAACTTTCAGCTAAATTTTCCTCAAAGTCCTTATTTAACTAGTCGACAATCGAAAGTAGACAAAATTTCATGTGGTCCGATTGTGGCGCATGAAATTTTATTAAGACTAGATAATAAATCCTTAGATCGAACTATTCCCTATGCATATGGTGCTTCAGAAATGATTAAACAGCAATTTGAATCTATGTCAACGCGAGATACCAAAGTAGTGCGTAATCGATTTATATTTCTATCTAGCAATGTTGATAAAAGTCTTGATTTGAAAAAAGAACAAGAAAGTGATCGATCAGAGGCTGTCATTTTGTCTCCCTAGTTACCATACAACTGCTCCCACTTCGCAGTGAGCTCAGCTAATTCATCCGTAACTTTCTGTAAATCCTTTTGCAAGGCGGCGAGTTTTGTGGCTTGAGCGGGCTCATAGAGGCTAGGTTCGGTGAGTTCAGTTTGCAGCAGGGCTTGCCGTGCTTCGAGTTTTTCAATTTTCTGTTCGATAGCACGTATTTCTTTAGAGGATGGAGTAGGTGTTTTTCCTATGCTTTTTTCAGGAACAGCGGGTGTTTCTTTGACTGCTACAGGGGGTGGAGTTATAGCTGCTGCAGTTCGTTGTCGCAACCAGTCATCATATCCGCCGATATATTCATTAATTTTACCATTACCTTCAAATACCATGGTGCTGGTGACGATATTATTTAAAAAGCTTCTATCATGGCTCACTAACAATAAAGTGCCTTGATAATTGATTAATAACTCTTCTAGTAGTTCCAGTGTTTCTAAATCAAGATCATTGGTGGGTTCATCCATGACTAATACATTGGACGGTTTACTGAATAATCGCGCCAGTAATAAGCGATTACGCTCTCCTCCAGATAATGCGCGCACGGGTGTACGCGCACGCTCTGGTGAGAATAAGAAATCCTGTAAATATCCCATAATATGAGTAGACTTGCCATTGACCATGACATATTGGTCGCCATAGCTCACATTATCGGCCACAGTTTTATCTTCATCTAATTGTGCGCGTAGCTGATCAAAATAAGCGACCTCTAATTTTGTTCCATGTCGTATGGAACCTTTTTGCGGTTCTAGCTCTCCGAGTAATAATTTAAGCAAAGTCGTTTTACCGATGCCATTTGGACCAATAAGACCAATTTTATCGCCGCGTAAAATAGTGGTAGAGAAATTATGCACCAAAATTTTATCTTGGAAGATGTAATCGATATTTTTAGCTTCGACGACTAATTTTCCTGAAATAGCAGCTTGTTGTAACTGCATATTGACTTTGCCCGTGACCTCGCGACGCGCCATGCGAGTTTCACGTAATTTTTCTAACTCGCGCACACGACCTTCATTGCGGGTGCGGCGCGCTTTAATGCCTTGACGGATCCATACTTCCTCGTGCGCTAACTTTTTATCAAATAATTGATTGTGTGTCGCTTCGATTTCTAGCTCATGTTGTTTGCGTTCAATATACGCTTGATAACTACCTGGGTAGCTTTGTAACATCCCACGATCCAATTCAATAATGCGTGTAGCTAAACGTTGTAAAAAAGCGCGATCGTGAGTGATGAAAATAGTCGTGCCATTAAAGTCTAATAAAAAATTTTCTAGCCAAGTAATGGCTTCGATATCTAAATGGTTGGTAGGTTCATCCAGCAATAATACATGCGGTTCTAAAACTAATGCTTGTCCTAGTAACACACGACGTTTTAAGCCGCCGGATAATTCAGCGAAGTTTTGTTCGCGCGGCAAATCAAGACGCGTAATAACATTATCAACTTTATGTGAAAGATTCCAGGCTTGAAACTTGTCTAATGCATGTTGCGCTACTTGTAATTCATGCAGTAATTTTTCTAATACCTCTGGCTCGCAGGGCTCTGTTAGTTTTGCACTGAGTTTTTGATAAGTCGATAACATTTTACCTTGCTCACCTAATCCTGCGGTAATCACATCATAGACTGTTCCTGTGATAGAGTCAGGCACATCTTGCTCTAAGCGAGCGATGATCACATGGCTTTGTTGGGATATTTCACCACTATCGGGAATAATCCCACCTTGTAGAATTTTCAGTAGGGTAGACTTGCCGGTGCCGTTACGGCCCAATATACAAATACGTTCTTTTTCTTCGATAGAAAAGCTGACTTTATCTAGCAATGGTTGATTGCCAAAACTAATCGAAACATCGCGAAAATTTATTAATGACATAATGTTGAGGCCTGTTTAATAAACGCATCCAATTGCGACATCATAAAAACATAATCAGGGTTATAAGTTAGTCGTCGCATAACGTGTTTTGCCAAGTTCTTTTTAGTTAGTGCGCCACGATAAATAGTTCGATCTTGAATATCGTTTTTGGGCGTATATAACGGTGGGACATAATCGCCCATGCGACCATAATGCGGATTTTCCGGTGATATTTGCATGGAAGTATGAGAGAAATCTAAAACATGCTCATCAGGGAATGCACTATTGCGATGTATTACGCGCGGCTCGATCGAGAGCTGAGGCTCAGCGCAATACCATAATAAACGATTAGCTGTATGGGGTTGTTTTAAAAATACTTTTCTAGCAAGATGACTATCAGTGGTTTCATCATCAGCGGAAAGTGCCATCCATAGCGGATGGTCATAAGTCTGTGTTTCTAACAAGTGATGAACAGTGTGAGCTAGACGATGAGCTTGTGCGGCTAGATTAACCGGATACGTACCGTATTTTGTGTAATCGTCATTATCCAGTGCATCCAGCCAAATGGGAATGTTGGCATAATGACTTAATAATCGCAATAAACGCGCGTAGCGGGCATAAGGATTGCAGAGCCGCAACGAGGGGGAAACAGTGATCATAGCGGTGATATCGACATCCTTTAGTGCATGATGTAACGCTAAGCTGGCGCCGCCGGAAAATCCCGCCGCCCATATGTTATCAACATCCCGTGCCAGGCTATCAAAGCCAAATTTTACCGTTTCCAGCCAATCTTCCATCGTAACATATTGTAAGTCAGCTGGGACGGTACCATGGCCCGGCAAAAGTACTGATCGGACTAAAAACCCGTGTTCTTGAAATCGGCGGCCAATTTCACGCATGGAAAAAGGGGAGTC